>NZ_CP150951.2:1038750-1385000 GCF_038069655.2 Yoonia sp. BS5-3
CGAACAGCAAATCCATAAGCATCGATTTACCACGACCAACGCCGCCCCAGACGTAAAGACCGGGAATCGGCGGCGGGGCCTTGCGGAAAAAACCACGCGGGGCAGGGGCGCCCAAGGCCGCGCGAACGCGCTCTAGCTCTGGAAGCACCGCCAATTGCGCGGCGTCTTCTTTCAATGTGCCCGCGGCAACGGCCGACTGATATGCATCTTGCAATGTCATCAGATGTGAATAGCCCGGCTTTGCGTTGTTGAAAAGGACCGCTTTGCGGCGAGGTAGCGCTACGAACAACGGTCAGTTTGGGCGGCTATTTGGCCGGATCAAAGCTGAATTGTGCGGCTTTCAGACAAATTTAGGTAAAGTCTAATTTCACGCTGTGGTTGTTTTCCCATAAACACCCTCCTGTTAACAAAGCCGTTATCTTCACGCTCTACTTCTCCTCCTGATCGGAGGACAAAAGTCATGATGGTAGCCTTGCTTGAAAAGACCATGCTTGTCGTACAGCCATTGGGGTTGGCGATAATGACCATTTATGCCTACGGCCTTTTTCGGCGTTCTATAAATGATCTTTGGATTTTGAACCTGATCATGGGCGCCCTATTCGGGTTGGAAGCAAGCTTTGCTATGTTATCTCCGATGCCGTTGGCTGACGGTATTATTGTTGACATACGGAACCTCTTTATCGGGATAGCTGGTGCATTTTTTGGCTTTGTTGGCGCGGGCATTGCGCTAGGCCTTGGCATTGCAACACGCCTCGCCATTGGCGGAGAGGGCGCGACAATAGGTGTATACGGGATGCTCGTGTCGGGCAGCATGGGTGTCATTTGGGCACATTTCATACGTCCGCGTATCGCCCAGAATATATTGGCATATGGGGTCTTGGGCACCATGATATCGGGACATATTCTGGTAGGTTTCTTGCTACCGTCAGCGGTCTGGGCAAACTTCTTTATCGGTCTCGGCCCCACGCTTTTGATCGCCAATATCGTTGGCGCAGTACTTCTAAGCTTTCTGATTGAGCGTGAACAAAGGCTCATCGACATCGCGCGTGATTTCGAAAGCCAGGCGACTATTGACCCGCTTACCAAATTGGTAAACCGAAACACTGCCGTCGCTGCGTTTGCCAACCTGCCGGCACCAAGAACGCGCTGTTCAGGTCAGACCATGATTTGTATCGATGTCGACCGCTTCAAATCCATCAATGATGAACACGGCCACATTCGCGGCGACCAGGTTCTTGTCGATGTGGCCGCACGTCTGTCCAGCTGCGTCCGGCCCGACGATATTCTATCCCGGATCAGCGGCGATGAGTTTTTGATTGTGCTTCACGATGTCAAACAGGATCACGCGCGCGATATAGCTGAACGGTGCCTTACAGCCGTCAATGAAAAGCCGATTACGACTGATAATGTCGCCATAGATGTATCAATCAGCATCGGCGCGGTATGGTCAGACGGCAGACCAAATTTCACCGCCTTCCGTGAGATCGCCGATCAGGCCCTGTACAAGGCAAAAGCATTAGGCCGCAACTGCGTTTCATTCGAAGTAACCCCCGTATTGGCAAAGCCCCAACAAACACAGGTAGCCTAACAGGGCGCGCGGGCTCAGACAGGACTATCGATTACATGTTCTTGCGAGCAAAGCATTGATCCGTTGACCTGACCCTTGAAGTCCCGGCCGAACTGGCACAGGTTGCGACCTAACACTTCGCCTGATTTTGGGGATTCTGGCATGGGTCGCGTATCCATTATTGCAGCTATTTGCGTCACCGCCCTGATCGCGGGCGGCGCACTGCTTTTGGGCGCGGGCGGCCCGCGCATCTCAGAGGATGATACCTTTGCCGCACCGGGCCTTGCACCTTTGACCATCGAAGATGCGCGTGCTGAATTCTGGCGGCTAACCCCCGCACTATTGTTGGTGGTCTATGATGCCTTTGGAGAAACACAAGAAGACGCGATCTACGATACGCTCGCCAGCGTGACCCATGGGGATGCGCTGGAATATCTGTATCTTGAACGCGTCGGCGCCATGGCAGGCGGCGGTCTGGAAGAGGCCGATCAGACCATCCATGAAATCAAGCTGTTAAATACAAGCGTCACACGCGAACAATCATCCCTGCAGTTGGATGCGTCCTGGCAGGTTATTGGAACCGTGGGACATGCAGAACATCTGCATGTGCGCGGTAACACCTACAGCGCCGATTTGACCGTCGCACCCATCGATGGGGCGTGGCGGATTACGGACTTCGCCCTGTTGGACGTGAACCGCGACGCTGCGGGTGAAACGTTTCTAGCACCGCAGACCAACTGATGATCCATATCGAGAACCTGACATTTGGCTATGGCGCTGGCGGCTTTCGGCTGAACATCCCCGCATTTACGTTGGCCCAGTCTGAACGGCTGGCTGTCGTCGGCCCTAGCGGCAGTGGCAAAACAACGCTTTTGAACCTGATCGCGGGGATCCTGACACCCGATAGCGGGCAAATCACTGTCGCAGATACCCAAGTATCAAACCTAGGTGAAACCGACCGGCGGAAATTCCGGGCCAGCCAGATCGGATTTGTGTTCCAGGATTTCGCGCTGCTTGATTATCTGAATGCGCGGCAAAACATCCTTTACCCCTACCGGATCACATCTGCTCTGAAACTGGATGAGGCCGCACGCGACCGGGCGCAAAGCCTGGCCCAAGCCTGCGGGATTGGGGATAAGCTTGACCGACACCCAACCGCACTTAGCCAGGGCGAACAGCAGCGGGTGGCGATCTGCCGCGCGCTTGTCACGCAGCCCAAACTGATCCTGTCGGATGAGGCAACCGGCAATCTGGACCCCGATAGCAAGGCGCGCATTCTCGATCTGCTGTTTGAGCAAGCCGCCGCTGCAGGTGCGCCTGTCCTGGCAGTCACCCATGATCATGAGCTGCTACCGCGCTTTGAAAGGGTGCTCGACTTTGCGCAATTCCGCGAAGGGGGGCAGCCATGAACGCTCTTTATCTGGCCTTTGCCTATCTGCGCTATCATTGGGCACGCAGCCTTGTTCTGGTGTTGGTCACAGCGCTGATCCTGTTTGTCCCCGTCGCCACGCAAACCCTGCTTTCAACCAGCGAACGGGCTTTGGTCGCACGCGGCGAAGCAACACCGCTGCTGCTGGGCAGTCGCGGCTCGCAGCTGGATCTGACGATGGCTGCGCTTTACTTTTCCGAAGAACGGCCCGATCCGATCCCCATGCACGAGGTTGAGACCGTCTGGGATAGCGGGCTCGGCATCCCGATCCCTGTGCACACGGCCTTTTCATCAAGCGGGTTCAGAATTGTCGGCACAACGCTGGATTACTTTGATTTTCGGGCGTTAGAGTTCACCGATGGGCGGGGTCTGTTGCTTTTGGGTGATGCGGTGATCGGTGCTGATGTGGCCGCAACGCTAGGCAAAGGCTTGGGCGATACGTTGGTTTCGGCCCCCGAAAACCTGTTTGACCTTGATGGGGTCTACCCGCTGGAAATGCCCATTGTTGGCGTCTTGGCGCGAACCAACACCCCCGATGATGCCGCTATCTTTGTTGATATCAAAACGGCCTGGGTCATCCAGGGTATCGGCCATGGGCATGAGGACGTGGTGACCGCCGATCAGGTCGCCGCAGGCACGGCAGCACTCGCCAATGCGGCGGTCGTTCAATACCAGCGGATCACGCCGGAAAATATCGACAGCTTTCATTTCCATGGCAGCCAGGATGATTTCCCGGCCTCTGCAGTGATCGTTGTGCCCAATGACACACGGTCCGGAACGATCTTGAAGGGGCGGTATCTGGATACAGAAAACCCAAGTCAATTGATCGAACCTGCGGGCGTGATCCAAGGGCTGGTTGACCGGATTTTCCGGATCAAAGCCCTGCTCGACGTTGTCACCGCGATCATCGCTATCGCCGCACTTGCCGCAATTGCGCTTGCTGTTTTCCTCAGCTACCGGCTGCGCGCACGCGAAATTGCCACCGCTGTGAAGCTCGGGGCGCGGCGCGGCATGGTGCTGCGGCTCTTGTCGGCTGAGACAGTTACGTTACTGTTATGCGCAAGTGGTATCGCGGCCGTTGCAGCCGCAATTGTATCTAAAAACGCCGAAGGCTGGGTTGGTTGGTTGCTCGCCCTTGGCGCCTAAACAACAGGAGTCCCTATGAAAACCCATATTCTGACAGCGTCGCTTGCGACATTGATCGCGGCAACGCCTGTGATGGCCCATTACGGCATGATCATTCCAACAGATCCAATGATCAGCCAGGAAGACGGGCGCAGCGTTGGATTGACCATGTCCTTTTCCCACCCGTTTGAGGTTGACGGGATGATGCTGGACACGCCCGCCGCTTTCTCTGTCACGCATGAAGGCGCAACCACCGACCTGCTGGGCGATCTGCAAGACGCGACCGTGATGGATGAGCAAGGCTTCACTTTAGATTATCCGCTGGACCGTCCCGGCACTTATATCTTTGCGATGGAACCGCAGCCCTATTGGGAACCTGCCGAAGATGCGTTCATCATTCACTACACCAAAACCTACGTCACAGCCTATGGCGACGACGAAGGTTGGGACACCGAACTAGGCCTGAAAACCGAGATCGTGCCCCTATCCAAACCCTTTGGTCTTTGGGAACATAACGTCTTCCAGGGCATCGTAAAAATGGATGGTGAACCGGTCCCCTATGCCGAAGTCGAGGTGGAATTTTTCAACGATACCGCAGGCGCGACTGCCCCTGATGAATTGATGATCACCCAAACCGTCAAGGCTGATGCGAACGGTGTGTTCACTTACGCGCCTCCCGCGCATGGTTGGTGGGGCTTTGCCGCCCTGAACACTGCCGACTACACACTGCCCCAAGATGGCGCTGACAAAGCGGTTGAGCTGGGCGCAGTCATCTGGGTGCATTTCGAAGAATGGACGGGTCAGTGATCCGGGCCATCGCCCTGACCGCCGCTATGGTCGTTGCCCCCATCGGGGCGGCGGCACATCAGCTGGTTGTCTTTGCGTCGGTTGATTGTGAAACAGTCACGGTTGAGGCGAAATTTTCCAACGGCAACCCCGCCCAACAGGGCGATGTACGGGTGCTTGATGCGGGCAATACGCTGCTGACCACATTGCCGTTGGAACAGGATGGCACCGCGACCCTGCCTTTGGACAGCGTTGATCATTCAGAGGGGCTGGTGATCGAGGTTGATACAGGCGGTCACGACAATTACTGGATCCTGACACCCGACGATATCGCCCGCAACTGCCGGAGCTAAACACAATGGCCGCGCCAAAATCCTTATTCGCATTTGTGCTGCTGGTTTGCAGCACCCTGTCGGCTGCCGCGCAAGACCGCGCGCGCGTTGTCGCGGTCAATTACCCATTGCAGTATTTCGCAGAACGCTTGCTTGGCGATACAGCCGATGTGCTTTTTCCCGTGCCCGCTGACGTTGATCCGTCTTTCTGGCGCCCCGGCATCGCCGATATCAGTCTGATCCAAGAGGCAGACCTGATCTTGCTGAACGGCGCAGGTTTTGCGACTTGGATTGACCGGGTTTCACTGCCCAGATCGCGGGTGGTGCAGACCTCTGCCGCCATTGAGGATCAGTTCATCGTGACCGAAAGCATCACCCATAGCCATGGCGACGGAGGTGAGCATTCGCATGAAGGGCTGGCCGCCTACACGTGGCTTGATCCTGTTCTGGCCATTGCGCAGGCCGAAGCGGTTGCAGCCGCAATCAACGCACGCGGCATTGCCCCCCAGGCAGAGGTAAACGACCGGTTAGACGCACTACGGGCCGATCTGGAAATGCTCGATGAGACCGCGACCGTCGCTTTGGAAGGTGCAAATACCGTCCCAATGATCGCGACCCACCCGCGCTATCAGTATTTCGCACATCGCTATGACCTGTCGATCAGCGCCCTTGAATGGGAAGCAGGCGCCGCACCCTCGGACACCGAATTAGCCGATCTCGAAACACTGGTGGCTAAGACCGGCGCGAAAATCATTCTTTGGGAAGCAGAGCCACCCGCGGCAGCTATAGATGCCGCCACTGCACTGGGACTACAAAGCGTGATATTCCCGCCAATGGCACAAAGTGATGGAAACGGAACATATCTTGAGGCCCTGACAACATCGATTGAGGCATTGTCCGCTGCCGTAACGCCGTAGACGCGTCTCCCCCACCGATAACAGTTATGGCCACCCGCAGCCAAGCGCGGTAGACATGCGGCATGACGCTGAATATACCCAATATCCTGACCATACTGCGCCTGATCGCGGCGCCTGCTGTGGTCTTTTTGTTTCTTTTTATCACCCGGCCTTGGGCGGATTGGTTTGCCCTGGTGCTTTTCATCGGGGCCGCTTTGACCGACTTTCTGGACGGCTATCTGGCCCGCGCCTGGAAGCAAGAAACCAAGCTTGGGGCGATGCTTGATCCGATTGCGGACAAAGCGATGGTTATTATCGCGCTCTTTGTGATCGCAAGCCAATCGAACATGAACTTCCTGATCCTGGCCCCCGCCACGATCATCATTTTCCGCGAGGTATTCGTTTCAGGCCTGCGCGAATTTCTGGGCGATACGGCCGGCACCCTAAAGGTCACCAACCTGGCCAAATGGAAAACCACCGCACAGATGATTGCCATTGCCCTTCTCTTTGCAGCAGGCGTGTTTGAGCATTATTTTGGCATTCAATCGCTCGCCATGACGCAGCAAATGGTGACAGAAGCGATTGACGGAACAGGCCCCGATTATCAGGGTCTGCGCTGGAAATATTATGGAATGCTCGCCTCGGGTTGGGGCGGGATTGGGATGCTTTGGATCGCAGCTTTGCTGACCTTTGTCACCGGGGCCGATTATTTCCGCAAAGCGACCCCTTATCTGAAGGATAATACCGGATGAACATCATGTATTTCGCCTGGGTCCGCGAACGGATCGGCATCCCGCAGGAAACGGTCGAAACCGATGCGGCCACGGTCAATGACCTGATCGCCGAATTGATCGCGCGCGAAGATCGCTATGCTGCAGCCTTTGCCGATATCAGCGCTTTGCGGGTGGCGCTGGATCAGGAACTTTCCGATTTCGATGCGCCGCTCGCGAATGTACGCGAAGTGGCCTTCTTTCCGCCAATGACGGGGGGTGATGCAGGTCCGGGTCCAGTCAGAACCATTTGATGCCGGGACAGAGCTGAACAGCTTTGCCACGGGCCGCAGCGATGTCGGGGCCGTCGTCAGCTTTACAGGTGTTGTACGCGATACATACGGTAACTTGCAGGAAATGCTGATTGAACATTACCCCGGCATGACCCAATCGGCGATTACCAAAATTGCGCAAGAGGCTGTTGATCGCTGGGCCTTGGCCGATTGTCTGGTAATCCACCGCTACGGCGCCCTGAAACCAGGTGCCCCAATCATGATGGTGGCCACCGCAGCAGCCCACCGCGCCGCAGCCTTTGAGGCGGCCGATTTTCTGATGGATTACCTCAAATCCAGAGCGCCTTTTTGGAAGAAAGAAATCACGACCTCCGGCGCCGACTGGGTGGCCGCAAAGGACGCCGATGAAGATGCGCTGAAACGCTGGTAAAAAGGGGCAGGCCAATGGCAAATGATCGCTATTTGATAAAGGCCGACGAGATCGCGCAGCTGGAAGGCACCGCAAAGGAGCATTTCCTGAACCCGAATGCGCAATGCGTGAACAAATCGCTGGGCGATTTGACAGGGCTTACCGGATTTGGCTTTCACATCATGGAATTAGCCCCGGGGCGCGATAGCACCGAGCCGCATTTCCATTACCGCGAGGATGAATGCCTTTATGTCCTGTCCGGCGAAGGCATCGCAACGGTCGGCGAGGATAGTTTCAAAGTCTCCGCCGGTGATTTTCTGGGCTATCGCAAGGGCGGCCTGCCACATTCCCTAACCAACACCGGACCAGACACCATGCGCTGCATCGTCGTGGGCGGACGCGAAGATACCGATATTGTGGACTATCCAAATCGGGGCAAACGCATGTTCCGGACCAAGGGGCTCGATTGGAATGTGGTGGATCAGGCGGATATCAAAGATCGAAAACCGATGTGATCGAGGCGCTAGGGCCTTTTTGCCAACGCCGCGCATTCTTCATGCCGAAAACAAGTGGTCAGATGATTGTTGAAAAGGCCCGTCGCCTCCATGAACGCATAAACGATTGTCGGCCCACAAAACTTGAACCCGGCCTTTTTCAGATCTTTGGATATCTGGGTGCTTAAAGGGGACTGGGTCGGGATATCCTCGCGCCGGGACGCTGTCGTTTGCAGCGGCTGGCCATCAACATAGTTCCACAGAAAATTGTCAAAGCCTCGATCCGCGTCAATCGCGCACCACGCGCGGGCATTGGTGATCGTGGCCTCGATCTTGCCGCGATGACGGATAATGCCAGGATCGCCCAGCAAGCGGGTCACGTCATCCTCGCCCCAATCGGCAATGATATGCGGGTCAAACCCCGCAAAAGCAGCGCGAAAATTTTCGCGTTTCTTCAGAATCGTGATCCAGCTCAGCCCGGCCTGAAACCCATCGAGGATCAGCTTTTCCCAAAGCGCCCGGCTGTCATATTCAGGAACGCCCCATTCGGTATCGTGGTATTCGATGTAAATCTGCTCGGGGCCAGCCCAGGGACAACGTGTTTTCATTGGCAGTTCTTAATCGGATGTTAGGGGCCATCGGCCAAATTGCTGGGATCAGTATGGAGCCTTGCGATGCAAAACGCCACGCTTAGCCGTGCCGAAATCGAAGATCAGGCGCTCGCCGACCCGCTACATTATGCAATGGCCAGCCGGGACGCGGACGTGTTGGATTTGGTGCGCGATGCATTGGCTGCTGGTCGCGCGAAGCTGGCATACCATCCAATCATCACCGCCGATGCAAAGCCTCATGTGGCTTTTTACGAAGGGTTGGTGCGGCTTTTGGACGAAGCCGGGCGGGTTATTCCAGCCTCCCATTTCATGCCCTTGATTGAAGAAACCCAGCTTGGCCGGCAGATTGACTGCGTGACATTGGATTTGGCGCTGCACAAGCTGCGACAAAACCCCAGCCTGCGTCTATCCGTCAATCTTTCCGCCCGTTCCATAGGCGATGGGGAATGGCGGCGCATCTTGGATCGGGGATTGATGGACCGGGCCAACCTTGGGGACCGGCTGATTTTTGAGATTAGTGAAACATCTGCGATGGTGCTGCATGAAAACGTGATTCGGTTCATGGCCGAAATGCAACCCAAGGGCGTGGCTTTTGCATTGGACGGTTTCGGCGCGGGCTTTACCGCCTTCCGGCACCTGAAGGACTTCTTTTTTGATCTTGTGAAAGTGGACAAAAGCTTTGTCAAAGGGATCGATCAGGACCCCGATAACCAGGTTTTGGCCGAGGCGCTGATTACGGTCGCCCATCAATTCGAAATGTTTGCGATCGCCGATGGGGTCGAATCCGAAGCCGAGGCCGCGTTTCTTAAGAATATCGGGATCGATTGCCTGCAGGGGTATCTCTACGGCGTCCCGCGGTTCGAACTCTAAGCCCATGACATGACGCGTATAGACGGGATTTGATTTGCCCTGCGTCAACTTAAGCCCTAAGCAGGTCGGCGAAGGACAGAGGGAGGCTGTCTTGCACCTGATACGTGCAGCTGGCACCGTTCCGTCCAGAACGCCAATCTGAGAGGGATCAATCCATGACCAATGTTGTTATCGCATCAGCCGCCCGTACCGCCGTGGGCAGCTTTGGCGGGGCATTTGCAAACACGCCCGCCCATGATCTGGGTACTGCGGTACTCGAAGCTGTTGTCGCACGCGCAGGCATCGACAAGTCCGAAGTCAGCGAAACAATACTGGGTCAGGTCCTGACAGCTGCGCAGGGGCAAAACCCGGCGCGTCAGGCACATATCAATGCAGGTCTGCCACAAGAATCTGCGGCCTGGGGCATCAACCAGGTCTGCGGCTCCGGCCTCCGGGCAGTGGCTTTGGGAGCACAGCATATCCAATTGGGTGATGCAGATATCGTGGCTGCGGGCGGCCAGGAAAACATGACGCTCAGCCCCCATGCCGCCGCTTTGCGCGCCGGGCAAAAGATGGGCGATATGAAATATATCGACACCATGATCCGCGACGGCCTATGGGACGCTTTCAACAACTATCACATGGGTCAAACGGCCGAAAACGTCGCAGAAAAATGGCAAATCAGCCGTGATCAGCAGGATGAATTCGCCGTTGCATCCCAAAACAAGGCCGAAGCCGCGCAAAAGGCTGGGAAATTCGATGATGAAATTGCTGCCTTCACCGTGAAGACACGCAAAGGCGATATCATCGTCGATAAGGATGAATATATCCGCCACGGCGCCACGATTGAGGCGATGCAAAAACTACGCCCCGCTTTTGCAAAAGATGGGTCTGTGACGGCGGCCAATGCCTCGGGGCTGAATGATGGTGCGGCTGCAACCCTGTTGATGAGTGCTGAAAATGCCGAAAAACGCGGGATTGAGCCGCTCGCGCGGATCGCATCCTATGCAACGGCCGGGCTTGATCCATCTGTCATGGGCGTTGGGCCAATCTACGCATCGCGCAAAGCGCTGGACAAAGCGGGCTGGTCCGTCGACGACCTTGATCTGGTTGAAGCCAACGAAGCCTTTGCAGCCCAGGCCTGCGCCGTGAACAAGGACATGGGGTGGAACCCTGAAATCGTGAATGTGAATGGCGGGGCCATCGCGATTGGGCACCCGATCGGCGCATCCGGGTGCCGCGTTCTAAACACCCTGCTTTTTGAGATGAAGCGCCGCGATGCCAAGAAAGGCCTTGCCACGCTCTGCATCGGGGGTGGCATGGGGGTCGCGCTCTGCGTTGAGCGTCCCTGATCTCAGTTACGGCGGCGCCCATGCGCGTCGCCCAACATAAAAAACAACCAACCTGGAGGAGAAAACTATGGGACGTGTCGCACTCGTCACGGGCGGCTCGCGTGGTATTGGCGCAGCCATTTCAACGGCATTGCAACAGGCGGGCTATTCCGTCGCGGCCACTTATGCGGGCAATGACGAAAAGGCCGCCGCCTTTACTGCGGAAACGGGGATCAAAACCTATAAATGGAATGTCGCCGACTATGACTCCTGCACTGCGGGGGTCAAACAGATCGAGGCGGATTTGGGCCCGGTCGAGATCCTGATCAACAACGCAGGCATCACCCGGGATGCGCCCTTTCACAAGATGACGCCCCAACAATGGCATGAATGCATCGACACGAACCTGAACGGCGTGTTCAACATGACCCATAATGTCTGGGGCGGGATGCGCGAACGCAAATTCGGGCGGATCGTCACGATCAGCTCAATCAATGGCCAAAAAGGGCAATTCGCGCAGGCAAACTATGCTGCGACCAAAGCAGGCGACATCGGGTTCACCAAATCACTTGCCCAAGAAGGTGCGCGGGCGGGCATCACGGTGAATATCGTAGCGCCCGGCTACATTAATACCGAGATGATGAGCACGATTCCCGAAAAAGTGATGAACGAGGTGATCCTGCCGCAAATTCCTGTCGGACGTTTGGGCGAAGCCGCAGAAATCGCGCGGGCGGTTCTGTTCCTAGTCTCCGATGACGCTGGTTTTGTCACCGGCTCGACCTTGTCGGCGAATGGCGGTCAATACCTCGCCTAGAGAGCCTTCACAGAAAATAGCAAGGGCCGCGCTGATCAGACGCGGCCCTTTTCCGTTCGGATGCCTGGCAGGGCGTCCGTAGCGAATAGTTTAGTGGCGGCGTCCACTGATCCAGCGAAAGGCAGCACGGACGGCTTTCGCACGTTCTTTATGTGCCCGTTCAATGCCAGAACGAATTTCTTTATGTGTTGTCGTCTCGAACATGGGTTCAATCCTACTGATGCGGCTGATCTGATGCACTTAATATGACCCTTAGAAAACTTGGTGACAAACGAGACTTCCTATAGGTTCAATTAAGCTGTATTAAACTGAATTATGAATGATAGGTTACCGCCACTCACCGCTCTTCGCGCTTTTGAAGCTGCCGCGCGACATATGTCTTTCGCCAAAGCTGCGGCAGAACTCAACGTAACACCTGCTGCATTATCCTATCAGATCAAAGCATTAGAGGCTGATTTGGGTATCCCCGTCTTCCGCCGCCTCAACCGCGCGGTTGAGCTGACCGAAGCGGGGCGCATGCTTGCCCCTGGCACAGCAGACGCTTTTGCGACCCTGTCAGCCGCATGGCGCAATACAAAACGGTTGAATGATAGCGGTGTTTTGACCGTCACCGCCGGGCCCGCCTTTACGTCAAAATGGCTCGCCCCGCGCCTGTATAAATTCGCGCAAGCCCATCCCGAAATTGAACTGCGGTTTAATGCCAGCCTGAGGGTGGCCGATTTTGACAGGGATGAGGTCGATGTGGCGATCCGTTTCGGGATCGACGTGGACCCAAATGTCTTTGCGGAACCGCTCAATCAGGAATGGGCCACGCCCATGATGACGCCGGAATTGGCCCGCACGATCAAGACACCCGCCGACCTGGCAGAGGTGACATTGATCCATGACGATTCCATCGCGTTTTTGAAGATGAACTGGGATTGGCCTTCATGGTGCCGGGCGGAAGGGGTCGATATTGATACCGAACACGGGCTGCGGTTTTCCCAGGCCGATCATGCGCTGGATGCCGCGATATCAGGGGCTGGCGTTGTCCTTGGGCGGATCACATTGGCGACCCGCGCGCTAGAATCGGGACGTCTCGTTGCCCCGTTTGATTTGGGATTGATCGCTGATGGCCAATTCCGCTTCGTCTGCCCCAAAGGTCAGGAAGATAGACCGCATATCAGCGCGTTTCGGGCCTGGATCATGGAAGAGGTTGCCGCTGTGCAAGCCTTTGAAAAAGGGCGCCGGATGGTGCATTGCGCAACGTTGGGTAAATAGGCACCGGCGCATCGCGCCAGCGCCAGTTGTGACGTTAATGTGCGCTCAGCCGCGTGATCTCTTCTTTGATCATTAGCTTCTTTTTCTTCAATTTCGCTATTTCGAGATCGTCAGTCGCAGGGCTACGTTGGAGGCTTTCAACAGAGTCAGAGAGGGATTGGTGCTTCTTCTTCAGTTCCTGCAAATGTGAACTCAAGCTCATGATCGTGCTCCTCTGGTTTGTGAATAGGTCTAGTTCAACACAGATGATCGCCCATGTCACGCTGCGTGGCAGCAATCACCTACGCCAGAGGTTCTGAGACAGATATTGCCAAAAGATTAAGACGTGACGGGTAATTCTGCACCGCTCCGCAAAATGCGGGTCACCAACGGGGTATAACTTTCCTTGTCACCCTGATGGGTCGCACCTTCATGCATCACCAGTGTCGGGGCCATCTGAAACGCCGCGCGGCCTTCCTGACGCGCGCGCAGCAAAAACAGCTCGGGCGCGCGCTCTTCACGGCCTGCAATCGGTTTGACAACGATCGACCCAAGCCGCCCATCCAGCGCGGCCAAAACTTCAGGTAGTCGCTCGGTCCGCTGGATCAGGCTTAGGTAGGCCCGTGGCCCAAGCCGCCGTATGCCGATGTCCAGCCAGTCAGCCAGCGGGGTATCACCGCCAAGTGCGACATCGCGCCCCGTGTCTTTAGACTTAGTGCCTGCCGTACGGTCAAAATACGGAGGGTTCATCATCACATGATCAAACCGCCGCTGTCGCAGTTCATGGGGCAGCTTGCGCAAATCAGCTTCAACCACGTGGAACGCCGCATTGTTTTCTTTGGCGTTCAGCATAGCAAGAGCGGCATATACGGGCTGCATTTCGACCCCGGTGACAGACACGCCAGGAACGCGGTTGGCCAAACACAGTGACGCAACCCCAACGCCGCAACCTAATTCTAAGATCGATTGACCTGGGCGCGCGTCAATGGACGCCGCCAATAACACAGGATCAACCCCTGCACGGTATCCCCGACGGGGCTGAAACGCGCGGACACGTCCCCCTAAAAAATCGTCACATGAAAATTCTTCAGTCACGGCCTAAATCAATCTCGCCGTCGCGCATGACGGCCTCGGCCATGAACAGATCCCGGTCCAAAACCATCAACCGGCGCGGCATTATGCCTATGCTGCCCTCGAGGACGCTCATATTTACGTCGAAGGTGAACCAGTCTATACCCTCGCTGTCCAACAGGGCGGTTGCAAAGGCGATGATCGTCGGGTCGTTGGTGCGCAAAAGCTCTTTCATACTGCAGACCTAAGACGGGGCAGGCCCCTTGTCTATTCACATGACGGAAACTTGCATGAGCCTTGATGCTGCTGCCACCAAACCGCACGAACAACTTGCCGCGTTTTTGGCAGATGATCTGAATGCGGTGAATGATATGATCCGGGCGCGGATGGCGTCGGAACATGCGCCGCGCATCCCCGAGGTTACCGCACATCTGGTTGAGGCAGGCGGCAAACGGCTACGCCCCATGCTGACGCTCGCGGCGGCACGGCTTTGCGGCTATGAAGGCCCCTATCACGTGCATCTGGCGGCCACGGTTGAGTTTATCCACACCGCGACCTTGCTACATGATGATGTCGTGGACGAAAGCAGCCAGCGCCGCGGCAGACCGACAGCGAATCTTTTATGGGACAATACCTCAAGCGTATTGGTGGGCGATTACCTTTTTGCGCGATCCTTCCAGCTGATGGTGGAAACCGGATCGATCCGCGTGCTCGATATCCTGGCAAATGCGTCAGCAACCATCGCCGAAGGCGAAGTATTACAGCTGACCGCCGCCAGTGATCTGGCCACCACCGAAGAAACCTATATCCAGATCGTGAGAGGCAAAACCGCCGCGCTCTTTTCTGCCGCGATGGAGGTTGGCGGCGAAATTGCGGAGCAAGACGCCGCCACCAAACAGGCGCTTTATGATTATGGCGATGCGCTGGGGATCGCTTTTCAGATTGTCGATGATCTGCTGGATTACGGCGGCACATCGGCCACGGGCAAGAATGTCGGCGATGATTTCCGGGAACGCAAACTGACGCTGCCCGTGATCCGGGCCGTGGCGCAAGCAGATGAGACGGAAAAGGCGTTCTGGGTACGGACAATCCAGAAGGGCAAGCAGGAAGATGGCGATCTTGATCAAGCCATCACGCTTTTGGCGAAATACGAGGCGATGGAAAGCACCAGGCAAGATGCTATCGCATGGGCAGAAAAGGCCAAAGCGGCCTTGGAACGTTGCCCCGATCATCCGCTGCGGACGATGTTGATTGATCTGGCCGATTACGTGGTGGCCCGGATTACCTGATCGGGCCGAAAACCCCCGGCGGCAGGCCGCCGAGGATTTGTTTTCAAAAGACTTTACTGATCTGTGCCGATATTTGCGGTCACCGCCTCTTGTGCGGCTTCTACCAGCGCGGCACCGTCAAAGCCTTTGGCGTCCATCTCGGCAATCCAGTCCGCAGTGACCACAGCGCCCAGTTCCTGAATGCGGGCGGTCTCTTCTTCGGTCAACTGTGCAATTTCATTGCCATCAGCAGCCATCAGATCACGGCCAACGACATCGCCGGTATCATGGGCACGCCCGGCCCAGCGGCTGGCCATCATCCCTGAATTAGCATCAATGATAGCGCGCAGATCCTCTGGCATGCCTTCATAAACATCCTTGTTCATCGCCCAGATGAAATAAAGATTATAAAGCGCGCGGTCACCGGCGACATCTGTATGGCTGTCAGTCAGCTCATTCAGTTTCAGGGATGGGGACATCTCCCATGTAATCACACCGCCATCGACCACACCTTTCGACAGGGCCTCGGGGAATTGCGGCACGGGCATCCCAATCGGGGTTGCGCCGAGCTCTTCCAGCAGCAAGGTGGCTGGGCGGGACGGGCCGCGCAGTTTCAGGCCGGCGAAATCCTCAACCGTTGCAATGGAATCGCCGCGTTTATGGACAATGCCAGGGCCATGCATATGGGCGGCAATGACGTGCACATCGGCGAAGTCATCCATCAGATAGTCTTGCGTAAAGCTCCATGCGGCGGCAGATGCTTCCTCGGCCGATTTTGTGGTCATGAAGGGCAGCTCCATCGCCTCAGCTTCGGGGAAGCGGTTTGGTTGATAGCCCGGAATGACCCAGCCGCCATCAATCGCGCCATCGCGGATCAGGTCAAACTGGTTGGGGGCCGCGCCACCCAATTGCATAAATGGATACAGCTCGACCTTGATGCGGCCTTCTGATTGCTCTTCGATCGCATCAGCCCAGGGCTGCATGAAATAGGTCGGATTGGCACTGGCCGGGGACACAAAATGCTGGAAACGCAGTGTCACCTCTTGGGCAGTAGCGGAAGTTGCAGTCAGGCCAAGCATGGCCAGCAAAGCGGCAGATTTCATCAGGTGCATGTGGTGCATCCTTCTTTTGATCATGTAGGGGAAGTGTCACCGCTAGCGACAACCCCTATATGGGGGTTTTTGCCCCCAGTTGCAAGTCATTCGCAAAAACAAAGGGCAAGCCCTTGTTTTTAGGCATATGTCGGATGGAATTTACCCGCTGGGGACAATGTAAAGATCTGACACCCATCAGCTGTGATCCCGATGGAATGCTCAAACTGGGCTGACAGGGATTTATCACGGGTGACCGCAGTCCAGTCATCGGCAAGCACTTTGGTGTCCGGGCGGCCCAGATTGATCATCGGCTCGATGGTAAAGAACATACCCTCTTCAAGTACGGCGCCAGTGCCCGGACGGCCATAGTGCAACACATTCGGCGGCGCATGAAAAACCCGGCCCAGCCCATGCCCGCAGAAATCGCGGACAACAGACATGCGGTTGCTTTCGGCATAGGTCTGAATGGCATGCCCGATATCCCCAAACGTGTTGCCTGGTTTGGCGGCCTCGATCCCTTTCATCAGGGCATCATGCGTGACCTGCACCAGACGTTCTGCTTTGCGCGGCATCTTTCCCGCAACATACATCCGGCTGGTGTCACCAAACCAACCATCAAGAATGACAGTGACGTCAATATTCAGGATGTCGCCATCCTTCAGCGTCTTATCGCCCGGAATACCATGGCAAACGACGTGATTGACCGAAATGCAGCTGGCATGCTGATAGCCCTTATAGCCAATCGTGGCCGAGGTCGCACCGGACGCATCCACCATCTGGGTGATGATGCGATCGATCTCACCCGTGGTTTGGCCGGGCAGCACATGCGCGGCGATATCGTCCAAAATCTGCGCAGCAAGCGCGCCGGCCTTGGCCATGCCCGCAAAGTCCGCTGGTTCGTAAATGCGAATACCGTCTTTGGTCAGATGACCTTTTTTCGTTTCCACGTAGATCGTCCTTTATCCGTTACCCGGCACATAAGTGAAATCAGGCACAAGTTCTAGGGCCAGGACCCATTCATCTTACACCGTCAGCGGCGATTTCACGAAATATCAGTGGTTTGCGCCGCTGAGATGAAGTGAAATCGTCGCCCTTCGGGTTTGCCCAGGGCTCCGCCCGTTCGCGCCTGAAAATGTCCCCCGGACATTTTCTGTTCCGGCGCAAACTCCCTCTGATCTGCGGCACATCTGCTTGAAATAGAACCACTATTCCTGCGCAGATGCTTCTTGTCAGAGAAAAAATCTGGTAAACTGACGGGGCAAGATGAATGGGTCCTGGCCCTAGACCTGCACTGGGGTGGCACCAGCCAATGTGATCGCCTGCGGGGAAATCTTGCATCCATGCGCCATGACGGTCACACCAGCGGCACGGGCCTGTGCAAAGGCTTTGGCATAGGTTGGATCAATATCAGCAGCGAGGGTCATTTCCTGACAATCGGTACGCTGGACCAGATAAAACATGATTGCGCGATGGCCCTCAGCAACCATACGCGACAGCTCAGCCAAATGCTTGGCGCCGCGCGCTGTCACGCTATCGGGGAATGCGGCAAGGCCCTGTTGGCGGGATAGGGTCACACTTTTGACCTCAACATAAGTGTCAGGGCCATCACCGCTGAGCAGAAAATCAATGCGGCTGCTTTCACCATATTTCACCTCAGAGCGGACCATATCATATGGCGGTAGCCCCGGAACTTCATGGGCCAGCAATGCCGCCTTTAGCGCCTTATTGGGCACAGACGTATCAACACCAGTGAAATGGCCATTCTCATGATCAACCAGACGCCAGCCATATTTTAACTTCTTCTTGGGGTCGTCATTCGGCTCAACCCAAATTTTCGTGTCGGGGGCGGCAAGGCCCATCATCGATCCGGGGTTTGCGCAATGGGCTGTCACCTCGCGCCCATCGTCCAGTTTGATATCAGCAAGAAACCGTTTGTAGCGGCGGATCAGGCGGGCGGGGATAAGGGGCGTGGCAAATTCCATACGCGCCCTATAACCTGTGTCGCGATACAGGAGAATACCATGCCGAATCCCACCGCCGCGATGCTTGTGATCGGGGATGAGATCCTTTCGGGTCGCACCAAAGACGCCAATATGCACCATCTAGCCGGTGCGCTGACCGAGATCGGGATCGATCTGAAAGAAGTGCGCGTTGTCAGCGATGACGCCCCGGCCATTGTCGGGGCAGTCAAGGCGCTGTCAGCCGGGTTCGACCATGTTTTCACCAGTGGCGGGATCGGACCAACCCATGATGACATCACAGCCGATTGCATCGCCGAGGCTTTTGGGACCAGCATTGATGTCCGCGATGATGCGCGTGCGTTGCTGCGAGCCCATTACGACCGCAACGGCATGGAACTGAACAGCGCGCGGCTGCGCATGGCCCGGATCCCCGATGGGGCCAGCTTGATTGATAATCCTGTCAGCATCGCGCCGGGCTTTAAGCTGGAAAATGTGCATGTGATGGCCGGGGTACCATCAGTCTTTCAGGCGATGGTAGCGACAGTACTACCCACACTTGTCGGGGGGGCGCCGCTGATATCACGCAGCTTGCGGGTGACGCGGGGCGAGGGCGATATCGCCGGTCCGTTGGGCGTTTTTGCGCAAAACCACAGTGATTTGTCGGTCGGGTCCTATCCTTTCCAGAAAGATGGGGTTTACGGTGCCAATATCGTGGTGCGTGGCACAGATGCTGATCGGCTCGACCGCGCGATGGAAACCTTATCCGAGATATTTGCAACGTGACTCTCCCCTCTGCGAAAAAACTCTATGCGGTAATCGATGGGACGTGGCCTGCCGCAGCGAAACAGGCGCTTGGCCCTTGGACGGTACGCATGGATGACAGCGGCAGCAGCCGGGTCAGCGCCGCAACCGCCGAAGCACCCTTTACAGATGCCGACATCCCCGAGGCCGAAGCCTCAATGCGCGAGGCCGGGCAGTCCCCGCTTTTTATGATCCGCGAAGGCGAAGAAACGCTGGACGCATTGCTGGCGGCGCGGGGCTATCAAATCAAAGACCCGGTCAACATGTATGCCGCGCCCATCGGGCAGATCGCAACAAGCAGGCCGCCCCCCGTGACCACGTTTGAGGTCTGGCCGCCCCTCGCCATCCAGACCGAAGTTTGGGCGGCAGGCGGCATCAACAAAGGGCGCATCGATGTTATGGATCGCGCGCGACACCCCAAAACTACCTTGCTTGGCCGGTTGAACGACCAGCCTGCCGGGACCGTCTATGTGGGTATGGCTGCAGATTGCGCGATGATCCACGCGCTTGAGGTCGCAAAAGAACATCGCAGACAGGGTCTGGCCGCGCATATGACACGGGCCGCTGCATTTTGGGCGCAGGCGCAGGGGGCCGCTTACCTGACCTTGGTGACAACCCGCGCCAATGACGCCGCGAACGCGCTATACACTTCCCTTGGGATGACGCTTGTGGGACAGTATCACTATCGGATCCTGCCGGAGTGATATCTTGACTGACCAACCGACTGCACTTGACCTGCCGATGGTCGACCCTTTGCCGGAAGAGACGCAGAAATATTTTGATATCTGTCAGGACAAGCTGGGTCTGATCCCGAATGTGCTGCAGGCTTATGCGTTTGATATTGACAAGCTGAACGCGTTCACAGCGCTTTATAATGATGTGATGCTGGCCGCTTCGGGGCTGTCCAAACTGGAACGCGAAATGATCGCAGTCACAGTGTCATCAATCAATAAATGCTACTATTGCCTCACCGCGCATGGGGCGGCGGTGCGGCAGCTGTCAGGTGATCCGCAACTGGGTGAAATGCTGGTGATGAATTGGCGCGTGGCTCCGCTGGATGCACGCCAAAAGGCGATGCTGGCATTCGCCGAACAGGTCACAACAGCCAGCGCCACAGTGTCCGAAAAAGACCGGGACGCCTTGCGCCAAGTTGGATTTTCGGACCGGGATATCTGGGACATCGCGGCGGTAACGGGCTTTTATAACATGAGCAATCGGATCGCATCGGCCACCGATATGCGGCCCAATGAAGACTATCACGCCCAATCACGATGATCCGAACAAGCGCGGTTCTATTTTGGTTCCTGGCCGGCGCGATTGAGGCGCAGACCCTTGATTTTCCAAGCAATGCATCTTTGCAGGCCGCGGTCGAAAGCCCGCTGGACAGCTATGCGATGCCCATCGCCATCTGGGACGGGCAAACCGTCCCGGTCCGGTCGGTTGAAGGGGCCATGACCCAGCAAGCCTGGCGGATTGATGCAGCATCCCTGACAACATTGCAGCTCTTGCGGCCCTTGCGCGAACAGCTTCGCAATGATCGGTTTCGGATCCTTCTTGATTGCCAGACCGAAGAATGCGGCGGATTTGATTTCCGCTTTGGCACGCAAACGCTGCCGCCCCCGGACATGCAAATCAATATCGGCGATTTCCGGTTTCTGGCCGCCGAACGCAGCGGGGTGGATGGGCCGGAATATGTCACGTTATTTGTCAGCCGCACCGCGCAGGCAGGCTTTGTGCAAGTCACGCATGTGGGCCCGGTACAGGAAGAGGAAACAGAACCGCTTGTAACCGCGTCCGCCCCCGCCCTGCGTGCCACCGATGAAGACCCCGAGGCCCCGAATCTGGCGGATCAACTGGAACAGAACGGTCACGCGATTCTATCGGATCTGACCTTCGCGACCGGTTCAGCCCAATTGGCAGAAACTGATTTTGCCTCGCTACAGGCACTGGCTGATGTGTTGGTCGATAATCCTGAGCTTACGGTGGCATTGGTCGGACATACTGATTCCGCCGGATCGCTTGCCGGGAACATTGCCCTGTCAAAACAGCGTGCAGGTTCAGTGCTGGAACGGCTGGTCAGCGATTATGCGGTGCCCCGGCGCCAGCTTGAGGCCGAAGGCATGGGCTACCTGTCCCCTATCGCCAATAACCAGACCGAGGAAGGCCGCGATGCCAACAGGCGGGTTGAGGTAATTATCACATCGACAGAGTAGCCCGGCTTTTGGAAAACACGCCAGCAACAGCCTATCCCGCCGCGGGCAGACTTTGTTTTTCCGCCTGAATCTCGGACCAGACAGACATGCAAGCCCGTCCTGATGCCTTAGCGTGATACAGCGCCTCATCAGCCCGGGCCAGCAACGCATCTACGGTCAAACCAGGTTCAACCTCAACTGCGCCAATTGACATGGTAATCGTCAGCGTTTCGCCGGTTACAGCGGATTCAAACGGGATTGGCTTGGTCAGACGCTCTGCAATAATCTTGGCTTGGCGGGTCATTGTGTAATCCAAAAAAACGGCAAATTCCTCACCACCGATACGGCCAATCACATCGGCACCTCGCAAATTATAGTGCAAGGTTTCGGCAATGACCTGCAGACAATTATCGCCGGTCTGGTGGCCGTGCTGGTCATTGACCTGCTTAAAGTGATCCGCATCCAGCAAGAGCACAACACCACCAACCGAGCTTTCCAACCGATCAGCTGCTGCCGCCAGGAAACTGTCACGATTGTTCACACCCGTCAGCCCATCCTTGCGGGCCAGGTCACGAAAGTGGTGAATCAAAGCGCGTTGATACAGCGCAAGCGCGAAGAACACCAAAACAAACGGGCCACCAACAAAGGCCGCATGCACCAGCGCTTCAGGCAATTGACGGGATTGTGGTGGATCAAAAAATTCCAAAAAAACCAAATTCGCCAGTGCGAACAAAGCAATGAACACAACCAATCGAATGATTACATCGCCCAACGAGCGGGGCTCGAGAATATTGATGATAGCCTTCACTTGCGCACCCTTCCCCCTCTACGCGTATAGGCTGTGAGTGTTGCTGCCCCCTTAACGGAAAAGAAAAAAGCGCGGCCTGTGAAGGCCGCGCCAGTTTGGGATAATCACACACCCAGGGAAAATTACCAGATATCGGGGCCTTTATCGGCAAAGGCTTGGACAAGAAAATCAATGAAGGCGCGGACCTTGGGCTGCGTAAAGCGGCCCGGCGGATAGACTGCATAGATACCTTGGGTCTCCATCGGAAGATCGGGAATAGCCTCTTCCACAAGACCTTGGCGCATCGCATCCGCATAGAGAAAGCTTGGCAGATAAGCGATGCCCAGCCCACCGATACAAGCGTTCAACAAAGACTGGCCATCATTGACGGTCAGCCAACCAGCGGTACGGACCTGACGCTTTTCACCCGATGGGGCGGTCAGTTTCCATACAGCCGAATTCGCCTGATTGGAGTAGTGCAGCAGCTTATGTTCGTTCAGATCATCGATCTTTTCGGGGCGGCCATATTGCTGAAAATAGGCAGGGCTCGCGATCATGCGCTTTGTGGTCTCGGTCAGTTTACGGGCGCGCAAGGTGCTGTCTTCCAGCTCACCGATGCGCACGGCCATGTCAAACCCTTCTGAAATCAGCTCAACATAGCGGTTATTCAGCACCATATTGACGGTGATATCTGGGAATTCGCTTAGGAACTCACCCAATACCGGGGATAGATGGTTTACCCCAAAATCGGTAGCAACACTGATACGCAGAAGGCCCGATGGGGCCGATTGCATCGATGTGACCAGCGCGTCCGCTTCGCCAGCATCATTCAACACGCGGCGGGCACGGTCGTAATAGGCCAGACCAATCTCGGTCGGGCTCACGCGGCGGGTTGTCCGGTTCAAAAGCCGGGCGCCAAGGCGCGCTTCAAGCGACGAGACATGTTTCGACACAGCAGATTTGGAGATGCCCATCTTCTTGGCAGCGTCTGTGAAACCACCTTGATCGACAACCGTGGCAAAGGCCTCCATTTCCGTCAGACGATCCATACGAACATTCCAATTCTTTACTAGAGTTAGATGCTTATAGACCGCCAATTCGGGCAGGAATGGGACCAAGCCCTGACAATACCGGGGTATGAATCGGTTTGATGCCGATGAGGAAACAGCAAACTGGCGGATGTCTGCCGCTCTTTTGGCAGTTTTCCGCTATAATTGGGCCGCCAGACGGGTCCCTTGGTCGATGGCGCGCTTTGCGTCCAATTCGGCCGCAACATCCGCACCGCCAATGACATGCACCGTGCATCCTGCCTGTGTTAGGGTCTCAGCCAGACCCTTTTCAGGGACCTGACCAGCGCAAAGAACAATTGTATCTGCCGCGATCAGCTTAGGGTTTTCGCGCGCCTCGCCATGGCTGACATGCAAACCATCTGCATCAATACGTTCATAATTCACACCGCCAATCATCTGCACATTCTTCATCTGCAGCCCGGCCCGGTGAATCCAGCCGGTTGTCTTGCCAAGCCGTTTGCCAAGCTTCTCGGATTTACGCTGTAGCAAGGTGACCGCACGCGTGGGCGCTTCGGGCTTGGGCCCTTCAGGGCGCAGGCCACCACGGGTTTCAGCAGGGTCACCCACCCCCCATTCTTCAAGCCATTCGGCCAGGTTCTCGGTTGGGCTGTCATCGGTGACCAGATATTCGGCCACATCAAAGCCGATGCCCCCAGCACCTATGATGACCACCCGTTCGCCCACTTCGGCCTTGCCGCGCAGCACGTCTATATAGGACAGAACATGCGGGGCGTCCTGCCCGGGGATTTCAGGATCGCGCGGGGCGACACCCGTGGCGATGATGATCTCATCAAACCCGGCCAAAAGATCAGGCGTTGCGTCTGTGCCAAGGCGCAGCGTGATATCTGTCTTGGCAACCATCGTGCGGTAATAATCCACAAGCCCCCAGAATTCCTCCTTGCCCGGAACCTGTTTGGCCATATTCAACTGGCCCCCGATTTCTGATGCACGATCAAAGATCGTGACCGCATGGCCGCGCTCCGCCGCCGTCAAGGCTGCTGACAAACCGGCAGGGCCGGCACCAACAACAGCGATCGTCTTGGCCGCAGCAGTGGGCGCAACCACCAATTCAGTTTCATGACAGGCGCGTGGGTTCACCAGACAGGATGACAGTTTGCCACTGAATGTATGATCAAGACAGGCTTGGTTGCAGGCAATACAGGGGGCGATCTCAGCGCTTTTGCCCGCGGCGGCCTTGGCCACGAAATCAGGATCAGCCAGGAAAGGCCGCGCCATGCTGACCATATCAGCACAGCCATCGGCCAGCACATCTTCGGCGACCTGCGGCATGTTGATGCGGTTCGAAGTGATGATCGGGATCTGCACCTCACCCATCAGTTTCTTAGTCACCCAGGTAAAGGCCCGGCGGGGGA
This sequence comes from Yoonia sp. BS5-3, assembly GCF_038069655.2. NCBI lineage: Bacteria > Pseudomonadati > Pseudomonadota > Alphaproteobacteria > Rhodobacterales > Paracoccaceae > Yoonia > Yoonia phaeophyticola. The sequence continues at coordinate 1,063,253 of NZ_CP150951.2, forward strand.
CGGATGTGGCAATTGTCGGGATACGTGCCTCATGCCAGCCGATGCCTGTATTGAGGATCGTGGCGCCCGCAGCCTCAACCGCCTTGGCCAGTTGCACAACCTCTTCCCAGGTTGATCCGTTCGGGATCAGATCAATCATGGAAAGCCGGTAGATCACAATGAAATCCGGGCCAACAGCCTCGCGCACGCGCGTGATGATTTCGACCGGCAGACGCATCCGGTTTTCATAAGACCCGCCCCATGCGTCATCGCGTTTATTGGTATGGGTGACAAGAAACTGATTGATGAAATACCCCTCAGAGCCCATCACCTCGACCCCGTCATAACCGGCCTCGCGCGCGCGGGCGGCGGCGGTGACGATATCGGCGATCTGCTTTTCGATCCCGGCGGCGTCAAGCGCGGTCGGGGGGAAGGGCGAAATGGGGGATTTGATCGCCGAAGGCCCGACGCATTTGGGGCTATAGGCATAGCGGCCCGCGTGCAAAATCTGCATGGCAATCTTGCCACCCGCATCGTGGACACGGTCTGTGACGATCCGGTGGTTGGTGATATCGTCAGCCGTGTAAAGCCCTGCCGCCCCCGGAAAAACGCCGCCCTCGGGGTTGGGGGCCATGCCGCCTGTCACCATCAGCGCCACATCGCCCCGCGCCCGTGTGGCATAGAATTCGGCGACCCGGTTCCAGTCTTTGGTCTCTTCCAGACCGGTATGCATTGATCCCATCAACACCCGGTTTTTGAGCGTCGTGAACCCGAGGTCCAAAGGGGCCAACAAATGGGGATAATGGGTCATGGGTGCCTCCGCTTTGGGAGGGAGCATGGCCAAAACACGCCCTTTCGTCACCCCTGAACGCGGCGTCATAATGGACACATTGCGCCCAGCAAGATCGCGTACAGAACCTGTACATATACTGTACATACGAAAGCGCCCATTCAGGGTGCTTAGCTGTCGCCGCCCAAATCATCCCAGATTTGCCGAACCCAGCGCATAATCAGTTGCGACTCTTCCCAGCGGTTCGACATCTCGCGCCCATCGGGGCCGGTCATGGCATATTCAGGCGGGCCCAGCTCGCAAACGAAAATGCAATCACCCGATGGATTGCGCGCACGCCAATCTGCCAATCCTTCGCGCCACCAACCTTTGAACAGGTCGACCCATTTTTGATGCTGCGGAAAATCCAGCTGCAACTGGATTTGCTGACGCGAGGCGACACGGCCCTGAAAACTGTCTGAGCGGTGCAAGATCCGGCTGATCAATCCCATGTCATCATCTGAAAGCGGAAACCAGAATTCGCGGTCAACGACGTAATGGGACAGATCGGCGCAAAGGCGCATGTCGGGGATACGGTCCAGCAATTGCAGCGTCACAAACAGATCATTGGTGATGCAGTTACGGTGCGTTTCAAATTGGACCGGCACACCGATCCGGTCCGACATGCCCATCCATGTTTCGATCACCGGCACCATATCATCAATAGCCAAAGGCATGACCTGACCGATGACATCAACAAAAGGCGCACCAAAATCAGCGGCCATATGCAGGGTGTCTTCAAGGCTATCGATCGTCTTGGGAAAATCGGCGATCAGCGGGGTCAGGCCCTGGGCCTCCATATGCGGGCGGACAGTATGGGCGACCGAGACATCAAATGCGCCCAGATCAAGTACCATGCCGTCAAACCCGGCAGCGGCCACCATTTCGCAGACCTGATCATAGGGCAGCTTTACGCCGCTTTGATCATGCGGCTGCATCGCCCAAAGCGAGGTATAGACCTTTAACTGCCGCATGATGGCGTCTGCTGATCAGGGATCATTCTGCGGGGATCCGGCTGACCCGGCCACCAGCGCGGGGGATCACCCACACCTCATCCATGGGATATTCGTTTTCATCCTTTGCCATCAGCTTTTGGATCACCTCGATCTGAAATTCAATCCAGCCCATACGGTGAACCGCGCCGACCTTGCCTTCAATCCGGTCATTCAACTCACGCAGCTTCCAGAACGGGACGGCCGGAAATGTGTGATGGGCGGTGTGATATGGCATTTGCCAGCACAGCCAGCGTTGCAGCGCATTGGCGCGGGTTGAACGGGTGTTTTCCAAGATGTCATCTTTGTGAGACAGGCCCAGATGCTCAATCGTGTTTTGCAATTGATGGATCGGTTTAGTCAGCAGCATCGGCAAAATCCAAAAGGTGACCGCCGCCCAAGACCCCATCAGCACAGAGATCAGGGCAATCAGCAGATAACCCAGCACATGCCATAGGCTTTCGCGGATGACCTTTTCTTCCTCTTCTGCGCGGATGAAGGGCTCAACAATGACGCCGCCCGCGCGCCGGACCAGCCCAAACAGACGGTTGCGCCAATATGTGATCCCGCTGAGCCACAGAAGATAAGTGGTCAGCGTGTAAGGTTCGCGCACAAGTTCGCCATCGCGTTCCCAATTCTGCGTATATTGGTGATGGGCAAAATGCATGATCTGGTCAAAATCCCGTGGGAAAATCTGGATAAAGCCGATGATGCGTCCAAAAATTTCGTTCCATTTGCGGGTCTTGAAAACAGTGGCGTGGGACAATTCATGCTGCGCGGCGTAAAGAAAATTCAGCAGCACGCCCAAGGCAAGCCCGGTGATCAACACCCAGCCAGTGCCCATGGCAAACCCGTGCAGGATCGCCACGATACAGATCGCGCCCATATGGCTGGCCATTTGAAGGGCGCCGCGGTGGTCAGAGCGTTCCGACAGGCTGCGTAGCTCGGCGGGGGTTAGTAGGTCGCGGCGCGAAAAGCTGGCTTCCATCACATATCTCCTTTGCCAGAAAGTGTAGCCAAAGATCCAATTGCCGCAAAACAATTCTTGACCCCAGGTCATCTGCGAAAATACAGTTTGCCCAGATTTTCGGCGCTGAGCGCGGCACCCCGACCAGATGGGGGCAACCGCGGCGCTCGCCCGGAAGCGTTTTCATCTCACATCCGGGCTTTCAAAACCGGAGGACCATCAGATGAAGACCATTATCGAACCATTCCGCATCAAATCGGTTGAGCCGATCCGCATGACAACCCAGGCCGAGCGCACAGCGAAGCTAAGGGCGGCCCATTATAACCTGTTTGGCCTGCATGCAGATGATGTGATCATCGATCTGCTGACAGATAGCGGCACCGGCGCGATGAGCGCCGAACAATGGGCCGCTGTCATGCGCGGCGATGAAAGCTATGCCGGGTCGCCCTCATTCGCGAGGTTCACAGCAGCGGTGCAAAATCTGATGCCGTTCAAACATATCATCCCCACCCATCAGGGACGCGCGGCTGAGGCGATTTTGATGTCACTCTTTGGTGGGGCCGGTCGCAACATCCCGTCCAACACCCATTTTGACACAACCCGCGGCAATATTGAGGCCAGCGGCGCCTTTGCCCATGATCTGAACATCGCAGAGGGCCGCGATGGCCAATCTGAACACCCGTTCAAAGGCAATATGGATCTGGAGGCACTTAGCGCTTTTATGGACCGTCATGCCGATACAGTGCCTGTGGTCATGATCACAATCACCAATAATGCAGGCGGCGGCCAGCCTGTCAGCCTTGCCAATATCCGCGCCGTCGCCGAGATCGCCCATGCCCATGGCAAGCCCTTTATCATCGATGGGTGCCGCTTTGCCGAAAACGCCTGGTTCATCAAACAGCGCGAGGCCGGTCAGGCCGACCGGTCGATCCCTGACATTGTGCGCGATTGCTTTGCTGTTGCCGATGGCATGACCATGAGCGCCAAGAAAGATGCCTTTGGCAATATCGGCGGCTGGCTTGCCCTGAATGATGATGATCATGCCGAGGCCGCCCGTGTCAGGCTGATCCAGACCGAAGGGTTTCCGACCTATGGCGGGCTGGCTGGCCGCGATCTGGATGCCCTGGCCCAGGGTCTGTCAGAAATCGTGGATGAAGATTACCTGCGCTATCGCACCCGCACCCATGCCTATATCGTCGAACGGCTGGATGCGATGGGCGTCCCTGTGGTCAAACCGGCGGGCGGTCATGCCGTTTTCATCGACGCCAAACGTTGGCTGCCCCAGATTGATCCGTTGCACTATCCGGCCCATGCTGTCGCCTGCCGCCTGTACGAAATCGCTGGTATCCGCTCTTGCGAGATTGGCAGCGTCATGTTTGGCCGTCAGCCCGATGGCACCGAAAAACCCGCCGCGATGGAATTGGTTCGCCTTGCCTTTCCGCGCCGGACCTATACCCAAAGCCACGCCGATTATGTGGTTGAAGCCTGCGGTGTTCTACAGTCCGAGATCGACACCATCACCGGCTTTCGGATCACAAAAGAGCCAAAGGCCATGCGCCATTTCACAAGTCAGTTTGCGCCGGTTTAGCGTCGGGTGCAGCCAGGGTTTCCCCTGCCACATAGCTTTGCTTCAACAGGCCCAACCGGCGCTGTTCTGACCCGGTCGCGCCGCATAGCAGCTTTAACCTGCGCGGCGCCAAGCCAAAATAGCCGAAGGTCCCGTCAATCCACGCGGTTTCCAGCGCTTGCCGGTATCCTGCGGCCTCAACCTTGTCCGCGCCCGCCCCAGCGGGCACCAAAAGCAGACCGCTGCGTGGTTTTTGTAGTGATCTATTCGGATCATCCAATTGGTCATAGGCCCAGCCCCAAGTCCAGACTTTGTCGACCCAGCCTTTCATCATCGCGGGCATCCCCCACCAATAAAGCGGGAAGACAAGGCAAATCGCGTCCGCCCGGGCGATCCTGTCTTGTTCGCGCTGTATCGCTGGCCCCGGCGTGCCCGCGACGTCCGCCATGGTCCAACGCGGATCGAACCCTTCGCTGTGTAGATCGGCAAGCTCAACCGTGTGCCCGGCCGCTTTCGCCCCGTTCATAAAATGTTGGGCAACTGCCCCGCTGAAAGAGGCCGGGTTGGGATGATCAAGAACAGTAAGCACATGCATTGGGAAACCTTTGCTAAGATTCGGGTGATGCGGGCAGGCTCCGATCTAAAGCTAGGTTTAGATCAAGCGCTTTGTTCAAGAACCGTCTAGCAAATTGTGTCGTTCACAGTCTTTGCTGTTTCAAGCAGTGCTTTTTCGATGGCGCTGAGCTTTGACGCGAACCTTGTGGTCGGCACCGGCACTGATATCGCATAAAGATCCCCTGCCGCATCTGTGAAGGCAAAGCCAACTGCGGAAATACCATCGGAATGTTCGTTGCGGTCATAGGCCAGCCCGGTGGCCTGCACGTCATCGAGGATTTTTGAGAATGCGTCTGCGTCGAAACTTGCGCCAGCCTCGCTTGCTGCAAGGGACAGTGCTGTCTGCCGCGGCATTGCGGCCAGGCAGGAGCGTCCGTTTGCTGTCGTCAAAATCGGGAACACCTCACCAACCGAGGAAACTGTTCGCAACCGGTGGGTGCCGGGCACCTGATCGACAAAGATCATCGCCGCATCCCGCAGGACGGATAAGTCGGACGTCTCACCCGTGATTTCGGTCAACCGCATAAGCAGGGGCCGGCAAAGCTCGGCGGTATTGAAACGTGCGGCTTGCGCAAGCGCCCCCAACTCGGGCCCCAACCGAACGCCACTGCCAGAGGTATTGGCGATGATCAGCCTTTCATCCTGCAATGCGCCAACAATCCGCTGCACCGTCGAACGGGGAAGCGCGATATCAGATGCGATTTGACCAAGGCTGCGACCGTCCGGGTGCTCTTTAAGACTGCGTAAAACCGCAGCGGCCCGGGAAATGACCTGAATCCCTTTTTTACTTGCTTCTGGGTCGTCGTCTTTCATCCGGCGTGATCCTTGTTGGCAACTAAGAAACGCGTTTACCTCATTTGAATTGAGCGTCAAGCTGAACCGCCATTCAATACAGCTGAACCGCATTGCAATCAAGTATTGACCACAATGTGGTGCGACTGTATCGTTTTTTTGAGTCGGCTGGGAGGCCACATAAAAATCAAAAGACGCAACGCAGCCTGCGGGCTGCGAACGGAGGAGGCGTATCAAGATGGTGGAAATTCGCGGAATTGAATTTCAGGCAAATGATAATAACGACATGGGGCTCGAGTTTGTGAACCTCAGCCATCGTTACGGGTTTCAATGCCCGAACTGGCCTTACTTCAAAGACGTTCAGATCGACCGCAAGCACTATATGGCCAAGTCTGGCGTGCTCAGCCAAACCATTACCACGACGATGCATGTCACCACGCACATTGATGCACCTGCCCATGTGGTTCAGGGCACGCCGTTCATTGACGAGGTGCCTTTGCCGCATTTCTTCGGGTCGGGCCTTGTTGTGTCGATCCCCAAGAAGAAATGGGAGCAGATCACAGCAGATGATCTAGAAAGGGCCTGTGGCCATGCCATTCGCAAGAATGACGTACTGATCATCAACACAGGCTGGCACAAGCAATATGAGGACGGTGATTATTTTGCCTATTGCCCCGGCCTGGTGCCCTCGGCCGCCGATTGGATCGTTGAAAAGGGCATCAAGGTTGTGGGTCACGACACCCAGGCCAATGACCACCCGCTGGCCACCGCCATCGGCCCGCAGCGCAACGGCCCCATCCTGCCGCATCTGGAGAAGGAATATCTGGAATGGTCCGGCGGCACCCCGTGGGAGGTTGATTTCCCCGAATGGGAGCCGGTGCATCAGAAGCTGTTCACCAATGGTATTTTGGGCATTGAAAATGTCGGCGGTGATCTGGACCGTGTGACCGGCAAACGCGTCACTTTTGCGTTCTTCCCCTGGAATTGGGATCGCGGTGATGGCTGCATCATCCGCCTTGTGGCCATGATGGACAAAGACCAGGCCTATCGCATCGAAGCCGGCGAGGATTTCTGATGCAGGTCAAACGCTTCGCCGATGCAGCACCCTATGAGGCCCCAAATCATTGGGGCGTCACAGGGCTGCGCCTGCAGGGATTCGAAGAGGGTGGCCCCGAAAACCAATGGGTCGGCTTTTCGCAATTTCTGCCCGGCGGCGGGGCGGGCCCTGACAGCACCCCTTTTGAAAAGGTCTATGTGGTGCTGGACGGGGAAATGACCGTCGAGGTGGACGGCGTAGAAACCGTTCTGGGCCCGATGGACAGCTGTACCATTCCACCCGGACAGGTCCGCCGGATCGAGAATAAAACCAATCATATTTGCAAGATGCTGGTGGTGATGCCTTACCCCGGCGGCAAAAGACCGGAGTAGTCGCCATGGCGCTCGATAATCCGCTTTCGATGTTTGATGTAAAGGGCAAGGTGGCCTTGATCACCGGAGCCTCTGGTGCCTTTGGCGCTGTTGCTGCGCGCTGCCTGTCTGGTGCCGGCGCCAAGGTGGTGCTGGCCGCGGGCAATGCCGAGGCCTTGGCAGAAGTCGCCAGCAGCTGCACTGGCGAAGTGCATCAAATCAACGCCCGCCCCGACAGCGAAGCGGCCTGCGCGGCCATGGTCAAAGAGGCGGTCGCTACCTTTGGCGCGCTTGATATTCTGGTGGTCGGATCTGGCATGAACAAGGTAGCCATGATTGACCAGATGGAGCCGGGCACCTTCGAAGGCGTCATGGACGCCAATGTGTCCCAATCCTGGCTGGTGGCCCGCGCGGCGACCGTTCAGATGAAGGCGCAGGGCAATGGCGGCAAGATTGTCTTTGTCTCGTCTGCCCGCGGCCTTTTGGGCCATCCTGCGGGGTATACGGCCTATTGCGCCTCAAAGGCGGCAGTGGACGGGTTGACCAAGGCGTTGGGCTGCGAATTGGGCCCGACGGGCATTACTGTGAACGCCATAGCCCCGACCGTGTTCCGCTCGCCCCTGACAGCTTGGATGTTTGAGGATACTGACAAGGCCAAGGCGGTGCGCGAGGGGTTTCTGGCCCGCGTGCCCAAGGGCCGTTTGGGCGAGCCAGAGGATTTAGCAGGTCCGCTGCTGTTCCTGTCATCGGCGGCGTCTGATTTCTACACCGGCCACATCCTTTATGCCGATGGCGGCTATACGGCGGGTTAGGACATGCAGAAAAACCTTCAAACGGCGGTGATTGGTGCTGGCCTTATGGGCCATGGCATCGCCCTGACCCTGGCCCGCGCGGGCCAATATGTGCGCATTTCTGATCCAACCGAAGAGGCCCGCGCAAGCGTTGCGCAGCGGATTTCGGATAGTCTGAAAACCTTGGGCGAAGATGAGGGCGCGATCACCAAGATCCTTAAAAGGATCGAGATTTGCAGCGCGATTGAAACGGCCGTCCATGATGCGGATTTCGTCTTTGAGGCCGCGCCGGAAAAGATGGACCTGAAACGCGCGATCTTTGCCGAAATTGAACAACATGCACCGCAGGGGGCTGTTCTTGCCTCGAACACCTCGGTCATGCCGATCACGCAGATCATGGGTGAGCTTCGGCATAAGGCGCGCGCGCTGGGCACCCATTGGTGGAACCCGCCGCATATGATCCCACTGGTTGAGGTCGTCAGCACCGATTGGACAGATCCCAAATGCGCCGATGCGATGATGGCGCTGCTGACGGATGCGGGCAAAACCCCTGTGCGGGTGAATAAGGATGTCCCCGGCTTTATCGGCAACCGGCTGCAACATGCGCTGTGGCGCGAGGCCGTCAGCCTGGTGGAAAACGGTATCTGCGATGCAGAAGCGGTGGATACCGTGATCAAATCCAGCTTTGGCCGCCGCTTGGCGGTGCTTGGCCCGCTGGAAAACGCGGACCTCGTGGGCACTGACCTGACCTTGGACATCCACGAAAATGTTCTTTTCGATCTTGAGCGGCGCGATGCGCCCTCGCCCTATCTTGCCCAGCTCGTCGAGGAGGGACGGCTTGGCATGAAATCGGGTGAGGGCTTTCGCAAATGGACCGCGCAAGAGGCCGATGATGTGCGCGCCCGTGTGGCGCAGCATCTGACCCGGCTCGAAGGAATATTGCCCTAGCGGCAAAACGAAACCGGCCCTTTGCGGGCCGTATCAGGGAGGAAACAATGACAAAGACTTTCAAACCGTGGACACGGCGCAAGTTTATGGCGGGCGGGGCCGGTGCGCTGGCCGCCCCGGCGATTTTGACCGCGACCCAGGCCTATGCGCAAAGCCCCGTTATCCGCGTGGGCCATGTCAGCCCCCGCACCGGCCCATTGGCCAGCTTTGCCGAGGCCGATGATTTTGTTCTGTCCGCTGTGCAAGAGATGTTCAGCGCCGGGCTGGAAAACAATGGCCGGACCTATTCGGTTGAAATCATCTCAAAGGACAGCCAGTCGAACCCGAACCGCGCCGCCGAAGTGGCCGCTGATTTGATCCTGGGCGATGAGGTCGACATTATCGTCGCCGCCTCTACCCCCGACACCGTTAATCCGGTCGCCGACCAGGCCGAAATCAATGAAGTCCCTTGCATCACCACGGATTGCCCTTGGCAGCCTTATTTCTTTGGCCGCAACGGTGTGCCGGGTGAAGGGTTCCTAAGCACATATCACTTCTTCTGGGGTCTTGAAGATGTGATTGGCGCTTTCCTTGATATGTGGGGCCAAAGCGGCGTTGGCAAAACCGTTGGCGGGCTTTTCCCCAATGACGCCGATGGCAACGCATGGGGCGATCCAGAGCTGGGCTTGCCCAAGCCGCTGGCTGCGGACGGGTATGAGCTGCTTGATCCGGGCCGGTATCAGCCCCTGTCGGATGATTTCACCAACCAGATCACCGCTTTCAAAAACGCGGGCTGTGAGATTGTCACCGGCAATATGATCCCGCCGGATTTTGCGACCTTCTGGGCGCAATCGGCGCAGCAGGGCTTTGCGCCCAAAATCGTGACCATCGGCAAGGCGCTTTTGTTCCCGTCGGTGATCGAATCCCTGGGCGAGCGCGGCAATGGCCTGTCGTCCGAGGTGTGGTGGTCACCGAACCATCCGTTCAATTCATCGCTGACGGGCGCGAGCGCGAAAGACCTCGCTGATGGGTTCACCGCAGCAACGGGCCGCCCATGGACACAGCCGATCGGGTTCAAACACGCCTTGTTCGAGGTTGTGGCCGATGTGATCAAACGCGCCGAGGATCTGGAAGATCCCGAAGCGATTGTTGCGGCTATTGCAGCGACCAACCTGGATACGATCACGGGCAACGTCAATTGGGCGAACGGTCCGATCAACAATGTCACCAAGACGCCGCTTGTCTCTGGCCAATGGCAGAAGGATGGCGATGCGATGGACCTTAAGATCGTGGCCAATAGCAATGCACCTGACATTCCGCTGACCGGCGAATTGCAGCTGTTGTCGTAACCTCACGAACTGGCGGCCCCAAAAACAGGGGCCGTCCACGGCCCGAGCAGGACATCCCATGACCGCTTTTTTGCAAGTCGATAACTTGTGCAAATCCTTCGGCGCGATCACCGTCGCTGACGATCTGTGTTTTGCCGTCGAAAAGGGGCAAGCATTAGGTGTGCTGGGGCCCAATGGTGCCGGCAAGACATCGATGTTCAATCTGATCACGGGGACGCTGTCGGCCAATTCGGGCAGTGTCATCTTTGACGGCACAAACATCACCAAATATTCCGCCGCAAAGCGGTGCCGCGCTGGTCTGTCGCGCAGCTTTCAGGTGCCGCAACCGTTTTCCGGCATGACTGTTTTTGAAAACGCGATGATCGCCGCCACCCAAGCGGGCGGCATGTCCGGCAGTGAAGCTGAGGCGCATTGTATCAACGTACTTGAACAGACCGAGCTTTTGGACCGCGCCAATATCCAGGCGGGCAGCCTGACCTTGCTGGGGCGCAAACGGCTTGAGCTGACGCGTGCATTATGCACCAAGCCCCGGCTGTTGATGCTGGACGAAATAGCTGGCGGCCTGACCGAAGGCGAATGCCGGTCGCTGGTGCAATCCATCAAGAACATCCACGCCAGCGGCGTGACCATTATCTGGATCGAACATGTCGTGCATGCATTGCTGGCCGTGGTCGATAAGCTGATGGTCATCGATTTTGGCCGCAAGATTGCCGAAGGCCCGCCCCGCCAAATCATGGAAAGCCCCGAAGTGCAGGAAATCTATCTGGGGATCGACGCTGATGAGTGATCCAATCCTCAAACTGACCGGGCTTGACGCCTTCTATGGTGATTTTCAGGCACTTTATGGGGTCGATCTACAGGTCGCACCCGGCGAGGTGCTGGCGATTATCGGGGCCAATGGGGCGGGCAAATCCACGCTGATGCGCTCGATCTCGGGGCTGACCCGGAATAAGGCCGAGATGGTCCGTTATCGCGGCGAAGCCATCGGAGCGCTGCGCGCCGACCAGATTGCCGCCAAAGGCATCGCGCTGGTCCCCGAAGGCCGGCAGCTTTTCCCATCGCTTTCGGTTGAGGAAAACCTGATCATCGGCGGACAAGTCGGCCGGGCCGGTCCATGGTCCCTACCCGCGGTCTATGATCTTTTTCCGATCCTCAAAGAACGGCGGCATCAGGAATCAACCTCGCTGTCCGGCGGACAGCAGCAGATGGTGGCCATTGGCCGGGCGCTGATGGCGAACCCGGACCTGATCCTTTTCGATGAAATCAGTCTGGGTCTCGCGCCCATTGTGATCAAAGACATCTACAAGGCGCTGCCCGGGATCATCGGCACGGGAATGAGCGCGCTGATCGTCGAACAGGACATCACCAAAGCACTGTCGGTGTCGCGCAGGTTTTATTGTTTGCAAGAAGGGCGCGTGTCGCTCGAAGGCGTTTCGGGCGAAGTCCCGCGCGAAGACATCTCGCGCGCCTATTTCGGGGTGGAATAAAATGGAATGGGTAAACGCAATCCTGCAAGGCGCCCTGCTGGGCGGGCTTTATGCGCTGTTTGCAGCAGGGCTGTCGCTGATCTTTGGGGTGATGCGGCTGGTGAATATCGCCCATGGCGATCTGATCGTGCTGGGGGCCTATCTGGGGCTGTCCGTAACGCTGGTGCTGGGGGTGCATCCGCTGGTCGCGTTGGTGCTGGTCGTGCCTGCCATGGCGGTGATTGGTTATGTTCTGCAACGGTGCATTTTGAACCAGACCCTGGGAAAAGACATCCTGCCCCCGCTCTTGGTGACGTTTGGGCTGTCGGTCATCATCCAAAACGCGCTGCTTGAGACTTACACAGCCGACCCCCAAAAAATCAGCGCAGGTGCGCTGGAAACCGCGAGCCTGTCAGTGGGCGGGCTGTCCTTTGGGGTGCTGCCGGTGATGACCTTTGTGATCGCCGTGGCAGTCATCGCCGGGCTGCAATGGGTTTTCTATCGCACGGCCCTTGGCCGCGCGTTCAGGGCGACATCGGACAATCAGGAAATTGCGCAGTTGATGGGGCTGAACCGGCGGCACATCTTTGGGCTGGCCATGGCGCTTGCCCTGGCGGTCACGGCCATCGCGGGCATCTTGCTGGGTATCCGCACCAGCTTTGATCCGTCCATCGGCGGCGGCCGTCTGATCTTTGGATTTGAGGCGGTGATTATCGGCGGGCTTGGCAACCTCTGGGGCACACTTGTCGGAGGGATCATCCTTGGCGTCGCCCAAACCGTCGGCGCCAAGATCGACCCGGGCTGGCAACTGCTGGCCGGGCATCTGGTGTTTTTGCTTATCCTGGCCATCCGGCCCAGCGGACTTTTCCCGAGGATCAAAGAATGATGGCTTCCAACTATTCGGTCACCCGCTCATCCGGGGCGACCAAAATCGCGGCGTTTGTCGGGATTATGATCCTTGTCGCATTGATCGCCGCGCCGCTTTGGGCGGGGCGGGCGGACATGCGGCTGATGGGGGAATTGTTCCTTTATCTGGCGCTGGCGAGCCTTTGGAACCTGATGGCGGGTTATGCGGGGCTCGTGTCTGTAGGGCAGCAAGCCTATGTGGGCTTTGGGGGCTATATGCTGTTCGCCCTGACGATGTTCGGCGGACTGCATCCGGTTCTGGCAATTGCGATTGCCGGCCTGCTGGGGGCCGTTATTTCGATCCCTGTCGCGCTGCTGATCTTCCGGTTGCGGGGGGCATATTTTGCCATCGGAACATGGGTAATTGCCGAGGTGTTCCGCCTGTCATTTGCGCAGGTATCGACACTGGGCGGTGGATCAGGATCATCGCTACCAGCGGGGATTGTACGGTCCCTTGCCGATAGCCGCGCCGGGCGGGAACATCTAAGCTATTGGCTGGCCTTGGGATCGGCTGCGATCGTGATCGCCGCGGTCTTCCTGTTCTTGCGGTCACGGAACGGGCTGGCGCTGACGGCGATCCGCGATAATGAGCTGGCGGCCGGATCGCTGGGGATCGACATCTGGCGCACCAAATTCGTGGTTTACATCGTCACCGCCGCGCTGACAGCGATGATCGGGGCGCTGATTTTCCTGCAAAAGCTGCGCATTTCACCCGATGCAGCCTTTTCCGTCAATGATTGGACGGCCTTTGTGATCTTTATCGTGGTCATCGGCGGCATCGGCACGCTAGAGGGGCCGATCATCGGCACCCTGCTTTTCTTTTTGCTGCGCGAGACGCTTGCAGACCTTGGCACCATTTACCTGATGGTGCTTGGGGCGGTGGCCATTGTCATCATGCTTAAGGCACCTAATGGCATCTGGGGGCTGATCCGCAACCGCTTCGATATCGAACTCTTCCCGCTTAGCTACCGCGTCAAACCTGCTCAGAAAGATTGATCATGCCCAAGGCAAAACAAAAGACCATCATCACCTGCGCCGTCACCGGGGCGATCCATACGCCAACAATGTCGGGTAGCCTGCCCTATACCTATGATGACATCGCGCGCGAGGCGGTTGAGGCCGCCGAGGCCGGGGCCTCGATCCTGCATCTGCATGCGCGGGACAATGAAACAGGGGCACCTTCGGTCAATACCGATGATTTTGCGCCCTTCCTGCCCCGGATCAAGCAGGCAACCGATGCTGTGGTGAACATTTCAACCGGCGGGTCGCTGACCCTGTCTATCCAGGACCGGATCACGCCAGCCAAGACTTTCAGCCCGGAAATGTGTTCGATGAATATGGGCTCAATGAATTTTTCGTTTCACCCGTTGGCAGGCCGCTACAAGGATGAGGATTGGAAATTCGATTGGGAAAAAGACTATGTGGCCAATTCGGACGGAAACATCTTTCGAAATACCTTCCGAGACATCAAAGAGGCCGCAGACACGCTGGCGCCCCACGACATCAAGTTTGAACATGAATGCTACGACGTTGGCCACCTTTATAATCTGAAATTCTGCATGGATATCGGGCTGTTCAAAGCGCCGGTCTTCATTCAATTCATCTTTGGCATCCTGGGCGGGATCGGGCCTGAGGTGGATAATCTGATTTTCATGAAGCGCACCGCAGACCGGCTGTTTGGCGATGATTATCGCTGGTCCGTCTTGGGCGCGGGCAACGCGCAGATGAACCTGGGGACCACCGCCAGCCAGATGGGCGGTCATGTACGCGTCGGGCTTGAAGATAGTCTGTTCATCTCGCGCGGGAAGCTGGCCCACAGCAACGCCGATCAGGTTCGCAAAATCCGGCGGATCGTCGAGGATCTGGGCTGCGAAGTCGCAACGCCCGACGAAGCGCGCGAGATGTTGGATCTAAAGGGCGGGGATAAGGTCGCCTTTTAAGGGGGTGCGCAGAACGCCGCGTTTCAGTTGAGTGCGTTGTCGTGTTAGGTTTTCGAGATGAGACTGAAGCATGTGAACCTGACCGCACGAAACGCAGATCGTCTTGCCGCATTCTATCAGAACACCTTCGGGTTTGCGGAACGAAGACCACCCAAGCGGCTGTCTGGCGAGGCCGTGTCCCGTGGGAATGGGCTGCTAAACTCAGACATCTACGCAATCTGGTTGAACATGGACGATGATAGCGGCCCCTTCCTAGAGATCATGGAATACACCGACACGGTCAACAGGCCAAAGCCAGCGGTGAATGAAACAGGATATGGCCATCTTGCCTTTGAGGTGAGCAACCTGTCTGAGTGTGTTGAGAATGTGCTTCGGTTCGGTGGGTCGCTACAAGGTGAAATTACAAACTTTGGAACCAGCGAAATACCTCTTCTAATCGTCTATGTGCGTGACCCGGAGGGTAACATTCTGGAACTGGAACAACCTTCCTGCGAATGAGGTAGAACATTAGGCTTGCCGCGCAAAGGTTAGCTTTCGGCAGGCGGCGTCCGGGACCGTTGGGCTGTTTTCCGACCTCAAAAACCCGCTGGATAAACACGTCCTTCGTCTGCTTGTGCTGCATCATTGGCGGCGGATTGCTCTGCGATGCGGGGCATGGGCCCATGCCAGTCTGGTACCAAATGGGGTAGATTCCGGCTGAGTGCAGAATAGTACGTTAAGCCGGGACGGCATTGCTGCGGTTGATTGATTTGTTCACCCGTCAGTTGTATCGCTAATCATGCTGATGCTCAGTAAATGATTTCTGAGGCTTTCGATTGAAGGGGTAAGTGTTTGTTATCGTTAGCAGTGATTGGGTATCAGTTGACCATCGCATTATCGTTGTTAGCTGCGAGAGTGTTTGGCTCGGCATTCAACAAGCCTGACCTGCTATTCTGGGTCGCCATAGGGTGGACTGCTTTTACTTTTGCCTTTGTGTTCGTATCCCCGTTGCTGATCTTGCAACTCTTGGTCATTTGGGGTGTGACCGCTTGGATCAGACCGCCGGATGAGGCACCCGTTCCACCGCGTCCCAGCAAGCTTGAAACGCTGACGGCGCAAGATGAGGAATGGCCTCGCATTTTCCGACGTGTTTGCGAGTCGCCTGCTGAGGAAGCATTTCTTGACGCAATGGTATCAGCGTTTGATCTGAAACCTGACAAAGGTCGCCTATCTGGTGGTGGGCTGTTGTTGCAGATGCAGGTGCAAGTAGCGAAATACCGGCTCGACTTTCTCATCGACAAGGGGCTGGTCGTTGAGGTCGATGGCGCGGCATGGCACTCGTCGTCGGAGGCTAAGGAACGCGATGCTGAAAGGGATAAGGCCCTGACAGCTAAAGGGTTTCACGTTTTGCGTATTCCTGCGAAGATCACTCTCTACAATCCAGAGCAGGCGATAGCACAGGTTCGGGAAGCGCGGGCGCTCTGGTTGACCCAAAAGGCTCAGACGCGAGTGTCCGTGATAAAAAGGCAAAAGTATCTGAGCAGCGTGACGGCAGTCGGCCAGCGAACGCTCTTGCTGCGGTAGAAAGTAGTCTGGACAAACTCAGCGGCCGCATCAACGCATCCAACCAAAATTTTTCTGAGAAATGCGATCAGTTTCTCGAAACCTGGCAGGAGAAACTGGATGAAAGCCTTGAAAATGCCCAAAAGCAGGTGGAGGAACGGGACCGACATATTCGGGAAGAGCTGAATGCTGATCCGGAATTGCGAAAGATTTACGAAGAGTTGCAAGTGAACTGGGACGAGAAATGAAATTGAGCTTCAGAACAAATCCGCGGCGCTGATATCCGTTTTGACTGTGTCGGCCTGTATGTCCGCGCCGACATTCTACGACAATTACAAAGCTGGGCAGCCTCTGCGGGGCTTTGCTTACAAAGCTGGTGTTGGGTGGGCTGCAATAGATCGCGACAAGACAAATTGCGAGATTGAGGCCGCCCAGAGGGTACCGCAAAATATCGTGGTTCAAACATCGCCCAGCTATACGACACCAACCCAGACATACTGCAATCAGGTTGGCACACAGACCATTTGCAATACCACCGGCGGGCAGACTTATGGTGGCCAAACGACATCAACGGATGCCAATGCCGGTTTGCGATCACGAGCATACGCGCAATGCATGGCGCAGAAGAATTACCGTTTCGTGGATATCCCGGCATGCCCAACAGGGACCGATCTGTCATCTCAGCATAATGAAACCATCCTGCGGCCACTTTCGCGACGAACATGTTATCAAGCCTACCCGTCAGGAAGCTTTGCCATCGGAGATGGGTGATCTGCAGAGTTGCCGCACTTTTTTTGGCGGAGATGCCAGTGCCAGGCAGATCAAGCCTTCAGTACCCGCGTCCCATAGTCGCGCAAATTCCCTTTTGGATCCACGTATCGGTAGAGTGTGACGGGGCGGATACCGAGCTCTTTGCATAGTTCGGAAACAGAGGTGTCACGATTGGCCATTGCGGCCTGCGCCATGCGAACTTGCGCTTTCGTCAGTGCAAATTTCCGTCCGCCCTTGCGCCCTCTAGCACGGGCCGCTTGTAGCCCCGCCATGGTGCGTTCCCGGATCAGTTCGCTTTCAAACTCAGCCAAGGCGGCAAAGATGCCAAATGAAAGACGGCCTGCCGCCGTTGTGGTGTCGATCTGCGCGCCTTGTCCGGTCAGCACCTTGAGACCAACGCCCCGCTCGGACAATAAGCTGACAGTTTTGACAAGGTGATGGAGGCTGCGGCCCATGCGGTCGAGTTTCCACACGACCAGCACATCGCCTTTCCGCAACGCTTTTAGGCAGGATTCCAAGCCGAGCCGGTCATCTTTTTTGCCTGATGCCAGATCAGAATAGATCTGGTCCTCTGCGACACCTGCCGCGATCAGTGCATCCCATTGCAAATCGAGCGATTGGCTACCGTCCGCTTTCGAAACCCGCGCATAGCCGATCAGCATATTTCACAAACGGTCGTTTGAGGAATGGTTTGAACTTCCATCGTGATAGCCACATAAGCTGTTACATAATCAGTTTCTTATTCAACGGTACCCAATCACTCCCTTGAAAGCAAAAGAAACATGACGCATCGCACTATTCTGACAGAGCGGCAGCGCTCTGATCTTTTTGATCTACCGACTGACGAAGCCACAATCCTACAACACTACATCCTGTCTGATGAAGATCTGGAGAAATCATCCGGACCCGCCGCCGCGCGCGCAATCAGTTTGGCTTTGCGCTGCAGCTATGTGCGCTGCGTTACCCAGGGCGGTTGTTGGCGCCGGGAGAAACAATCCCCGAGCCACTGACAATGTTTCTGGCTGCTCAGCTTGGTCTTAATCCAGATGATCTGGTCGACTATGCGCATCGCGCCGAAACGCGCCGCACACATCTTATCGAGCTTCGATCTGTATTTGGTTACAAGATGTTTTCCGGCCGCGGTGCGCGTGATCTGCGAGCCTGGCTTGAACAAGCGGCCGAGACTGGCGGTTCGAACAAAGAATTGGCACAAGGATTTATTGAGCAATGCCGGCGCACCCAGACCATTCTGCCCGGCGTGTCGGTTATCGAGCGGTTGTGTGCAGATGCCCTTGTCGCCGCCGAGCGCCGAATAGAAGCCCGTATTGCAGATCGGCTTACCAATGTGGAGAGAGACCGCCTCGATGGCCTGCTGACAGAACTGGTCGGTGGTACCGTCAGCCGATTTGTCTGGCTCAGGCAGTTCGAGGTCGGCAATAACTCAGCGGGCGCGGCCCGCCTCATTGATCGCCTGGAGTTCCTGCACGGTCTGGGGCTTTGTCCAGAATTGCTAAGGGACATCCCACCTCATCGTGTCACGCGATTGCGCCGACAAGGAGAACGATACTTTGCGGATGGGCTACGGGATATCAGCGGAGACCGGCGGCTGGTAATCCTCACCATTTGCGCTGTGGAATGGCATGCGGCCATTTCGGATGCGCTTGTGGAAACCCATGACCGGATTGTTGGGAAGACTTGGCGGGAGGCAAAGAAAATATGCGACGCGAGGATTGCTGACGCGAAGCTCACGCTTCATGACACACTGAAATCGTTCAAGAACTTGGGAGCCGCCCTGCTGGAAGCAAAAGAGGATCAGGCCTCACTTGATGTGGCGACCGAAACGGCTTGTGGCTGGTCGCATCTGGAAGGCCTTGTCGCGACTGCCGCAGAATTGACGGATACTATGTCCGCCGACCCGCTCGCTCATGTGGTGCAGGGCTATCATCGCTTTCGGCGATATGCCCCACGTATGCTGCGCGCGCTCGACATCCATGCGGCAGCTGTAGCCGAGCCGCTCATGGCTGCCGCTACAGTCATTGAACGGGACCACAAAGATGGCCATCGGTCCAATAACTTCCTGCGACGTGGATCAAAATGACATCGTCACTTCAATGCAGGGAACGAAAACGACCATCGGCTGTGGGAGGTCGCAGTTCTTTTCCACCTGCGTGACGCCTTTCGGTCCGGCGATATCTGGCTGGTGCACTCTCGGCGCTACGTAGACCTGAAAAAAGCGTTGGTACCAATTGAAGCGGCGAAAGCTACACCCAGACTGACTGTGCCTTTCAACCCGGAATCTTGGCTTTCTGATCGCAAAGTTCGCTTGGCCGATGGACTTGAACGCCTCGCCAAAGCCGCCCGAATTGGCGCAACCCCCGGCGGATCAATTGAAAATGGTGTTCTGAAAATTGATCGGTTGAGTTCCGCAGTCCCAGAAGAAGCCGACTCGCTCGTGCTTGATCTCTATAACCGACTACCAGCCGTTCGCATTACGGATCTCCTGTTAGAAGTCGATGACGAGATAGGTTTTACCGATGCCTTCCTGCATCTGCGAACGGGCTCGCCCTGCAAGGATCGTATCAGCTTGCTGAACGTCTTGCTGGCTGAAGGCGTGAATCTTGGCTTGAGCAAAATGGCTGAGGCGACAAATACACACGATTTCTTTCAGCTATCGCGCCTCTCGCGGTGGCATATCGAAAGCGATGCCATCAACCGGGCATTGGCCATAGTCATCGACGCACAATCCAGATTGCCAATGGCAGTGCATTGGGGCGGCGGTGTCACAGCATCAAGCGACGGGCAGTTCTTTCCCGCCGCACGTCACGGCGAGGCAATGAACCTCATCAACGCAAAATTTGGCTCCGAACCTGGCCTGAAAGCCTATACCCATGTCTCGGATCAGTTTGGGCCGTTTGCCACCCAGAACATCCCGGCTACCGTCAATGAAGCACCTTATATCCTGGACGGGTTGCTGATGGATGAGACAGGTCGGAAAATCAAAGAACAATACGCCGATACAGGCGGCTTCACGGATCATGTGTTTGCTGTCACCGCATTGCTGTCCTATCGTTTCATTCCCCGTATCCGGGACCTACCATCGAAGCGGCTCTACCTCTTTGATCCCGCGTCAGCTCCGAAGGAATTGCGGGGGCTGATCGGTGGCAAAATCAGAGAAAAGCTCATTGCTGAAAACTGGCCAGACATCTTGCGCGCCGTGGCCACCATGGCTGCGGGCATCATGCCGCCCAGTCAGTTGCTGAAGAAATTCGCGGCCTACCCCCGTCAGCATGAGTTAGCCGTAGCCCTGCGCGAAATCGGGCGGATCGAACGGACGCTGTTCATCATTGACTGGCTGCTCGACGCTGATATGCAACGTCGCGCCCAGATCGGTCTGAACAAAGGAGAGGCGCATCATGCTTTGAAAAACGCGCTGCGCATCGGTCGTCAGGGCGAAATCCGGGACCGCACGGCCGAAGGCCAGCACTACCGCATGGCGGGGCTAAATCTGCTCGCAGCGATCATCATTTACTGAAATACAAAGCACCTCGGCCATGCTGTCGCTGCAAGAAGCCAATCCAGCCTCGACTGCTCACCCGCCCTTCTGTCGCACATCTCACCCCTCGGATGGGCGCATATCCTGCTCACAGGCGAATACAGGTGGAAAAACCGACCGTGACCGGCCTTAACGTACTATTCTGCACTCAGCCGGAATCTACCCCCAAATCGTGACATCGCGCGATGTTATATGCCACTGATTGCCTTTTTGGCCGCGACCGACCGAACCCCGCGAAGTATTGGGTGTTTCGATGCGTCATTGTCGTAGAGGGCCCTAACGCTCCACATCGGAAAAAGCTTTCATATCAATTGTGCGGCCAACCGGTGATATCTGCCCCATCCATTTTGCTTACAGGAATGTTTGCAAAGCGCCCGAATTTTAGCCATCTTCAAGCCGATGGAACTGTTACCCTTTACCCATAGCGCTTTCTTGATCGTAATGTCCTGCCTGGTCGCGCTTGTCGCTGGCTTTACCGGATTGTCATTGACCCGCGATCTATCCGCAAAGCCGATGTTCCAGAAAAAGGCTGCGATTGCCCTGTCGTCGGTGGCGCTGGGCGGCGGTATCTGGGCGATGCATTTTGTAGCCATGCTGGGCCTGCAATTGCCGATTCTGTTCTACTATGACGCCGCAATCACGCTGGTATCTGCCTTGTCGGCGATCTTGTTGGTGGGCGCGGCCCTGATCCTTTTGCATTTTGCCGAACGTACACCAAAGATCATCATGCTTGCGGGCGCAATCGTCGGGGTCGGCGTGCTGGTCATGCACTATATCGGCATGGCCGGGCTTGAGCTTTGCCGCGCGATCTATACCCCCCTGGGCGTCATCTTTTCATCCATTGTGGCCATCGGCCTATGCATGCTTGCCTTTTGGATTGCCTATGGGCACCGCACCAATCGCAATATCGTTTTGGGCACGTTTTGCTTTGCGACTGCGGTTTGCTCGGTGCATTTTCTGGCGATGGCTGGCACCGCCTTTGTCGCCGAGCCAGATTTGGCGGAGTTTGGCCCCTCAATGAGCAATGAGACCCTGGCCCTTGGCGTCATCTTTTTCAGCTTTGTGATTTTTGGCGCCTGTCTTTGGGTCAGCGTAACCTATCTGGTCCCGCCGGTAGATCAGCCCGCCGATGCCCCCAAACCCGAACCCGATCCGGCACCAACACCGCCGCAAACACTTGCCCCTGTGGCCCCGCAGGTTCCTTGCGAAAGGGATGGCGCAAAGGTCTTTGTACGTGCCGGTGATGTGCTGTTTCTGCGCGCGGATGGGCACTATTCCCAAGTCTATACTGAAAGTGAGCGCCTCTTCTGTGTGTGGCCCATCACCGAAGCCACCCGCCGCTTGCTTCCTGCCGGTTTTCTGCAGACCCATCGCAGTTATCTGGTCAATCCTGGCCGCGTCGCTCGGTTTGAGCGCAGCAAGGATAAGGGGCGCTGTGTCTTTGACGCACCTGACCTGCCCCCGGCCCCGGTCAGCCGCACCAAGCTGCGGGCGACTCAGGATGCACTTGCAAACCAGGATGGCGCAACTCGTGCATGAGCACGCGCATTTCGTGCAAAAACCCAGTCTTTCATTGATTTTCTAAAGTCAAAGTATGCCGTTGCATGCTCACCTATCCCTTAGCCAGATCAATCGCTTTTTTAGGGAGGAGAGCCGATGATTCCAGCGGCCTTTGAATATTACAGACCCAAGGACATGGCCGGTGTCCTATCCTTGCTTGAAGAACACGGCGATGATGCCCGTGTTATGGCGGGCGGCCACAGCCTGATCCCGATGATGAAGCTGCGCATGGCCGACGTGCCGCATCTGATCGACCTGCAAGATGTGGGCGGTCTGTCTGATATCGCCTTGGATGGGGACATGATCCGTATCGGTGCGATGGTCACGCAGGCCCAGATTATTGACCATGCGGGCTTGACCGAAAGCGCCCCGATCTTGCGCGAAGCCGCCCTGCAAATCGCCGATCCGCAGGTCCGTTATATGGGGACCGTCGGCGGCAATGTGGCCAATGGCGATCCGGGCAACGACATGCCCGGCTTGATGCAATGTCTTGATGCGACCTTCCATTTGATCGGTCCTGACGGGACCCGTGATGTCGCGGCCCGCGACTTTTACGAGGCCGCCTATATGACCGAGCGCGAAGACGAAGAAGTGCTGACAGGGGTGACCATCCCTGCTCCCACCGGCGGCTATGCCTATGAAAAGCAAAAGCGCAAAATCGGTGACTATGCCACCGCTGCAGCCGCTGTTCAGATCACCAAGGATGGGGGCGCCTGTGCCAGTGCCTCAATCGCGATGACCAATCTAAGCGATACACCAATCCATTCCCAAGCGGCCGCCGCCGCCCTTGTCGGCACACCCGTGGATGAGCCCGCGCTCAGCGCCGCTGTTGCCGCGATGCTGGCCGATATTGATCCGGTTGAGGATAATCGCGGCCCCGCCGCATTCAAAAGCCATGTCGCTGGCGTGATCCTGCGCCGCGCGATCACACGCGCCTGGTCGCGGGCCTGAGGGAGGAGACAAAGATGTCGAATAAGATGCATATTAAGTTGAATGTGAACGGCAAGGACGAGGAATTCCTCGCCGAACCGCGCGAATTGCTGATCTACACCCTGCGTGAGCGGCTGAATATCACTGGCCCGCATATTGGCTGCGAAACCTCGCATTGCGGGGCCTGCACGGTGACGATTGATGGCAAATCGGTCAAATCCTGCACCATGTTTGCCGCCCAAGCGGATGGGAAAGAGATCACCACAATCGAAGGGATCGGCGGCCCCGACGACCTGCACCCGCTGCAGGCTGCGTTCAAGGAACATCACGGCCTGCAATGCGGCTATTGCACGCCGGGCATGATCACCCGGGCCACCAAGTTGCTTGAAGAGAACCCCAACCCGACCGAGGAAGAAATCCGCTTTGGCATGGCTGGCAATATCTGCCGCTGTACCGGGTATCAGAACATCATCAAATCCATTCAGGCCGCCGCCGCCGAAATGTCAGCCGCGAAGGAGGCCGCAGAATGAAGGACGAAGTAACTCGCGACGAACGTATCGATAACCTCAAGGGGATGGGCTGCTCGCGCAAGCGGGTCGAAGACGCCCGCTTTACCCAAGGCAAGGGCAATTATGTCGATGACATCAAGCTGGACGGGATGCTGTTTGGCGATTTCGTCCGCTCGCCCTATGCCCATGCCCGGATCAAGAATATTGATACCGCTGCCGCCCTTGAGGTGCCTGGCGTGCTGGCCGTTTTGACCGCCGCTGATCTGGAACCGCTTGGCCTGCATTGGATGCCCACCTTGGCCGGTGACAAGCAAATGGTCCTGGCTGATGGCAAGGTCCTGTTTCAGGGCCAAGAGGTTGCATTTGTTGTCGCCGAAGACCGGTATGCCGCTGCCGACGGGATGGAGGCGGTCGAGGTCGAATATGAGGAACTGTCCGTCATCGTCGATCCGTTTGAAGCGCTGAAATCTGATGTGGTTTTGCGCGAAGATACGGTCGATGAAAACGGCAAGCCAACCGATGGCGCCCATGGGCCGCGCAACCATCCAAACCATATCTTCACCTGGGAAGCAGGCGACAAAGACCCCACAGAAGAGGTCATCGCCAATGCCGAAATCGTCGCCGAAGAGGAAATGTATTATCATCGCACCCATCCCTGCCCGCTGGAAACCTGCGGCTGTGTGGCATCGATGGACAAGGTCAATGGCAAGCTGACCCTATGGGGCACCTTCCAGGCGCCGCATGCAATCCGCACGATTGTCTCGCTGATCTCAGGTCTTGAAGAGCATAACATCCGCGTCATCAGCCCGGACATCGGCGGGGGCTTCGGCAATAAGGTCGGTGCATATCCGGGTTATGTGTGTTCTGTCGTCGCCTCCATCGTGACCGGCAAACCCGTCAAATGGATCGAAGACCGGATGGACAATCTGATGACCACGGCCTTCGCCCGCGACTATTGGATGAAAGGCAAGATCAGCGCTACGCCAGAGGGGAAGATCACCGGCCTTCATTGCCATGTCACGGCGGATCATGGCGGCTTTGATGCCTGTGCCGATCCGACAAAATTCCCGGCAGGGTTTATGAATATCTGTACCGGGTCATATGATATCCCGACCGCCTATCTGGCGGTGGATGGGGTCTATACCAACAAGGCCCCTGGCGGTGTCAGTTATCGCTGTTCGTTCCGCGTGACCGAGGCTGTCTATTTCATCGAACGGATGATTGAGGTTTTGGCCATCAAGCTGGACATGGACGCTGCTGAGCTGCGCCGCATCAACTTTATCAAGAAAGAACAGTTCCCCTATACCGCCGCACTTGGCTGGGAATATGACAGTGGCGATTACCACACCGCTTGGGACAAGGCGCTGAAGGCCGTCGACTATGACGGGCTGCGCGCAGAGCAGGCGCAACGTGTCGCGGATTTCAAGGCCGGGAAAACCCGCAAGCTGATGGGCATCGGGCTATCATTCTTTACCGAGATCGTCGGGGCTGGCCCGGTCAAGAATTGCGATATTCTGGGCCTGGGGATGTTCGATAGCTGCGAAATTCGCATCCACCCCACAGGGTCAGCGATTGCGCGGCTTGGCACCATTAGCCAGGGTCAGGGCCACGCAACAACCTTTGCGCAGATCCTCGCCTCAGAAATCGGGCTGCCTGCGGACAGTATCACCATCGAAGAAGGTGATACTGACACTGCACCTTACGGTCTGGGGACTTATGGTTCTCGCTCAACCCCTGTAGCGGGGGCGGCCACGGCCATGGCGGGGCGCAAAATCCGCGCCAAGGCGCAGATGATCGCGGCCTATCTGTTGGAAGTGCATGACAATGACGTCGAATTTGATGTCGACCGCTTTGTTGTCAAAGGCGCGCCCGAGCGGTTCAAGACCATGAAAGAAGTCGCTTTTGCCGCCTATAACCAAGCGATCCCAGGGATCGAGCCAGGGCTAGAGGCGGTCAGCTATTATGATCCGCCCAATATGACCTATCCGTTCGGGGCGTATATCTGCGTGATGGATATCGATGTGGATACCGGCGTGACTGATATTCGGCGCTTCTATGCGCTGGATGATTGCGGCACGCGGATCAACCCGATGATCATCGAAGGCCAGGTCCATGGTGGCCTGACCGAGGCGCTAGCCGTCGCGTTGGGCCAGGAAATTGCCTATGATAATATGGGCAATGTGAAGACCGGCACATTGATGGATTTCTTCCTGCCGACCGCATGGGAAGTGCCCAATTACGAAACCGACTACACCGTCACCCCGTCCCCGCATCATCCGATTGGCGCCAAGGGCGTGGGCGAAAGCCCCCATGTAGGCGGTGTGCCGTGTTTCTCAAATGCTGTGCAGGATGCGTTCCGCCCCTTTGGGAACACGCATACGAACATGCCGCATGATCATTGGCGGATTTGGAAAACAGCGAATGGGCTGGGTCTGCACGACTAAGCGCGCTCACGGCGCCCCGGGCTTGCCCCGGGGCCTCTTACTCTCTTCTTTTGCCAGAGGTCCTGGGTCAGGCCCGGGACACGAGATACCAAATGTCCTACCAATCACTTCAAACAAACCTGGCGGACCAGGGCTATGTTGCATCGGATGATTTAGCCGTTGCATTGCAGCTGGCCTTGTCCCTTGGCCGCCCCTTGTTGCTGGAAGGGGCTGCTGGCGTTGGCAAAACCGAAATTGCCCGGACCTTGTCAGCGGTCCAGGACACGCAATTGATACGGTTGCAATGCTACGAAGGTCTGGACGCATCACAGGCAATTTATGAATGGAACTACCAACGCCAATTGCTAGCGATCCGCGCATCAGCAGAGGATGGGCAGACGGGCAAAGCCGTCGAAGACCGCATCTTTTCGCGCGATTTCCTGCTGGAGCGCCCCTTGCTGGCCGCCATCACCCAAGATGTATCCCCGGTTCTGCTGATTGATGAAATTGACCGCGCTGACGAAGAATTTGAGGCCTATCTCTTGGAAATCCTGTCCGATTTTCAGGTCTCTATTCCTGAGCTTGGCACGATTACCGCAACCACCCGCCCGATTGTCATCCTGACATCCAACGGCACCCGCGATCTGTCGGATGCACTGCGCCGCCGGTGTCTTTATACCTATGTGCCCTATCCAGACCGCGCGACTGAACTGGCCATCCTGAACGCGCGCTGCCCGGATATCGAGGCCCAGCTGGCCGCACAAATCATCGGATTTGTCCAAAAGCTACGCGAGGAAGAACTTGAAAAGACCCCCGGCATCGCCGAGATGCTGGATTTCGCCGCTGCATTGATGGGCCTTGGAATTGCGGACCTGACCGAAGACCCAGCCATCCTGCAATCGACCCTGACCACGCTTTTGAAAACCCAATCTGACCAGGCCAGTATCACCCCCGAGGTCGCAGGCCGCATTGCAGGCAAAGCCGCATGAGCCGCGTCACCAAATTTGCCGCCCGCGATCCTGGTCCAGCCGCCCGTATGACTGGTTTTATCGCCCATTTGCGCGAAAATGGGTTGCGGCTGGGTGTCGCCGAGGCGGATCTTGCCTTGGCGGCATTGACTCAAATTGAGGCCATCCGCCCCGATGACAGCCGCCGCGCGCTGCGCGCTGTGTGCACCGGCTGCAAGGAAGAGGCCGAACGGTTCGATGACCTGTTCGACAGTTTCTGGATGGATATGGGCCGGGTAAAGCAAAAGACGGTGCCCACCCAATCTGCGCCGCCCAGCGACAATGTTCATTCCTCGCGCGATGCCAAGGGCGAAGATGCGGGCAGCGCAGGCAGCGCCACAGCGCCTGATGATCGGGGCGATAGCGATGCTGCGGGCGATGGAACGGGTAAGCTGATCGCATCTGAGACAAGCAATATGGCCCAAAAGGACCTGCGTGAAATGGTCCGCCCCGATGAAATCGCCAAGGCCGAAGAGGTCGCCCGCCTGATCGGCGCAGCCCTGCGCGACACCCGGTCGCGCCGCCGCATCGCCGCCCGCCGCGGCGACCGGCTGCACTTTCGCAAGACCATCCGCAGCAGCCTGGCCACAGGGGGCGAGCCGCTTCGCCTGATGAAAAAACGCAGACCGGACCGGACCCGCAAGATCGTGGCGCTTTGCGATGTGTCGGGATCAATGACCGTGTATGCGCAGGTTTTTCTGGCGTTTCTTGCCGGGTTGATGCGCGCTGATATGCAGGCCGATGCCTATCTGTTCCACACCCGTCTGGTGCGAATCACCGAGGCTTTGCGCGACAAGGATGCGATGCGTGCCATTGGCCGCCTATCGTTGATGGCTGACGGGTTTGGCGGTGGTTCAAAGATCGGGCCATCGCTGATGCGCTTTGCAGATACCTATGCCAAACGGTTCGTTGATGGGCGCAGCGTCGTGCTGATCTTGTCAGATGGGTATGACACCGAAGCGCCCGATCTGATTGGCAAGGCACTGACCAAACTGCGCAAACGCGGCTGCAAGGTGATTTGGCTGAACCCGCTAAAAGGGTGGGCCGATTATGCGCCGGTTGCGGCCGGCATGGCCGCGGCCCTTCCGCATCTTGATCTGTTTGCACCGGCCAACACCTTAGGCGATCTGGCCGCGCTTGAGCAGGAGCTGACACAGCTATGACCCCGGCTGAGATCATGTCCACCGATTTGGCCGAGGCCGCGCAAGAACTGCGCGCGCGGGATGAACCCTTTGCCTTTGCGACCATCGTGCGCACGGCAGGGGCTACGGCAGCCAAGCCGGGCGCGAAGGCATTGCTTAGCGCTGATGGCACGATCTTGCATGGCTGGCTGGGCGGCGGCTGCACGCGCGGGGCGGTCAAACGGGCCGCATTGCAGGCCCTGCAAGATGGCGCACCACAACTGATTTCAGTCGCCCCCGAGGATTTGCTGGCCGAAAAAGGCGTCAGCGCCGGGGACGAGGTTGATGGCACGCGCTTTGCCCGCAATGGCTGCCCGTCACGCGGGACGGTCGATATCTTTATCGAACCTTGCCTGCCGCTACCGCAACTGACTGTCATGGGCAGCTCGCCGGTTGCACAGGCGCTTGTCGCGCTCGCCCCGCAATTTCATTGGGCGGTCACCGCAGCACCCGGCGCTGAAAAACCCCACCAGCAACGCTTTATCGTGATCGCCACCCAAGGCCAGGGCGATCTGGATGCGCTTAAATCCGCATTGGGCAGCCGCCCAACCTATGCGTCCTTCGTTGGCAGCGCCCGTAAATTTGCGACCTTGGCGGCAAAGCTTGAGGCCGCAGGCATCGCCCGCCCCTTGATCGATCAGGTTAAGGCCCCCGCCGGGCTTGATCTGGGTGCGGTCACCCCCGAGGAAATCGCGCTTTCGATCCTGGCCGAACTGGTCCAGGCCCGCCGGTCTGCCATGACTGCCCCCCAAACTGACACTGCAACGGAGACGACCTGATGAAAAAACTAAAGTCGACTATTGCACGAATTCACCGCAAACTGATGCTAACGCCCAAACAGGCGGAACAATTAGCAGCGATCAAATTCCCCTGTTGTTAAGAAGGAAAACAAATGGAACTCGCAGACGAAATCGTCATCAACGCCCCCAAGGAAAAGGTTTATGCCGCGCTCAATGACCCGGAAATCCTGCAGCAATGCATCCCTGGCTGCGAAGAGCTGGTCAAACATTCGGATACCGACCTAGAGGCCAAGGTCGTTTTGAAAGTCGGCCCAGTGAAGGCGAAATTCAGCGGCGATGTGCAGCTTGATACCGCCGGGGCACCCGATGCATTTTCGCTGACAGGGCAAGGCAATGGCGGCGCGGCGGGCCATGCCAAGGGCGGGGCCGATGTCACATTGACGGCGGATGGTCCGGACAGCACCATCCTGCGATATGAGGCCAAGGCCGAAATCGGTGGCAAGCTTGCCCAGCTCGGCAGCCGTCTGATCCAGGGCACGGCCAAGAAACTGGCGGCGAAGTTCTTTAAATCATTCGCTGATGTGGTCAATGAAGACGCCACTGCCTAACACGCTGGCCTATGCCGAACACGCGTCAGAGATCGTCGCAAAAGGGGCTGCGTGTATCGCGGCCTCTGAACGCTTTGCGCTGATCACATCGCTGGCGATTGAGGGCGGCGCGGCCCGGGCGGTTGGATCGCTTGCATTGGTTGACCAAACCGGCCTGATGACCGGCTATCTGTCAAACGGCTGCATTGATCGCGATATTCAGCTTCACGCCATGGATGCTTTGCAAACGGGGCAGAAAAAGCTGATCCGCTATGGCGATGGGTCGCGCTATGCCGACCTGAAACTGCCCTGCGGCGGGGCGCTGACCGTGTTGATTGACCCGGCCCCCGATCATGCGGCCATCACCGCCGCCCATGGCGGATTTCTGGCCCGCAAACCAATAAGCATGGATTTCCAAGGAACCGATGAAACCGGCGCCACTCTGGCACGGCGGTTCACCTATGCCCCGCAAACCCGGCTGGTTTTGGCAGGGCGCGGTGCGATCTTTCGCTCGGTTGCGCAAATTGCCCATGCGACGGGCTATGATCTGCGCCTGCTATCGCCCGAGGCCGAAGACCTCGCGGCGATTGGCCATCTGGCCAGTGCTGATCCGGTGCATCTGACCACGCCGGACGGGCCTGCGCCCTTAGACGGGATTGATGCCTATTGTGCCTTTTTGACCCTGTTTCATGATCACGACTGGGAGCCATCCCTGCTAAAGGCGGCCCTTGATACATCTGCCGGGTTTATCGGCAGCTTGGGCAGTCAACGAACCCATGCCATGCGCTGCGCGACATTGGCCGATATGGGCATTGACGAAAGGGCGCTGAAGCGGCTGCGCGGCCCGATCGGGTTGGTGCCGTCTTTGCGGGATGCGTCCTCAATCGCGGTATCGACATTGGCCGAAATCGTCGCGGCCTTCCCCGAAGCGGTTGAGATGCAACCGGACAACACGATTGCGACAGCGACGGTTGATTGACGGGCACAGCGGCAAAACAAATTGCGGTTGTTGGGATAGCTCTGCTAAGCCAGCGTAATGAATTCTGACCTTCCAAACCCCACTTCGGTCCCGCATCTCAGCCCCGTTTTGCACAAAGCCCTTTGGCTTGGCCTTTTGGTGATCTTAGCGCTGGTTCTTCTGCCAACGCTAAGCAGATCCCATGTCGAAGGGTTCACCTACCTGACCGAGACGATGTCGTTGCTCTGGCGGGATGTGTCCGCGACAGACCCGATTTGGGACATTTCCTATCGCTATTTCTATGTCTCGCGGCCTGGAACAATCTGGTTGATGGCGCCGCTGTCGGCGCTTGTGCCCGGCGCGGGCTATGATCTGCTGATGTGGATCATGATGCCAGCCGCATTTAGCGGGTTGATCGTGCTAACCAAGTTGTGGACCGGTGCGACCTGGCTGGGCTGCACCGCAGCACTGTTGTTTATCCCGCTGATGTTGGATGTGCAGTTTTTCCACAATGACAATCTGGCGGCCTTCAGCTTTGCGGTATGGGGATTGGCCCTTGTGACCTGGTCCAAACGCGGCATTGCGATCTTTGCTGCGGGCATGTTTTTGGCGATTGCGATACTGTGCAGGCTCGACCAGCTTCTCTTGCTGCCCCTGTTTTTCGGCATCGCGGTGATTGGGGCACCGCGGATCAGTGTCGCGGCGCTGCGGGTGGGACTGATGGCGGCAGGCGTGCTGGCCATGCACGGGCTTGCCGCTTTGCTCGACCCGCAAGTCGTGAATCTGTTCTACCGCATCGATGTTGTGACCGGAGCGGACGCGCTTTGGAGACGTGGTAATTTCTCATTTGGCATCAAAGTTCTGCGCGACAGTGCGGCCGCGATGCTCGCATTCGGAGCGGGTCTGCCCGCCATTTTGTATGGCTACAAGATACTGGCCGAACGGCGCCGTGACGCGCAATCAGAAGGATTGCTTGCGCCAAACCATTTGCTGCTCTTGCTTTTGCTGATTTACCCGGTTTTGATCTACGGTGTGACTGTTGGGAAGTATTACGACCCGCGCGGCTTCATGACGGTTGTTCCCCTGATTGCCCCCGCAATCGCGTTGGCCATAGATCGCCACATCCTGCTGCCCATCAGCGATCACGATCCGAACGACCCGGAACAGCGCAAACTGCCTTTGGCGTTGATGCTGCTTTTTCTGGTCGTTCCAGGCGTGCCGCCCATCGCGGATTTCACTGCCATCCGCCCTGAATCCGAAAATGCCGTACCGACACTGACCGGACGGGTGTGGTACGGGCATAGCTGGCGACACTGGCAACAGGGTTTTGAGAGGGCAGAGGATGAAGCCACAGCGCTGATGGACGCTGTCCAGGAAACATCCGAACCAGCCATCATCATATCGACCCAATGGACCCTTGATCGATTGTTGCAAAGCACGATGGCAACCCAGGGCTATCGGCCCGTACCATCACAGTTGGACGCATGTCAGGATTATGTAGAAGCCTGGCAAAAACCCGGTGGGTCAACGCTTTATCACTTGCGAACCCATGTGCCATTCTTCCCAAACGGAGAGGTCTACACAGCCGCCCTGTTCCAGTTATTTGGCGAAAATTGCATCAGACAATTCGACCCCAATCGGCGATTTACCATGACAACGATTATTGCAGCCACCGCCGAAACCAAAAGAGAGATCACACTTACCCCCGAACCGGGTGGATTTTTCAAAGTACCGGACAGCGCCTTGGAAACACTGGCTGCCGACGCGTATGATACATTGGTCGAAGGTGATCCCGATATCGATGCCGTCGCTGAGGTGCTGCTCGGGCGGGCACATGCGGTTTTGAACGGCCAATAAGGCGCTGCGGGGTCGGTTAATCACCCCCTGTTTGATAAACCCACACCCCATCCGCGTTCAGGTGCCGGGTGGCGCGCCCCGCAAGGTAGAGGTGATTGACATGGGCCACGGCCTCAACCAAGGCCAGCCCGTATTCCCCTTCGCCAATGCTGCGCTTGAATAGCGCTGGAAAACACGCGGTTGCGCTTTGGGGTATGGTCAGAAATTCTGACAAACGGCGCAGCGCGCTGTGGTGATTGTCGATCAACTGACGCAAGCGCAGGGGCAGCCCCTTATAGGGCAGTTTGTGGCCACCCAGAACCAGCTGATCTTCACGGGCGAAGTCCTGAAACCGCTCACAGCTTTCCAGCCATTCGGCGACCGGGTCGGCCTCTGGCTCGGTCGGGTAGACGCCCAGATTGGGGCTTATCGAGGGCAGCAGCTGGTCGCCGCCGATCACCAGATTGTCGTCCCGGCTCCAGAAGGTGGCATGTGCAGGCGCATGGCCATTGCCCATGCGGATGTCCCAGGTGCGGCCGCCCATCTGGATCGTGCCGCCCTCGATCAAACCGGTGAAGCCAAGGGGCAGCGGATCAACGCAATCGATGAAGTTGAACGGTCGCTCGGCCTGACGTTTAGCCAGAAGGGCGGGGTCCATGCCGGCGCGTTTGTAGAATGTCATCGTCTCGGGTGGGGGGGTGGCCTGTTCATCCAGTGTCAGCATCCGGGTCATCAGCCAGGCGGTACGTGACATCTGTAAATCCGACCCTTTACCGACAAAATATCCCGCCATGCCCACATGGTCAGGATGATGGTGGGTGACGACAGTGCGGGTGACAGGTTTTCCTGCGAGCGGGCCGCTCAGCAGGGCCTCCCAAATCGCTTTTGTGCGTTTGGAGGACATGCCCGTGTCGATGATTGTCCAGCCATCCCCGTCATCCAGCGCATAGACATTCACATGGTCCAGTGCCATTGGCAGCGGAAGTCTGATCCAAAGGACGCCTTCGGCGACTTCAATGATTGCGCCTTCGGCGGGGGGCGTATCCCAGGGGTAAGTGATCATGGGACCGGGTTACGTGCCCGGCGCGGCGGGGGCAAGCCCGGCCTCTTCCCGAAAACGTGCGGCCCAATCGGCATTGCGTGCATCGCTCAGGCGGGCTGTGCCAGGTCTGATGCCGTCAGCCTTGCGCTCATCACAGCCCAGGAAGTGCAGAACACGGCGCAATTGGTCGTTCGGGTCCTGCGCAAGGTCTTCATAGGCCACTTGCAGCGGCGTGATGTTTTGCCCGTCGAACCAGCTGTTCCAATTGCCATGCCCGACGCTGACTTCTTCATAGATCGCGTGGATTGCATCAAAATCATAGTCAGGCTCAGCTGGCGGTCGGGTCCGTTCCAGCTCGGACCCATCCGCGTTGCGATGCCAAAGCCCGGATTGATCAGCGATAACGTAAGAGACGGCTTCGGCCACCAGATCGCGGCGGGCGAGATGGATGAACTTCAAGGGCCCGAAGGCAGCTTGCAACCGATCAAGGTCTGTTTGGGCCGCGGGGAAGAGGACCCCGAGCCGTTGAATGAAATCAGGCACATTGTTCTGCCACATGATCCGCATGCCGAAACACCCCGTATTGGCGCTGCCATGGGTTAGGGCCGCATCAATGTAGGATTGGTCAAAGTCATCCAAACTGGGCGCAGGAACGTCCCACTCTGCCGCGAAATCCGCCAGGGATTGCGGCCGAAAGAACGAATTCGGCTTGCCCGCCACCCCGGTTTGGCTGAGCAGATCACATAGCAGCGTGCTGCCACTGCGCGGCATGGTGCAAATCAGATAGCCCTGTTCAGGCCGCAAGATCATCGGCGCTGATCGCCATCAAATCATCGGCCCCTTCACGCACATGCGCCAAAAGGCTGGCATGTTCGGGCAGCAGCCGCTTGATGTAAAAGCGCGCCAATTTGATCCTTACAGCATCCCCGGCCATCGCCGCGCTTAGATGCGCATGCCCGCCCAGCACCCGCGCAAAGGCCCGCAAATAGGGCACGGCACCGGCAAACCGTTGGGTCAGATCATCTTGTTCGACCAGCCATTCGGTTGTCTCGCGCAAGGTTTCGGCGGCCTGCCAGACAGCTTCGGCCAGATCCGGATAAGTGCCTTTGGCAGCTTCTGCGCCTTGCTCGATTTCTTCAAGAAGGCGAAAGGCGGCCTCGCCCCCGTCCATCAATTTACGCGCCACAAGGTCCATGGCCTGGATGCCGTTGGTGCCTTCGTAAATGGCCGTCACCCGCACGTCGCGGCTGAATTGGGCGGCGCCGGTTTCCTCGATAAAGCCCATGCCACCATGGACTTGCACCCCCGTGCTGGACACGTCGATGCCCACATCTGTACCGAAGGCTTTGCCAATCGGCGTCAAGAACGCGGCGCGCGCTTTCCAGCCCGCATCGCCGGTGGCTGTTGTCATATCAATCGCAACCGCGTTCATCATCGCGATGGCCCGGGCCGCAAAAACATCGGCCTTCATCGTGCTCAGCATCCGGCGGACATCGGCGTGTTCGATGATCGCACCTGAACCCGGCGCTTTGCCCTGTTTGCGTTCCTGCGCATAGGCGATGGCATGCTGCAACGCGCCCTCGGCGGCGCCAATGCCCTGCACGCCAACCCCAAGCCGGGCGTTGTTCATCATGGTGAACATCGCGGCCATACCGCCATGCTCCGGCCCCACCAGCCAGCCCTGCGCGCCGGAATATTCCATCACAGCCGTGGGCGAGCCATGCAGACCCATTTTATGTTCCAGGCTGACGACGCGCAGATCGTTTTGCTTGCCGGGATTGCCCTCTGAATCAGGGATGTATTTCGGCACCATGAACAGACTGATCCCTTTGGTCCCAGGTACCCCGTCCGGCAGGCGTGCCAATACCAGATGGCAGACATTTTCGGTGAAATCATTATCACCCCAGCTGATATAAATCTTCTGGCCAGTGACCGCATAGGTCCCGTCGCCATTGGGCTCGGCCTTTGCGCGCAGCGCGCCCACATCTGACCCTGCCTGCGGCTCGGTCAGGTTCATCGTGCCACACCATTCGCCCGAGATCAGCTTGGGCAAATAAGTTTCCTTCAACGCGTCGCTGGCGTGATGCTCAAGCGCTTCGATCTGGCCTTGGGTCATCAGCGGGTTCAACTGCAGCGACAAACACGCCCCGGCCATCATTTCATTGACAGCGGTCGTCAAGGTCATGGGCAGGCCCATGCCGCCATGCTCGGCCCCTGCTGACATGCCGATCCAACCGCCCTCGGCAATGGCTTTATAGCCATCTGCAAAGCCCGGCGACGTGCGTACGATCCCGTTCTCCAGATGCGCCGGATGCAGATCGCCGTTGCGGTTCAGCGGGGCCAGGATATCGTCGCACATCTTCCCCGCCTCGGACAGGATCGCATCAACCATATCGGGGGTACTTTCGGCGAAGCGATCTGTTTTTGCGACCTCTTCAAAGCCGATGACGTGGTCCATCAGGAAACGATAATCGCCAGTGGGCGCACGATAAGGCATTGTTTTATCTCCGAATTTCGCGACCGCTTGGCAAATCTGGCGCGCGAGTCTATGCATCTAAAACTTGCGTCCAATCTACCCAAGCCCCGCGACCCATCAACCAAAACGCCACGTCATGACCAAAGCGCCGTTCCAGATATTCCAGCCAGACCCCGCCGGATTGGCCAGCGCCGCCGCGCTGTTGCAGGCCGGTGGGCTGGTGTCCTTTCCGACTGAGACGGTCTACGGGCTGGGGGCTGACGCCCGCGATGACAAGGCTGTTGCCGGTATCTATGCCGCTAAAGGCCGCCCTAGTTTCAATCCGCTGATCGTGCATCTGGCCAGTTTGCAGGAAGCTGAAAATCTTTGTGTTTTCAATGATCAAGCCCAACGGCTGGCGGGTGCATTCTGGCCCGGCGCCCTGACATTGGTGCTGCCGCTGAAACCGAATGCAGGGATATCAAAGCTGGTGACAGCAGGTTTGCAGACATTGGCCGTCCGGGTGCCGGATCATCCTGTTGCGCAGGGGCTGCTGCGTGCCTTTGCGGGGCCTGTGGCAGCCCCATCGGCCAATCCGTCGGGGCGTGTCAGCCCGACCACTGCGGTGCATGTGGTGGATGGTTTATCACATAAGATCAATGGGTTGATTGATGGCGGCGCGTGCGCTGTTGGGCTGGAATCAACCATCGTTTCCTGCGTTGCACAGCCCAGCCTGCTGCGCGCGGGTGGTATCCCGGTTGAAGCGCTTGAGGCATGCCTTGGCGCGCCGCTCAGCCGCCCATCTGACCCTGCAACGCCGGTCGCGCCGGGGCAGCTGGCCTCGCATTATGCGCCGAAGGGCACTGTGCGTCTGAACGCGGTGGATATCCATAAGGATGAGGTTTTACTGGGGTTTGGCCCGGTTGAGGCGACACTGAACCTGTCCCCATCCGGCGATCTGACCGAGGCCGCAGCGCGGCTTTTTGACTGCCTGCACAAGCTGGATGCGATTGGGGCAGAAAAGATCGCCGTCTCGCCCATCCCGGAAGAAGGACTAGGGCGGGCGATC
This sequence comes from Yoonia sp. BS5-3, assembly GCF_038069655.2. Classification (NCBI taxonomy): domain Bacteria; kingdom Pseudomonadati; phylum Pseudomonadota; class Alphaproteobacteria; order Rhodobacterales; family Paracoccaceae; genus Yoonia; species Yoonia phaeophyticola. Next base: position 1,099,943 of record NZ_CP150951.2, read on the forward strand.
AACGACCGGCTAAGGCGGGCCGCTGCGCCGCGCTGACATATCGCGTACAGAATGCGTACATACCGCGTATGTACGCGCGGCGCCGCAGGCACGATGCACCCAGTCAACGCAGAACTAACGTCTCATTTGCCGCGCCAGCAGCACCGCAAGAGCAGCAGCAACTGCAAGCCCGAGCGCCCCGGCGATCCAAGCGACACCCACGCCTTGCGTCTCGCCGACCGCGCCAAGGACAAGCAAGCCCATCATCGCACCGAGCTGTTTCAAAAGCGACTGAACCGACAGGATGGTAGAGCGGCGGTTGTCCGGCGCATGGGCATGCAGGATACTTGCGGCAGGTGACTCGGAGATTCCCAGCAAGACCGAAAAAATGAGGAATACGACGATAAAGCCCAAAAGAGACGCCTGCAGGGCGAGCGTAATTTGACAAAGGATAAGCGCCGCAAGAACCGCCGCGAGCGTCACCGCGTGACGGCGTCTCAACAGGCGACCAACCGGTCCGGCAAGGCTCGCGCCCGCGGCAATCGCCAAAAAATATCCGGCAGTCAAAAGCCCCACGATGGCCGCCGCGCGTTCGGGATCAAGCATCGTTTGCACCACAGTGGGCCAAAGCACCTCGACCGGATTGGTGGCGAACAGCATGAGTGTCAGGATCGCCAGAAGCAGAAAAAGCGCATGGTGCGAGATCGCGAGCCGGGCACCATCGCCGATCGTGCGCGGGACGGCGCGTATCTCACGCAGAACAACTGCAGCATTCATCGGGCGGGCCGGTTCCCGGACCAAAAAGACCGTGTACACAATCACGCCCAGCGTGAGCAAAATGCCCGCAGCATATGACACGTCATAGACTGTGCGGCCAATCAATGGGGCCGAAGGATCATTCCCGGACGCGAGGCCAGGAAGGAACCCGCCCATAATCGCGCCACATCCCAGACCTATGAAATTCGCTGTCTGCGCACGGGCGAGGAGTGGCTGGATTTCGACACCGGGCGCGCGAACATGCAGTTCTTCGACATACCAGGCATCGAGCGTTCCCGACCGCAATGCACGCCCCAAGCCGACCAATCCGAACGACGCGGCAAGCGGCCAGAACGCGCCGGATATTATGAACACAGTGTATGCCATCAGGCTTGCAACCGTCGCGATCAGAAAGACCGGCTTGCGCCCCACGCCATCTGCAAGGCCGCCAAAGGGCAGCTCAGCGATCATGGCAACGGCGGCGTAGATGGCAAAAAGCGCACCAATCTGCGCAACATCCAAGCCGCGTCCTTGAAGGGCAAGAGCGGTCACGGCAACGATCACGCCCATAGCGAAACGATCTAGAAATTGGTGGCCTTGAAAAAGATACACATGCCGACGCGCGGAAACCGGCAGCTTTGCGAAGGGTACATATGTGTCAGACACCATATCCGCGAACTTCAGTGACAAAGAAACAAAGTGCAACGGTCATTGTGGTATGTCTGCTGAAACAGGCATTCATGCAGGGTGTGTATGGGCTGACCGCCGACCTAAGCCGCGCAACGCCTCAAGGTCAGTGGGCAGCCCTTCAGCGGACATTATTCGAAGGATCGTCAAGGTCTTCTGGGCGGGACGAAGCTGCCGTCGGATCGAAGCGCAGCATTGGGAAATATTGGGCTCTGAGCAGACCTAAGTGACCTAACCGAAGCGACGTCGCCTATTACACGAAAAGGAGCCATCAACAACTCAGGATACAAAGTAAAAAGGGGCGCTCAAAGCGCCCCTCATCTGAAGTCAGAATCCGTTCTGCTACCCTTCAGAACAGGTAGGCGAAGTTAATCCGCGCGATTGTCGCTGAATGAGATGTCAGGCCGCAATAGCTACATTGAGCTGCGGTGTCTGGGTCAATAAACTCATCGTTTTCCAATAGATGCAAAACGTCTGCTCCGATCGTGAACGTGTCAGAGATACGGTAGTCTACACCGACGCCAATCACAAAATTCTGAAAAGTACCTTCCGACCCAGATCCATTTTCGTCAAAGCTGCTCACTTCGGTCAAAGCGACGCCCGCAGTTGCGAAAGGGAGAATATCACCCATGTCATATCCGGCCCGACCGCGCAGTATTGTGACGCTCGTAACTTCGAGACCACACGTTTCGTCGAAGCAGCCGAATCCCGCTGTGCTGCCAACTGAACCGGAAATGTCCCCAAACATCAGATCCCCTGCGACGCCGTACACGATGCTGCCGTTCTGCCAATCATAGCCAGCAGTTATACCGACGAGACTGCCATCGGCTTCCGGATTTGGCAGGCTGCTTTTGTCAGGATCGGAACAGGATGCGAACGCCGCCCCATCGTCGCAGAAATACGAGGAGTGCGTCGCTGTACCCAGTGAGCCGCCTACGTAAGCGCCCGACCAATCACTAGCGTGCGCAACTACAGCAGGTGCCGGCAGAATGTCGTTTGCGGACGCAGGAAAAGCAAATGCGACGATCGCAGTCACCAGCGAAATTTTCTTCAGACTATTCATAATAATTCTCCGATAAATGTAATAGGCAAGTAACTGTAATCCTAATCGTAAAAGCAGGTAGTGCCGGAACTCAGTGTCGCTAAACTTCTCCGGATTGTGTCACATTTTTGCAACTGCGCCCCGTCCACGTTCCCGCTGTAACTTATTGGCTTTCTTGGCCTGCGACTGAATCAACAACGCTTGGCATTGGTGCGAGCATTGCCAAGCTCGGCGGCTATTTCGGCGGAGCAGCCATTCGACGCATCACTTCGATGCGGACAGTTGGGCACTAAGCTGCCACCGGACGTCGGCCAGCAGCCAAGTCACCGCGTCAAGTGCCAAGAAAGCGGGTTTATGGGAAACCCTCGCATCATTTGATCTATCATGGCGGCTTGGTGGATATCAGACTGACGCGAGGGCCGCGCGCCCCGGGGAAAACCGTTCGGCGTTGATCCTAAGATGCTAGGCCTGGCCCAAGGTCGCGGCGTTGACCCTATCGATTTCGGCTTCGTACCAGGCGATTGTTTCTTTGGGATGCGCGCGAAAGGCAGGTGCGAAGCTGTCAGGCGCCTCGGTGTTTTCGTCATATTCGGTCGACCAGACCATCATGCCCAGAAAGGCGGGCAGGAGCGCGCGCGCCTTGGCTGTGGGGATATAGCAGACTTTGCTTTTCTTCCGTGGATCGATGTGGCGTTCAAGCATGCCGCTTTCCTCAAGCTTTTGCAGACGCGTCGCCAATACGTTGGTTGCGATCCCCTCTTCAGAGCTCAGGAATTCCCCATAATAGCGTTTGCCATGCAACAAGACGTCGCGCAGCAGAACAAAGCTCCATTTATCGCCAAAGATGCCAGCCGCGTAGCGCACCGGGCAGCCGATCCAGGGTTTTTTCACTGTCTTAGCCATGCGTCTCATATAGCGTATCAAATTTCACTTGCAATTCACAAGTTCCGCCAATACGAATTTACTTGCAAAAAGCAAGTAAATGGAGAATGACGATGAGCACTGGTTTTGTATGGTTCGACAACATCGGGTCTGAACGTGCCCAAACGACCGCATTTTTGACCAAGACCTTTGGATGGGCCCGGAATGACATTGGCCTGATGACCTTTTTGATCAAAGGCGAGGGCCAACCCTTTGCGGCGACATGTGACGCGATGGAAGGGATCAGAGGTTGGGTGCCTTATGTTGAAATCGACATGCTGGCCGATGCGGTTGCCGTGGCCCAAGACAATGGGGCGACGGTTCTGGCCGAAAATATCCAAGGCCCAGCCGGGATCGCCACATTCATCACTGATCCGGGCGGCGTACCGCTGGCCCTGTGGAAACGGGCGGAGGGTATGTGAATGGCCCTGCAAACTGTCCTAACCGTGCTAGCCTTCATGGTTGTGTCCTTTGCTGTGCAGGGGCTTTCGCATTTCATCATCAATGCCAAGCATTTCGCAGATATTGGCTTCATGCGCCCCGATCCGATCTTACCCATGGGTTTTGCGGTGATGATCATTCAGGCGTTGATCATTAGCTTTGTCATGATCAACCTCTGGCCCAACGGGGCCACGATAATGCAGGCTTTGACGGTTGCCGCTTGCTTTGGCCTGTTCCTGGGCAGCTACATCGCTCTGGCGGAACCGGCCAAATATGCGGCGCCATCAATCCCGGCCTGGATCATGGTCGAAGCCTCGGCAAGCTTTGTGCAATTCGCGGGTTTTGGCGTGTTGCTCGGGCTGATCTATCGCGGATCGCCTGCGACGTAGTTCACGACCATTCCGACAGTTCCTGCGCTTTCTTTTTATGAAACGAACTGTTCCGCCAAATTTGGCCAAGACATCAAGGCGTACCGACCCTCGCGCGCGGCAAGGGCTACAGAATTTTCAGAAAGACATCTGAACAAAGACCCGTCCCTTGGCGGGTCTTTTCGTTGGTACATGGGAAAAAGCACTGGTAAGATCATGCGCAGGGGGCGCGTCTTGATAAAGGATTTCGCGCGAAATGGAACTCGACAGCATAGATTACCGCATTTTGGCCGTTTTGCAGCGAAAAGGGCGGATTTCGAATGCAGACCTGTCCGAGCAAGCCAATTTATCGGCCTCGGCCTGTCACAGGCGGGTGCAGCGGTTGGAAAAAGACGGGTATATCCGTGATTACGTCGCGCTGCTTGATCCGCGCAAAATGGGGCGGCCAACCACGGTTTTTGTGGAAATTACGCTCAGCGGTCAGGCCGATGAGGTACTTGATGCCTTCGAAAAGGCCGTCGCCCGGGTCCCGGATGTGCTGGAATGCCATCTGATGGCGGGCACGGCGGATTACCTGCTTAAAGTCGTGGCGGGCGATACCGAAGATTTCGCGCGGATCCACCGCAAATATCTGGCCACCTTGCCCGGGGTAGCGCAGATGCAGTCTTCATTCGCGCTGCGCACCGTCAGACAAACCACAGCGCTACCTGTCTAGGCGTCGAACGGGCCCAGCACGCCGCCTTTGATGGTCAGCAATTGGGGGGTCAACGGTCTGCCATTTGCAACCGGATCAGCGACGCTTTCGGCATGCATGACCGCGGCGATCTCTTTCATGCCCGCAACGGAATCCGGATCATTCGCCCCGCATGCATGGATCGAAACCCGTGTTCCGACCGCGAAAACAGGCGGCCCGTCTAGCGCATCCAGGTCCAACCAGGTCTCGGTGGTCAGCAAAAACGACGCTGATAGATCCAGGTCGGGTGTAAACCGGGCACGATATCGGCCGCCGCCACCCTCGACCGTCAGATCAGCTGCGGCAGCACGCAGCCGGGCCATAGCGATGTCGCGCGCGGCGTCATAGCTCAGGCCCTGTTGATCCAGATGGGCAGATGACATCAGCTGAAAAGACGGCCCCGCATTCAGCGCCAGAACCTCGACAACCCCATCGACAACCGGGCGGGTGACAGGAATGTCTGCATCGCCCGCACCTGCGTTACGCAATGTTTCAACCGTCGCGGCCAAACTGTCAGTGTCACGCAGCAGAATGTCGATCTGCGTTGAAGGGGCCTCTGCCTTGGGTTTCCGTTTGAAGATATCCAGTAAACCCATGGTCCTGCCCCTTTTGCTATGGTGCCGGGAAATCCGCCACGTCCCTCTTTCCCTTGCCTGATGTGCAAGGTAAAGGGGCGCAACTGTAAAAAGGGAGCCTCTGCCATGGGCTATAAGATCGTCATTGTCGGCGCCACCGGGAACGTGGGCCGCGAAATGCTGAACATCCTCGACGAACGGGCCTTTCCCGTTGACGAGATGGCCGTGCTGGCCAGCCGGAAATCGCTGGGCACCGAGGTGAGCTTTGGGGAAAAGACCCTGACGACGCAGGACCTGGATACATTTGATTTCAGCGGCTGGGACATTGCCTTATTTGCCGTGGGATCAGAGGCCACCAAAACCTACGCGCCCAAAGCTGCGGCGGCTGGATGCGTGGTCATCGATAACTCATCGCTTTACCGCTATGACCCGGACGTGCCGCTGATCGTTCCCGAGGTCAACGCAAACGCGGTCCATGGCTATGCCAAGAAAAACATCATCGCGAACCCCAATTGTTCGACGGCGCAGATGGTTGTGGCGCTCAAGCCGCTGCATGACCGGGCCACGATCAAGCGCGTTGTGGTCAGCACCTATCAATCCGTCTCAGGCGCAGGCAAAGGCGGCATTGATGAACTTTGGGACCAGACCAAATCGATGTATAACCCCACCGATGACAAGCCGCCCAAGCAGTTCACCAAACAGATCGCCTTTAATGTGATCCCGCATATCGACAAATTCCTGGATAGCGGTGAGACCAAAGAAGAATGGAAAATGGTGGCCGAGACGAAAAAGATCGTCGATCCATCGATCAAGGTCACGGCCACTTGCGTACGGGTACCGGTCTTTGTTGGCCATTCCGAGGCCATCAATATCGAATTCGAAGGTTTCCTTGATGAGGACGAAGCACGCGACATCCTGCGCGAAGCGCCCGGCGTCATGGTCATCGATAAACGCGAAGACGGCGGTTATGTGACCCCGGTGGAATGTGTCGGCGATTTCGCGACATTCATCAGCCGGATCCGGCAGGACAGCACCATTGATAACGGGCTGAACCTGTGGTGCGTGTCAGACAATTTGCGCAAAGGCGCCGCATTGAACGCCGTGCAAATCGCCGAGCTACTGGGACGTGAGTGCCTGAAAAAGGGCTGAGGCCGTTTCGATCTTGACGAAGGGGGCGCGATTTTCGTGCCCCCTTTTTCGTTGGATGCACGGTTTGCTTTGCCCCGGGCCCCCAGGATCAGGATGTATCCCAATTCAAAATGATTACTGTCTGACGGAGTATCGCAAGCAAAGTTTGCAATACGGACCAGCCCAGTTGCTTTGATATTGGATAACAAGGTCCCGATAACATAAGCCAACAACAAACTCACAGAAAACAACAAAGGTAACACATTGAAAAAACTAATTTGTTCGGTTGCGCTCATTGGCTTGGCAGGGTGTTCATGGACACCGCTCGATCTTTGCAAGCGCGATGCGTATTTCGAAGCGCTCGATCTAGAAGAGCAGATCGAGCTGGCAGCCAAAAACTTGGATCGGGGATACGGCGTTGGCTACATTGAAAGCAATGACTTCTGGTCGCACAAGTTAGGATACCGAAACAGGTGCCAATCATTTGGACAAGAATACCATTGCCACGTGCTGCTGGAAGACGGTTCTGTTGGGCATATTGAAAGCCCACAGCGCGTTCCAATCTCAATGACGCAAGAGCGCGTGCTTTTGGAAAGATACACGAACCGGCTTGGAAACAAGGAAGAGTATGTGCGGAACGCTTTTGCAGCATGCCAGCAAGAATACCCTTCTCATGTTGGGCAGGATGAAAAGTATCCCGGGGACGGTAGCGATCTCTGGCAATAAGACTCAAAAACAGAAAAAAGAAGAAAGCTGAAATGAAAGAAATACTATCAGTCGTGACAATCGTTGGCCTGTCATCTTGCGGTGTTGGCCAGTGGGCATGCGAGTTAGGGGTCGATAATCAGATTGCCGCATTGGAGCGACAAATTTATGCTGCAGAACAGCATTTAGAAAGCGGCTACGCATATGTTTCCAACGAAGTTGTTCGTAGAAGCGTTGTTACACCGGCAAGAAACGAAGATCCCGATTTGCGTGCAGTTCCATGTACTGGAACCGATGTGGATGGCGCTATACGTAACTTTACCTGCTTTCATGAAGTGACGTCGCAATCTGCCCCTGGACGGAAAATACCGCTCGATAGGGCCTTCGAAATGCGGGTTCTCAATGAAGCGCGTATCGAACTTCGCGAACGGCGCGCTAGCCGTGAAAAAGACATTGCTGAGTGTATCAGCTAGCTTAGACCCTTATTGGAAAATGTGCCCTTCACTCTGTATTGAGAGTGGGGGCACAGCAGCCGGACGCATTCGCCGCATGATCTTGAAGCCATGCCGACGGCACGAACCGAGCAGATACGGTGATTGTCACGCTGCCCGCACATTCATCTTGAAACCACAATAACTGGGTTGGGCTAAGCAGGGATCTCGGACAAGACCTACTACTAGGGTAAAAAGTTTGGGGGTGTCGGCCGTCCTCAACTTTCGGAGACCAACAGCAAAGGACAGATCACTGGCTTTTGTTGCGATTGACGATGCCCGGAAAAGTAAAACTTTTTGAGAATGGATCTTTCAGTGGAAAAGCCACCAACCATCTTCTTGCGTGACATGGCCGAAATAAAAAGCGGGATTTTCCTGTGAATTGATCTTTGGGATCAAACCCCAATAATCAGTCAGCGGCGGCAGTAATACCAGCCGCTGACTGACGTTATAACGCTTAGCCAGCGTATTCAGCGATCAGCGCGTCCAGGTTTTCGCAGATTGCTTCTTGGTCACCTGTCGCAGCCGCGGCTGTCATGGCTTCCTGCATTTTTGTGGAAAGCTCAGTCATCTTGGCTGTGTCGGTCGTCGCAAGGGCTTGCATCGCTTCGCTCAGGGTTGTTGTCTTCGCCTGAACATCTTCGGCAGTGCATTCTGCTGCGGCGGCAGTTGCAAGAACGCTCAGTGTCAGACCACCGGCCAGCTTGATGAAGGTCGATTTCATGTAATTCTCCAAATATTAGGGTAATATGCGCGTGCAAAACACGGCAAGCATTCCGCGCTTTAGCGCGTAGGCCGCAGTTAGGCTAGGCCTACCCGAACCGCAATCGATATCCGGCATCGCAAAAACCCGTAGGTGGAAATGTTCCTTTTTCATCAAATCCTTAGGTGCAATCTCGCCGATCAGAACTCGAGATCACAATTCACAGTTTCAACTATCCCAGTCCCGGTATAGGGGCGCCCGTTTATCGCATACGCCCGACCTTTTGTCAGGGCCTCAAAATATTTCGCTGATGCGCCAAGGATAACTGCCTGCCGCACGTCAAAGAGGTTATAAAGACCCTAATTCAAGCAGGAGACCCCTATGTTCCGCCCCTTATTGACCGCTAGTTTCATTGCACTTTCGGCGCCCGGTTTTGCCGATACCTTCACTGGTGAGGCCGTTATCGACACCGTCACGATCTACCCTGGCCTTGCAGAGATCAGCCGCTTGATCACGCTTGATCTGCCTGCGGGTAGCCACGACATTATTGTCCCCGGACTGCCCCAGACGCTGGCAACCGAAGGGCTGCGTCTTTCGGCCCCGCAATCGGTACAAGTGGGCGCGATCAGCCTGTCGCGCGACCGGCTGCCCGTAACGCCAGACCAGACAACCCCCGCCGTGCAAGCCGCCAAGGACGAGGTCACGCGACTGGAAGAAGCCCTGCGCCAGCGCGATGTCACGATCGAAGAAATTCGGCTGCGGGTTCTGGCCGCAGAAGAGCAGATCGCCTTCCTGCAAAGCCTCAGCCAGGCCAGCGCGGGCGACACGCTTAGCGCCGGGGCCGTGGCTGATATCCGGGCACTTGCACAGATGGTCGGAGAAGAAACGCTGGCCGTGCGGCAGGCCGCCTTCACGGCCGAGCAAGAGGCGCTGGCCGCCATGCGCGCCCGCGAGGACGATGTGACAGCCCTGAACGATGCGCGCCAGGCGCTGGCAGCACTGATCGCCCCTGAAACCGAAGGGTCTGTGCTGACATTTACGGTGAATACCGCTGCGCCGGGCGAAGTGGTGATCGATGTCAGCACGCTGGAATCCTACGCAAACTGGTCGCCGGTCTATGATATGCGCCTGACAACGGGTGATACAGCGGCGCTTGATATCGACCGGGCCGTGGTGGTCAGCCAGCAAACCGGACAAGACTGGCTCAACGTCAATCTGATCCTGTCCACCGCACGGCCAGGCGAGCAAATCGCGCCAAGCGATGTCTGGGCACCGCTGCGCCGGATCATCTCGGAAGAAGAACTGGCGCGCGAACAGCAACAAGTGATGCTTGCCGATCAGGTCATGACCCGTTCATTTGCAGGCGGCGTGAGCGAAATGGCCATGGAAGCCCCGGCCCCTGCGATTGTCGCGCAGGCCGATTTCAGCGGCGCGACCGTCACCTATCGCTATCCGGGCCGGGTCGATATTCGGAACGGGGTGGATGATCTGCGCCTGCCGCTTGATCAGCTCAGTCTTGAGGCCGATATCTGGGCCGAAGCCGTACCCAGCCGTGATGATATCGCCTATCGCGTGGCTGAATTCACAAACACAACCGATGAAATCCTGTTGCCTGGGCAGGCCCTTCTTTTTGCCGATGGAACGATGATCGGCTTTAGCCATTTGCCGTTACTTGCGGCGGGGGCCGATCAGAAAATGGGCTTTGGTCCGCTTGACGGGTTGCGGCTGACACGGTCGACGCCCCGCAAATCCGAAGGCGAAACCGGTGTATTCTCAAGCGCGAACCAGCTGACAGAACAGGCTCAGATGACGGTCGAAAACCTGACCGGGCGGGATTGGCGTGTGCTGCTACGCGATGCGGTCCCCTATTCGGAACAGGACGATCTTGAAGTGGAGCTGAACGCCTCGCCCGCGGTCACCCAGCGGAACCCGGACGGGCAGCGCGGCATATTGGAATGGGATCTGAATGTCGGCGCAGGCGAGACCGCCGAGATCGGCTTTGACTACACACTGACCTGGCCAACGGGGTATGTCCTGCAATAGGGCAACATCTAAAACCGGCGCGCTGATGGTGCGCCGGATTGCTACAGGCACCTAGTCGCGAATGGGCGAACTGATATCAACGGCAGAGCCCGCCGGGTCGCGCAGCATCAGCCGTCTTTGTCCATAGGGCAAATCGGTGGGCGGCTGGATGATATCGGCCTGCATCGCCCGCGCCTTTTCGGCCACCTCATCAAGGTCCGGCACGACAAATGTCAGGATGCTCCCGCCCTGGCCTTGCGGCAGATCTTTGGGGATCGTCTCATGGGTCTTGGACAAGATACCCAGCTCAAATCCCGGCATATCCTTATGCGACAAAAGAACGAACCAGCCAAAATCACCGGCGCGTTGCATACCCAATAGCGCCTCATAGAAGGCGGCTGTTTCGGGGACATTGCTGGTAAGAATATTTGTGAAGGCGCGGTTCATGGCGGTCCCATCCATTGTGATCTGTCAGATCCGTTTTCGCCCATACAATGGGTTGTACATACGCCATATGTACAGAATCTGTACGCCGCGCATACATGAAAAAGGGGCGCTGCTGCGCCCCTTGATCTGATCACATATTTGGATAATTCGGCCCGTCCCCCCCTGCGGGACGGTCCAGGTTATGTTCTGGCTGGGGTCTTTGATATCGCAGGTTTTGCAGTGCACGCAGTTCTGGAAATTGATCTGGAACTTCGTCTCATCCCCCTCGCCTACAAATTCATAAACCCCCGCCGGGCAATACCGCGCAGACGGGCCAGCGTATTTGGCCAGATTGACTGAAACCGGCACCGACGGGTCGGTCAAATGCAGATGGGCAGGCTGGCTTTCTTCGTGATTGGTAAAGCTGAAAGACACATTCGTCAGCCGGTCAAATGACAGGGTGCCATCGGGTTTAGGATAATCGATCACCTTGTGCTTGCTGGCATCCTCGGTCGCCTCTGCATCCGATTTACCGTGTTTCAAAGTGCCGATCGGGCTGATCCCGAACGTGTTCGCCCACATGTCAAACCCGCCAATGCCAAGCGAGGCGAGCAGCCCGTATTTGGACCAGAGCGGTTTGACATTGCGCACTTTTTTCAGGTCTTTACCAATCTCGCCACCACGCACGGCGGCATCATAACCATCAAGCAGATCGCCCGCGCGTCCGGCCTTGATCGCGGTGATGGCCGCTTCGGCGGCCGCAATGCCCGATAGCATCGCGTTATGGTTTCCCTTGATCCGTGGCACGTTGACCATGCCAGCTGCACAGCCCAGCAAAGCGCCGCCAGGGAATTCAAGCTGCGGCATGGACTGGTACCCGCCTTCAGAGATCGCCCGCGCGCCGTAGGCGACCCGTTTGCCGCCTTTCAGCAGGTCAGCCACCATCGGATGATGCTTGAAGCGCTGGAATTCCATGTAAGGGAACAGATGCGGGTTCTTGTAGTTCAGGTGAACCACAAAACCGACGTAAACCTGATTATTTTCAAGGTGGTAGATGAATGAACCGCCGCCTGCATTTCCGCCAAGCGGCCAGCCCATTGTGTGGGTCACGGTGCCTTCGCGGTGCTTTTCTGGGTCGATTTCCCAAATTTCCTTCATGCCCAGACCGTATTTCTGCACATCATAGCCTGCGCCCAGCGCATATTTTGCGATAACCTGCTTGGACAGCGATCCGCGCACGCCTTCACCCAGGAAGACATATTTGCCATGCAGCTCCATCCCCGGCTCATATCCGGGGCCAGGGGTGCCGTCGGCGTTTTTGCCAAACTCACCGGCGACAACGCCTTTGACTTCGCCATTTTCGCCATAGACCAGTTCAGAGCAGGACATGCCGGGGAAAATCTCAACACCCATCTCTTCGGCCTGTTCAGCCATCCAGCGGCAGACATTGCCCATCGAGACGATGTAATTGCCGTGATTGTTCATCAAAGGTGGCATCATCATGTTGGGCAGGCGCAGTTGGCCGGCCTCGCCCAGCATGTAGAAATTATCCTGCGTCACCGGCACATTCAGCGGCGCGCCCTTGTCTTTCCAATCCGGGATCAGTTTGTTCAATCCGACGGGATCAAGCACAGCGCCAGACAGAATATGTGCGCCAACTTCAGAGCCTTTTTCCAGAACAACAACATTCAGATCGGCATCAAGTTGCTTTAGGCGGATCGCCGCAGACAGGCCCGCAGGCCCTGCGCCCACGATCACTACGTCATATTCCATCGCTTCGCGTTCAATCTCGGCCATCGGCAAATCCTTCAAACTTCAGGGCAAAGCCCCTTTTATTCAGCTCCCGCAAGGGTTACCTGATGACAGATTGTGGGGCAATCAAGACACGACGTCAAAATGTGGCAACGCGACACCAAATCGCGGCAAAGCCTTGACTCTACGCGCCTCCAATAGACTATGACCGTTTGACTGACACTATTTGCCCCCGGGAGGGGACACGACATGGACAAGATACCACTCACCCGCGCCGGGTTCGATAAATTGGACGCCGAGCTGAAGCAGCTGAAAACCGTAGAGCGTCCGGCGATCATCCGTGCGATTGCCGAAGCGCGCGAGCATGGCGATCTGTCCGAGAATGCCGAATATCATTCGGCCAAGGAAAAGCAGTCTTTCATTGAAGGCCGCGTGAAAGAGCTGGAAGGCGTGATTTCACTGGCCGATGTGATCGACCCTTCCAAGCTGTCTGGCACCATCAAATTCGGTGCAACAGTCGAACTGGTTGATGAAGATACAGACGAAGAAAAGACCTATCAGATCGTCGGCGAATATGAGGCCGATATCGAAAGCGGGAAGCTGAATATGAAATCCCCGCTATCGCGCGCTTTGATTGGCAAAGACGAAGGTGATAGTGTCGAAGTGCGCACCCCTGGCGGCGTGCGCAGCTATGAAATTTTGTCGATCGCATATAAGTAGAAAGCGCGCGTTTTATGGCGCAAAATCCCATCAGTGACAGGGCGCCGAGCGCAACAGGATTAACCCGGGCCGAGGTCATCGCAATTGGTCTGGCCCTTGGGTGGATGGCCGCTGTTGGCCTGTTCTTTCTGATCTCGCCGCCGGCGCAGGTCGAAGGCGCGCCTTTTGACAGCCTGCGCCTTGTGCTGATGTTGATTGCGATCTTCATGCCTGTCGCCCTGATCTGGGTGGCCGCAGCCGCAGCCCGGTCGGCCCGGATCATGCGCGAGGAATCATTTCGCGTGCAGGCTGCCATTGATGGGATGCGCCAGACCTATCTGGCCCAGCAGGCAATGCGCCCGGCTCAGGAACCGGCTGTTGAAAAGAAACTGGATGCCATCGCCCAATCCACAAAGAACACCGAAACGGCGGTGTCTGGCTTTGCTTCGCGCCGCGAAGTATCGCGCGTGATCGTGCCCCGCGCCGCGCCGCAGGCCCCCAGCGATCAACCTGCATTGGAACTTGGCACCCATTTTGAGGAAATCGCCCCGCCGCTGGATCGTATTGATCTGGTCCGCGCCTTGAACTTTCCCAATGATGAACATGACGGCGAAGGCTTTGCCGCCCTGCGCCGTGCCTTGCGCGATCGGTCTGCCCGCAAACTGGTCCAAGCCAGCCAGGATGTTCTGACCCTGCTATCGCAGGATGGCATCTATATGGATGATCTGCGTCCCGACCCTGTTGGGGCTGAGTTATGGCACCGTTTTGCAAAAGGCGAACGTGGCCGCAGCATTGACCCGCTGGGCGGCGTCCGGGACAGGTCATCGCTTGCGCTGGTGGCGGGCCGGATGCGCGAGGACACGATTTTCCGCGATTCGGTGCATCATTTCCTGCGCCGTTTTGATCAGATGCTGATCGCCTATGAAGAACAGGCCACCGATGCCGATCTGCTTGAGCTGGCCGAGACCCGGACCGCCCGTGCCTTTATGCTGCTCGCCCGCGCCAGCGGGACATTCGATTAAGACCGAATGATCGATATTTTCCTGCAAACACTGCCGTTTTTCATGCTGATTGCCTTGGGCTATGGCGCGGCCCGCAGCCAGTTCTTTTCGCAAGAAGCCACCGCGTATCTGACCCGGTTTGTCTTTTATTTTGCCCTGTCGGCCATGCTGTTTCGCTTTGCGGCAAACCTGTCGCTGGATGCGATACTCGATTGGCAATTTGTCATGGCTTATGTCTGCGCTGGTTTGGCCGTGTATGTCATCGCCACGCTGGTTGCGCTGCGCCGCGGTCTGCCCATGACCGAAGCCGCGGTTGAGGCCCAATGCGCCGTTGTCGGCAATGTGGGCTATCTGGGCGTGCCGATGCTGGTGTTGCTGCTGGGCGAACCGGCCGTCGGCCCGGTCATGATGGTATTGGCCGTTGATCTGATGCTGTTTGGCAGCCTGATTGTGATCCTGATCACCGGCGCCCGCGATGGCCGAGTCTCGCCCCGGATTTTTGCCACCGTCGCCCTTGGTCTGGCCCGCAACCCGATGATCCTGTCGATCTGGCTGGGGATGCTGGTTTCGGTCAGCGGGTTCAGCATTCCGGGCCCGATCAATGAATTTCTAAGCCTGCTTGGGGCTGCTGCAACCCCGGGCGCGCTGTTTGCCATTGGGGCATCGCTTGCTTCTAAATCGGCCGAGCGCGTCGCGGTGGCCGGATGGCTTAGCTTTTGCAAGCTGATCCTGCATCCTGCAGCCGTTGCCATTGCCGCGCTGATGATCTTTCAGATCGAACCCTATGCGGCGGGTGTGATGATCGCGGCGGCCTCTTTGCCGGTGGCGGGGAATGTTTATATTCTTGCCCAACATTACGGCGTTGCGCCTGCCCGTGTCTCGGCGGCGATCCTGATTTCAACGGTTGCAAGCGCCGTCACCGTGTCGCTTGTGATTGCGTGGGTGACAAGCCTCTGATCCTGCGTTAGCCGTTGGGTCAAAGACAGGAGAGGCCCATGGAAACCCTATCCGAAAATCGTTGTTTTGGCGGTACCCAAGGGGTCTATCGCCACCGCTCGGACGCGTGTGCCTGCGATATGACCTTTGGACTGTTCCTACCGGCTGAGGCCGCCGATGGCCCAGTGCCCGTTTTGTGGTTTTTGTCGGGGCTGACCTGCACCCATGAAAACGCGATGACTAAGGCCGGGGCACAGGCCTGGGCTGCCGAT
Source organism: Yoonia sp. BS5-3 (assembly GCF_038069655.2). Lineage (NCBI taxonomy): Bacteria > Pseudomonadati > Pseudomonadota > Alphaproteobacteria > Rhodobacterales > Paracoccaceae > Yoonia > Yoonia phaeophyticola. The sequence continues at coordinate 1,115,580 of NZ_CP150951.2, forward strand.
CAAGGCATCGCGCTGGTTTTCCCCGACACATCCCCGCGCGGGGATGATGTGCCTGATGATGAGGCCTATGATCTGGGTCAGGGGGCCGGGTTTTACATCGATGCAACCCAGGCCCCATGGGACGAGCATTTCAAGATGTGGACTTACGTCGCCGATGAATTGCCCGGCTTGATCGCCCAGGCCTTTCCGCTGGATATGGACCGTCAAGGGGTCACCGGCCATTCGATGGGCGGGCATGGCGCGCTGACCATGGCGATGGCCCTGCCGGGGCGCTTTCGGTCGGTTTCAGCCTTTGCGCCGATCTGCCATCCCACGGCCAGCGATTGGGGCCGCAAACAGTTTGCCGCCTATTGGGGGGATGAAACCGGATGGGGCCCGCATGATGCGACATTGCTGATGCAGGAATCGGGCTTTGATGGGCCGATGTTGATCGATACGGGCACGGATGATCAGTTCGCCGATTTACTGGGCACTGAACATCTGGCCCAGGCGATGGCCGCCCGCCGCCAGGAAGGGCAGATCAGGCTGCAAAAAGGCTATGACCATTCTTATTTCTTCATCGCCAGCTTTATCGAAGATCATATCGCCTTTCACGCAGAGGCGCTTTACGCATGATTTATGTCGATGCCGATGCCTGCCCGGTCAAGGCCGAGATCGAACGTGTCGGCACGCGGCATAAGCTGAAAATGTTCATCGTCTCGAACGGCGGCATTCGCCCCTCGCCCAATCCATTTGTGGAAACTGTGGTGGTTCCTGACGGCCCGGATGTGGCCGATATGTGGATCGCAGACCGCGCGACCAAAGGCGATGTTGTCGTCACCGGGGATATCCCGCTGGCCGCCCGCTGTATCGAAAACGGGGCGTTGGTGCTGAAACATAATGGCGAGGCGCTGACCCAAGCCAATATCGGCAATGTGCTGGCCACCCGCGATCTGATGGCCGATATGCGCGCCGCTGATCCGTTTCGGCAGGGCGGCGGCAAACCTTTTGGCAAGGCGGATCGCGCCCGGTTTCTGGACGGTCTGGAACGGGCTGTGCGGACCGCGGCGCGGGCGTTATGACGCTGTCACCGGCAAAGCTCGGGGCGCTTTGCGCTGCGGTTTCGGTGATGTTCTTTTCGGTCAATGATGTGGCGGTTAAATTCCTCAGCGGCGGGTATGCGCTGCATCAGGTGGTTCTGCTGCGGTCGGTCCTGGGATTGCTGGTGATCATGATCGTGGTCGCGCCCCTGACCGAAGGCTGGGCCATCGCACGCACCAAACGTCTGGGCATGCATATGCTGCGCGGGCTTTGCGTCGTATTTGCGAATATGACATTCTATCTGGGGCTTGCTGCCATGCCACTGGCAGATGCGGTCGCGATCTTTTTCATCAGTCCTTTGGTCATCACCGTCTTTTCGGTGATCTTTCTGAAAGAAACAGTAGGGCCCCTGCGCTGGAGCGCGATTGCCGTGGGCTTTGTCGGTGTCGTGATCATGGTCCGCCCGGGCACAGCAGCGTTCCAGATTGCGTCACTTTGGCCGCTTTTGGCTGCATTTTGCTATGCAGGCATTCATATCATCACCCGCCGCATCGCAGGGACGGAAAGCGCCACGACCATGGTGTTTTACATTCAGATCATGTTCATCATTGTCAGCATTGGCATCGGGCTGGTCGTCGGCGATGGCCGTTTCGACACCCAATCAGACCCATCACTGTCCTTCCTTCTACGCGCCTGGAGCTGGCCTTTGCCCGCTGACTATCCCCTGTTTGTTCTGCTGGGCATCGGGATCGGGATTGGCGGCTATCTGATCAGCCAGGCCTACCGCGTCGCCGAGGCCTCATTTGTGGCCCCTTTTGAATATCTCGCCCTGCCCATGTCGGTTGTCTGGGGCATGATCCTTTTTGATGAATATCCCAGCCTTTGGGACTATGTCGGCATGGGGCTGATCCTCGGGGCGGGGCTTTTTGTGGTCTGGCGTGAGGCGCGCCAGAAAGATGCAACTTTACAGGACCCGGCCCCCGGTTAGGCTAGGGTTGAACAGCAAAAGGAAGCGACACGTGACGCAGGTTCAGGCAGTGGTTTTTGATATCGGGAATGTCCTGATCGAATGGCAACCCGAGCGGTTCTATGACGCAGTGATTGGGCCGGCGCGCCGGAAAGAAATGTTTGGAGCCATTGATCTGCATGGCATCAATGATCAGGTTGATCGCGGCGCCAATTTCCGCGACACGATCTATGCCGCCGCCGAAGCCAATCCCGCATGGCGCGATGAGGTCCAGATGTGGCATGACCGCTGGATCGAAATGGCCGCCCCCGCGATTGACCATTCTGTGCGCTTGCTGCGCGCATTGCGGGCGGCGGATGTCCCGGTTTTTGCCCTGACCAATTTCGGCATCCAGACATTTGAAATCGCCGAGCCGGTCTACCCGTTCCTTAAGGAATTCGACCGCCGCTATATCTCGGGCCATATGGGTGTGATCAAACCCGAACACAGCATTTATGAGATGGTCGAGGCCGATTGCGGCGTCGATCCTGCCGCCCTTCTTTTCACAGATGACCGGATCGATAATATCAGCATTGCCGATGAACGAGGCTGGCAAACCCATCTGTTTGAAGGATCGCAAGGCTGGGCTGACCGGCTGGTAAAAGCAGGCGTTTTGACCGCAGAAGCCGCCAAATGACGGTGATGATCCCCTTTGCCGAGGGCGAGCGGCATCTGGACTGGCTGGGCCTGACCGATGCGCTGGCCGCCGGACATGATTTGCCCCCTGCAGAGGTGGCTGATGTCTTTCTTTATGAAGGCGACAATACGCTGCTAAACCGCTCTGCCTGGATCCCGGGTATGGGTCTTGCAGTCAAATGCGCCACGATCTTTCCCGGCAACCGCGCCCAAAACGAACCTGCGATTGGCGGTGCGGTAAACCTGTTTTCCGGGCAAAATGGCGCGCTTGAAGCGATTATTGATTTTCATCTGGTAACCAAGTGGAAGACAGCCGGGGACAGCTTGCTTGCCGCGCGGCGTTTGGCACGGCCGGACAGCCGTAACATCCTGATCGTTGGGGCGGGCACTGTGGCTCATTCGCTGCTGGATGCCTATCAAGCCGCCTTTCCACAGGCCCAATTCACCATCTGGAACCGCTCACCCGGCGGGGCTGAGGCTTTTCAAACGACCCATCCACATGTCGCGATTGCTGCCGATCTGCAAAAGGCAGTTTCACAGGCCGATATTGTCACCTGCGCCACCATGTCCACAGATCCCTTGATCATGGGCGCATGGTTGCAGCCCGGGCAACATATTGATCTTATTGGCGCTTATCGCCCCGACATGCGCGAAACCGATGATGATGCCCTGCGCCGGGGCCGGATTTTTGTGGATAGCCGCGAGACCACAATCAACCATATCGGCGAGCTGAAAATACCGATCTCTGCGGGCGCCATCGCCGAGACCGATATTGTTGCTGATTTTTACACGCTTGACCGTTTTGCCCGGCAAAGTGATACAGAGATCACAATTTTCAAGAATGGTGGTGGGGCACATCTTGATCTGATGACCAGTCGATACATCCTATCGCACTGGCAACAGGAGGGGTGAGTCCACGCATCGCGCATCAGAAGGGGCGCATTTGGGATGTGGTTTTGGGGTTTTTTGCTGATCGTTTTGCTGGTGGCTTTCGCCCCGGCGATTATAGAGCGTTTGCGCCAAACCATTGGCCCCAAACAACGCGCGGGTGCTGATGGCGACTTTGCGCAGCTGTCACAAGGGATCACGCATTATAAATGGGTTGGCCCGGTGCGCGGCCCCGTTGCGGTTCTGATCCACGGGCTGACATCCCCGTCAATTGCGCTGGAAGGCGTCGCGGAGGGGCTAGGAAAACGCGGTTACCGCGTGCTGACCTATGATCTTTACGGGCGCGGTTTGTCGGACGCCGCGCCTGGGCTGCAAGACCGTGCCTTCTTTTTGCGGCAGTTGACGGATCTGCTGGATCATCTGGGCCTGACAGAGGAAATCACCTGCGTCGGGTATTCCATGGGCGGCGCCATCGCGACAGCCTTTGCCGCCCAAAGCCCGCATCGCATCAATCGTGTGATCCTGTTTGCAACTGCCGGTGTTGAAACAGTGGAAAGCGACTTTTCCAAATTTTGCCGCAACACGCCTGTCTTGGGCGATTGGGTTTATGGTTTGGTCGCACGCGGCCGCATCCTGGGCCAGATCCCCACTGATTCAGCCAACCCCTATGTCGAACGGGTCCTGGATGCCCAGCGACAAGAGCTAAAACGCCAAGGCTATTTGCCAGCAGTTTTGTCGAGCCGCCGCGGCATGCTGGCTGAAAGCATGGAAAAAGATCACCGTAAACTTGGGCGCGAAGATGTGCCCGTTGTGGCGATCTGGGCCGAACAGGATGAGGTGATCCCGATCTCGGCCCTGGGCACGCTGGCCCAGTGGAACAGGTTGGCCCGCCAGGAAGTGGTCGCAAAAGCAGATCACGCCGTGCCCTATACCCATCCGCAAGAACTGTTGGATGCGGTGGCCAACGCGATGCGTGATTGACCACGCGCTTTGCACGAAACAGGTAATTAAGTTTCGGTCTGCGCGCCCAATGTCACCACATGCCCGCCAGCAGCCTGCGCATCTTCGGCGTCATGCGTCACCATCAAAACCGGCAGCTGACGCGCCCTTGCACGGTCAAACACCATCTCGCGCACTTGGGCGCGCAACGCGGCATCAAGACGCGAAAAAGGCTCGTCCAACAGCAATGCGCAGGGCTCGGACAGCAGCATCCGCATCAAGGCCACCCGCGCCTTCTGCCCCCCTGACAGCGTCGCCGGATCGCGGTTTTCAAAGCCGCTCAGCCCGACCTCATCCAGCGCTTCGGCTATTTTGGCTGACCGCTCAGCCGCCGTCCCACCCGGTTTCAAACCAAAAGCAAGATTGGCCCCCACCGACAAATGCGGGAACAGCAGATCATCCTGAAACAAGATACCGACCCGCCGCCGATGCGGCGGGGCCTGCGTGATGTCTCGGCCATCCAGCCATACTGTGCCTTTGGCCCGGAAATCAGCGGGTAAGGTGCCTGTAATGAACGCAAGCAACGTTGATTTACCAACGCCGGACGGACCCATCAGGGTCAGGGCTTCGCCAGAGCCAACATCATGCGAGATCGACAAAAGCGGCGCGCCGCCTTTGGAAATTGTCACGTCCCGCAGGGACAGCCCCCTATCCATGTCGTAACCCTTTTCTGTTTCGCCAGACCAAAGCTGGGATCAGCAATGCCAGCATGAACGGGACCAGCGCGGCCCCTGTTTGCATCAGCCCATAGACGGCGATCGCCCGGCGGTCACCGCCCGAGGCCAGCGCCACCGCTTCGGTCGTCAATGTCACAACGCGCCCTCCACCGATCAGCAAGGTCGGCAAATATTGCCCCACCGATACGGCCAAACCAACCGCCAGCGCGGTCAGGATTGGCCGTAAAAGCATAGGAAGCCGAACCCGCCAGAGCACTCCGTTCGGACTCGCACCCAAGGCGGCGGCAATCGTGCCGGTTCGGCTGTCCCAGGCCCGAAATGGATCGGCCAGGGACAAGAAAACGTAAGGCAACACAAAGACCAGATGGGCCAGCATCACAGGCAATCGGCCCTCATCGGCCCCAAGGTTCAGCATGAGCGTTTGCAAGCCCGGCAAAAAGGCCGTCTGCGGGATCAAGAGTGGAAGATAGAGCAGCCAGACCGCCCGTTGGCTGAACGACAAACCATAGCGATATTCGGCCTCCAGACAGCCGATGGTCAGGATCAACGCCACCAAGGCCGCCGTGACAGCGATGAGCGCTGTTTCCAGCAAAGCATCCATCGTGCCCGGGCCAAAACGCATCCAGTTTCGCAAGGTCAGCCCGTCGGGCAGTGCATCGGGAAACCCCCAAAACCCGGCAAAAGACCAGATGATCAAAACCACCAGGCCCAGCAACACCGCAATGGCCGAGCCCGCCCCGGCGCCAAGCGCTAAACGGGCGACCAAAGGATCAAAGCGGCCACGCGCGCCGCGCGCGACCCAGCGTTTGCCCAGCGCTGCGATTGCAACTTCGCCCATTCGCCAAAAGACAAGCGCGCCGATGACCAAGGCAAGCTGCAACAAAGCGGCGGCGGCGGCCTCAAGCCGCATGGCAAGGTCGGGGTCAGACATCAATTTGACGATCTGAACCGATAGCGGTGGCGGTGTGTTCGGCCCCAGAATAACCGCGACATCCACAACGGACATCGAGTAGGCCAGCACCACATAAACGGGTGGTCTGATCTGCGCATAAACACGCGGCAGCACGGTTTTCAGCCAACCAGTCACCCGCCCATAGCCCAGCGCCTGCGCGATGGTCACGCTGCGCCGGCCGTCCGCCTGCCCGAGGGCGGCAAGCGTGATCAACAGCAAAAACGGGACTTCCTTGATGATCAGCCCCGCTGTCATCGTCAGGCCCCAGCTGTCCTGAATGATCAAAACATCAGGTGGTCTGTCCCAACCGGTCACACCAGGTGAAACAAGCCGCGACAACCAGCCCGATGGGGCAATCAGAAAGGCCAACCCAAAGGCAGCGGCGGCATGCGGCACCGACAGCAGCGGCGACAAAAGGCGTTCCACCGCATGAAAGGCACGGGTGCCAGACCAACCGGCGGTCAGCAACACAACGATCAAAAGCGAAATTGACGTGGCCAGCAGACCAGTTGTCACCGACAAAATCATTGCTCGGGGCAAACCGCCCCAGGTCAAAAGATCCCGGAAAGGATCAAGCGAAGGTCCGGTAAGCCCCGCCGCCGGAAGATGCCCGAATGCGGGCAAGACCGTGCCCAGCAGACCTGCGACCACCGGCCCCAACATTGCAAGCAATGTCAGGATCGGCAGGAACGGCAAGGCGCGGCGGCGTGTCACCGAAACAGACACGTTTACTGGGCAACACCGTAACGTTGCATCCAATCATCGGCGATCCGTGTCATCCAGCTTGGGTGCGGTTCGGCCTGAACGCTGCCCAATTCGGCAGGCGACAATGTCGCAACACCCAGCTCAAGCGCATCAAAGGCGGCGCGGTCCTCGGCAGGTAAGGCATCCATGTTCAAAACAGTGCCATAGCCCAGAATTTCAGGGTCTTGGGCGCGGGCCTGTGCCTCGGGTGACATCAGGAAATTGGCGACGACCATCGCACCTGCGGTCGATCCTGAATTGTAAGGAATCGCCACGAATGAGGCGTTGCCGATCGTCCCTTTGTCCAAAACAAATGTCCGTACAGACGGTGGCAGCTGGTTATTGGCAATGGCCGCAGTGGCTTCGCCCGGACTAAAGGAAATGGCCAGATCGACCTCACCATCGGCGATCAGCTGCAATTGCGCAGGGCCGGTTGCCGGGTAGGCGCGCCCTTCGCGCCAAAGCGTCGGTGTCAGATCGTCCAGAAATGCCCATAGCGGCGCGGTGACCGCATCGTAGTTGTCATCTGTGGCGGGCGCGGCCAGAACAGATGGATCATCCAGCAAATCGACCAAAGCCTGCTTTAGAAATGTCGTTCCCAGAAAATCCGGTGGCTGCGGATAGGTGAAACGGCCCGGATTGGCCGCTGACCAATCCAAGATGGCGTTCATCGATCCCAAAGGCGCGGCCAAATCGGATGTGTCATGAATGAACACGACCTGCGCCATCGCCCATGGGCTTTCATAACCTTCAACCGGCACAGTAAAATCTGTTTGCACGGTTTTGCCTTCCGCATCCACGAAAGCCCAGTTTGGCAACTGTTCAGCATAAGGACCAAAGAGCAGATCAGCCTCTTTCATCGCGGCGAAATTGGCGCCGTTGATCCAGATCATGTCGATCGCGCCGTCTTCATCCTCGCCGGCTTGCTTTTCTGACAGAACGCGGGTCACGGCATCTGCCGTATCGGTCAGTTTGACATGCTCAAGGGTCACGCCGTAATCTGCGGCGACACGGTCACCAACCCACGCGATAAAGTCATTGGTTGTGGTCGACCCGCCCCAGGCGTTCCAATAAACGGTTTGACCCTCAGCCTCGGCGATGACTGCGTCCCAATCGGCAGGGTCGGCATCAGCAAGCGCAGAGACTGGGGCCAGCATGGCGGCCAGAACGGCAAGATGTTTCATGTCGTAGTCCTTTATGACGTGTAGATTTGTTTCGCGGCATAAATCCGCAAGGTGGCGGTCGCAAAGCACAAGGCCCCAAAGGCCCAGGCAAAAATGGGAAAATAGGCGGGCAAAAGACACAGGATGACAAAGAAGATGATCGTCTCTGTGCCCTCTAACAGGCCATTTGAATAATAAAGCGATTTCTGACCTTGCGCGTCGGTCTTATGCCCATGTTTCTCAGCCAGAATAGCGTAGCCGAGGAAACTGGTCCCGTTGAAATAAAATGACGCCAGCAGAAATGCCCCTGCCGCCCCATTGGTGGCCGGATCATTCAGCACAAATGCCATCGGGATTGCCCCGTAGAACAAAAAATCAACGGCAATATCCAGATATCCGCCGAAATCAGTCTTACGCGTGGCCCGCGCAACGGCCCCGTCCAGCCCATCAGCGATCCGGCTGGCCAAAAGCGGGATAAGCGCCCAAAAAGGCGCGCCCAGCCCAATCATCAGTGCAGCGATCAATCCCAGCCCCAGCCCAATCAATGTCACACCGTCGGCCGTAAACCCTTGCGCAGCAAGCGTTTGCCCGATCCGGTTCAGGGGCGGATCAATGATCTGACGGGCGTGGCGATCAAGCATGCAACTGGTCCTAACGTTTGCGCGTTTGTGACCTAAGCTGTGCTTTGACGCAATCTGACTGACAGGAATGTGAGGTTGCGGACCGCAATTGACACATTTGCCAGGTACGGGCCCTAGGCGCGGGCAATGCGGGGTCTGCCGCTTCCCACCGCGCGCAATGTCGCCTCGATAAACATCGGCTGGCCTTCGATCTGCGTTTCTTTGACGTCGCGGGTAACGCGCACCGAAATCTCATCGACACCGGCCTCACGCGCCTTTTGGCGTACGCCGTCGCTTAGCGCGGCTTCAAGCGCGTCTAATGCAGCCTCTTGCGCAGTGAAAACCTGCACACCATCGGGCAAATGCACAGCGAATTTACCGGCGCCAGCCGCCGTGACCGTTCCGCTCATCTGCATCTGTACCTGCCCAATAACGGCGCCAATCGCATTGGCGACATGACCATTGGCAGGCAGCCGCATCTGCGTGCCCAGACGCGCGCCAACCGGTTCATAATAAGCCGCCGCCGAGGCCCCAAGCCCAATCACCGGCACCCCCAGCGACAGCTGGGTCTGGATAATATCGGCATGTTGATCCATCCCGGCCAATGCCAAAGGATGCCCCGGCAGGTCGGCAGGATCGGCCCAGTCGCGGCCATCTTCGGCAAAGGCGGCAGCCAGCAGGCAATCCACGGTTTGCGCTTGCAGTTGCTTGATGATCATCGCCGCCAAAGTTGGGGCATCCGCAGCGACAGGCTGGCCCGCTCCGGTCCGGTTACGGGCATACAGCGTCAGTGCCTTTTCTGCGGCGGCGATATCCCAAACATCCGTCAAACCTGCAACATGCGCCGCATCTGACGGGGTGACACCTGCCAATAAAACAAAGCCGCGATCAGCCAAGCGGATCAGCGCGGGGTTTTCCATACGGGTCAAGACCACATCGCCCAGCCTTTGCGGGCCGTTCGCGAGCCGGGCGGCCACCGCCGTTTCGCGTGCATCCAAACCAGTGGGCATGTTTTGCCAAAGAGGCACAACAAACTGCCCGCCATCCGCTGCCGGAACATCAAGCGTCAAGGCCTTGTCCAGCGCGTCGTGCACGAATGCCCGAAACTGCGTAGCGAGCAATGAAATGGGCATCAACCGGCGCGGCCCGAGGCGCAGACCGGCATTCAGACCATCGGTGATATGCACCGCACTATCGCCGCCAAGACCCGTGGTGCGCATTGCCACCGCTTCAACCATCGTGCGGAACGGCCCGACACGGGCGCCTTGCGGATCAATCTGCGGACGGCCATCGCGCAATAGGCAAATATCCGTCGTTGTCCCGCCAATATCGCTGACAAGCGCATCCGTTTCACCGGTTAGCCAACGCGCCCCCGCGATTGAGGCCGCAGGGCCGCTCAAGATCGTCTCAATCGGCTTTTCACGGGCCAGGTCGGCCGAAATCAACGCACCATCACCGCGCACGACCATCAGACGGGCAGGAATACCAAGGCGCTGCAAATGCGCCTCGCAGGCGGTGATCAACCCATCGATCATACCGATCAATCGGGCGTTCAGAACAGCCGTCAGCGCGCGTTTTGGGCCGCCCAAAGCCGATGACAGCTCATGCGAGCAGGTCACGGGTTTACCCGTCTTTTGGCGGATCAGGTCACGGGCTGTGATTTCATGGGCTGGGTTTCGGGTCGCAAAGCTGGCGGCTACGGCAAATGCGGTCACGCCAGGATCAAGCCGGTCCAGCCCGGCACGCAAGGCATCCATGTCAAATGGGGCAGCCTCCGCCCCCGCATGATTGTGGCCGCCGTCCAACCGAAGCACCGGATCACCGCGTAGCGCATCGCCAAGGCCGGCGCGGCCGAGATCGGCCTCTTCAAAACCAATGGAAATCAGCGCGACCCGGCCGCCCTGGCATTCGACAAGGGCATTGGTGGCAAGTGTCGTGGACAAGGAAACCAGTTGGATATCGGCTGCGGGAATGGCTGCCTGGCTGATCGCGGCATCAATCGCCGCGCCAACACCCAAAGCCAGATCAGGCCGGGTGGTCAAGGCTTTGGCGGTAGCAATAATCTGATCAGACGCATCATCAAGGATCACAGCATCGGTATAGGTGCCACCCGTGTCCACGCCCAAAAGATAGCTCATCACGTCGTCCGTTTCGTTTCACATTGGCCTGATAAGCGGTCCGAAGGGACCAAAATGCAACGACAATTTACCATAGTTCCGCCAAAAGCGTGGCGCATTGGCGGGACATGCTTTACGGCAACGCAATCTTCAACCAATCTGCGCCCTATTCGGCAGTGAAAGACAATTCATGTTCAAGAAATCCATCGGCCAAGCCCACGAAAAACTGGTTTTTAACCGCCGTGTCCGCGTGCTTGTTGAAGAAATCGGCGCCATGTTGCCTGCAGGGGCGCAAATGCTGGACGTGGGAACCGGTGATGGCCAGATCGCCAAGATGATCGGCGAACGGCAGGATGGCACGGTTGTCCAGGGTATCGACATCATGGAGCGTGAAACGATCCATATCCCTGTGACATTGTTTGACGGCAAAACCATCCCGATGGAAGATAACAGCGTCGATATCGTCACCTTTGTCGATGTGCTGCATCATACGGATGATCCGCAGATTTTGATCAGCGAAGCATCTCGCGTCGCCCGTAAAGCAGTGATCATCAAAGACCATCTAAGCGAGAACAAACTCGATCATCTGACATTGCGGCTGATGGATTGGGTCGGCAACGCGCCGCACGGGGTCGTGCTGCCCTATAACTATTCGCCGCGCCGCGATTGGGAAACATGGTTTGCAAATGCAGATCTGACAATCGATAAATTCCAGACCAAAGTGCCGCTATATCCTGCGCCGCTCAGGTGGGTATTTGGGCGCAAACTGCATTTTATTGCGCGTCTGACCCCGGGGAATGGCGAAAAATAATGAACCGGCAGATGGCATAGCTGACCACGGCAGCTGTGCCTGCCGTGACCAAGAAAATCAGCGTATCCCATAGAAAGATGCGCGTCACAAAACGGCTGGTGATCGTTGATACAACAGCGAGGCTGGCCACCTGTGTTCCCGCATAGATTAGCATAGCTGATCGGCCCGTCTGATCGGCGCGAAAGGCGATCTTCTTTTGCGCCCAAAAGGCCAGTGGAATGCAAAGCAGATAGATGATCACGCTTGTCGGTAGTGGCGGCGCAGAAGCAAAACGAATAAGTGCCGACGTCACAAGCGCATAGCTTAGGCTAAAACTACCGCCAACAGCCAGAAAACGCAGAAAGGCCCAATCCATCAGCGCAGCACTTCGAAAAGAAGCTGATTTTCATCCGAGAGCGGCACAGGGCGCAGCCAGTCAACGGTACCACCATCGGCCAAGGCGCGCGCGGGTGCGCCCCGATATTGATACCCTTTGCAAAGCAGCAGGTAAGTCGCGCCAGAGTCTTTGACAAAGGTCTCCATCTCGGCAGCTTCCAATTCGAAGGGAACGATACTGTTGCGCATCGCCGCCGCGCTGCGGTGATAGCTAACCGACAATACATCATGATGCGTCGCCCAAAGCAGTGAGGGGCCAAAATTGAAATTGTTCAAGATCAGGCCAGGAGGCGCTTCGTTCAGGGCAATAAGCGCGTCGTAGGTTCTGCAATCTGCGGCTTGGGTCAGTGCAGACCGATCAGTTACTGGCACAAAGGGTCGTATGGCAGCGGCGAACTGCCCCGGTGACATGACCGCGGTGGAAAAAACCAAAAGAAGCAGGGCACTGATCGGCTTTCGGCCTTTCAAATATCGATCAAGTAGGCAGGCAAGCACATATCCCGCCAATATCGGCACGACCGAGGCCGCCATGATCACAGTGCGCATCTGCACAAAAATCATGGCAATTCCAGCAAGGCAGACGAACAAAAGACCAAACAATGCGGTCGTATTACGCTGCTCGCGGCGATGACTGGCTAAAATGGCGAAACCAGCCAATGTGGTCACAAAGACGGGCAGGACAAATGTAACAAAGGGCGCAGGGCGGCTGATGGCATAATCCAATCCTGGCCTAGCCTCGATGATGCGGCCACTGATGAATTCCTGCAAAACGGGGGGGAGATTGGCATAAGGGCCGTCCAGGCAGGGCGATACCAGCTCCCAAGCTGCAAAAATGCCAATCGCCGTCAAAATGGCGGTGATCGCCAGATGAACCACAGGGCGGCGAAAGACCGGCCCAAAGGCAAGCGGCAAAACGCTGGCACCAGCGGCGATCCACACCAATGCCAGGGTTGGTGTGCCCAGTTGATCACAAATCGGCTGCAAGCGGCTGGCAGGCGCCGCCTGCCCCAGCCACAGGACAATGGCGCTCAGGCCAAGGGTCAGACAAAACGAAACCAGCAGCTGCCGGGTTAGCGCCGTGCCGTCCAAAATGACACGCAGCAGAACAACCGTGCCAATGACGATCACAAAGGGCAGGCTTTCAAGCCCAATGGCCAACGAAAAGGCCGCCGAAAATCCACCAACGATCCCAGCGAAAACAGGGCGATCGGGCCAAACAACGGCAAGGGCCATCAACGTCATGGTCAACATCTGCACATTGTGATGGTCCAGATTGCCGCCACCGGAATGCAAATCGCCCGTGACAGGCCAAAGGGCTGTGCAAAGCAGCGCAAAACAGGCTGCAGGAACGCCAAATAACCGGCGTGTGGCAAAGCCGATCACCATTAAATTCAGCATCATGACGAAGGTGGGCCAGATAACGGCTGCCAAGACCTCGGCAGTGGGCATTGGCAGGAACCATGACAAAGGCAGGATAATCGCAGCGATGCCAAGATCGAGATAACGGGACCAATGAAGCGAAACCCCCTCAGGCGGGACCGCGCGATATTGGGCCACATCGTACCAGCCCTGCCCGGCCAGCCAGTCCCGCACGGACAAAAGACGCATGATGTCATCATTGCCTTGTTTTGCGAAATTGGCGAAGGCCTGCGTGCTGTAGAAAATCGCCTCAATCAGGACCATGATCAGGACCAGAGCAAGCACGATCTGAAATGGGCGCTCGCGCAAAACGCGCAAAACAGCAGATTCGCTCATCAAAAATACCTTCTTTATGACCGTCAGAGGCCTAGCACGCGCGGCTATACCGCAACATAGCCGGTTATGGCCAACCGGGCCGCAGCGAAACGTTGTTGCGCAAAGGCCACGACATGGCCTATCCGCATCTTAACCAAGCCTGAATTACGCCCTAATCTGCCGCTACCAACCATGACGAAACAAATATAAGAGCCGCGCATATCATGACCGAACTAACCATCCTGATGCCCTGCCTGAACGAGGCTGAAACGCTCGAAACCTGTATCGTCAAGGCGATGGACTATCTCAAAAGATCCGATGTGGATGGTGAAGTGCTGATCGCTGATAACGGGTCCACCGATGGCAGCCAAGACATTGCCAAAAGGCTTGGGGCGCGGGTGGTTGATGTCCCGGTCAAGGGCTACGGAGCCGCGCTTGGGGCAGGCATTGCCGCCGCCAAAGGCAAGTTCGTCATCATGGGTGACAGCGACGATTCGTACGATTTTTCGAACCTTGATCCCTTTGTTGAAGAGCTCCGCAAAGGGGCTGATCTGGTGATGGGCAACCGTTTCCGGGGCGGGATCGAAAAAGACGCCATGCCGCCGCTGCACCGCTATTTGGGCAACCCCGTTCTGTCAGCAGTCGGGCGGGTCTTTTACCGGACGCCTGTGGGCGATTTCCATTGCGGGCTGCGCGGTTTCTCGCGCGAGGCTATTTTGGGGCTGCACCTAAACACACCTGGGATGGAATTTGCCTCAGAAATGGTGATCCGGGCGACGTTATTCGGGCTGGATATCCGCGAAGTGCCAACAACCCTGAAACCGGACGGGCGGTCACGGCCACCGCATCTGCGCAGCTGGCGCGATGGGTGGCTGCATCTGAAACTGCTTTTGACCTTCGCGCCGTACTGGCTGTTCTATTATCCGGGGCTGATCATGTTCTGGACCGGGCTGATCAGCTTTTGCGCGCTGATGATGGGGCCTGTGGTGATCGGCGGTGTGACCTTTGATGTCGGGACAATGATCTTGTCGAGTGCGCTTTTGCTGACCGGGTTCCAGATGGTCTGCTTTTACGCGCTATCACGGATTTTTGCGGTCCGGTTCAATCTTCTGCCGACCTCTGACAGGTTTGAACGGCTGCGCAAAAAGATCACGGTCGATAACGCCTGCATTGCCGGGGGTATCCTGCTGTTTATCGCATTTATCGCAACCTTGTCGGGGATCTTCAGCTGGGGGGCGACCGGCTTTGGGGATATGGATGCCAGCAGTATCGTGCGCGCCGCCTCTATGGCTGTGGTCAGCGCGTCCCTTGGGTTGCAATTCATCACGACCGGGTTCCTGTCATCGATGCTGCAACAACAGATCAGACCTGATCCGTCTTAGGGTCAGGACCCTAAGGGTTGCGATGGCATGAACCATGGCCAATAGTCGGGCCATGGACATCCTGAATGACGCCATCACAAACCGGCGCGATGATCTGATTGGGCTGACCCAAGACCTGATCAGGATCCCCACGCTGAACCCGCCCGGGGACTGCTATCGCGAGATTTGCGAATATCTTGAAAGGCGGCTGAAACGCAGCGGCTTTGAAACGCAGCTGATCCGGGCCACCGGCACACCGGGGGACAGTGATAAATATCCTCGCTGGAACATTGTCGCGCGGCGGACTGGCAAAATGGCAGGCGATTGCGTGCATTTCAACAGCCATACGGATGTGGTTGAGGTCGGCAGCGGCTGGACCAAAGACCCGTTTGGCGGGGAACTGGACGACGGCAAGATCTACGGGCGCGGGGCCTGCGACATGAAAGGCGGGCTGGCCGCCTCAATCATCGCGGCAGAGGCCTTTATCGCAACGCACCCGGATTTCAGCGGGGCGATCGAAATATCCGGGACAGCCGACGAAGAATCGGGGGGCTATGGCGGCGTCGCCTATCTGGCCGAGCAGGGTTATTTCGACCCAAAACGGGTCCAACATGTGATCATCCCCGAACCTTTGAACAAAGACCGGGTGTGCCTTGGGCACCGGGGTGGCTGGTGGGCCGAGATCGAAACATTTGGTGAGATCGCCCATGGGTCCATGCCGTTTCTGGGCGATTGCGCGGTGCGGCATATGGGGGCGGTGCTGAACGAATTTGAAGATAAGCTCTTTCCGGCCATGGCAGCACGGACAACGGATATGCCCGTCGTACCCGAGGGGGCGCGGTCTTCGACGATGAACATCAATTCGGTGCATGGCGGCCAACCCGAACAGGACGAAGACTATACCGGCCTGCCGGCGCATTGCGTCCCCGATAGCTGCCGGATCGTGATCGACCGGCGCTTTCTGGCAGAAGAAAATATCGAAGATGTCCGGGGCGAGGTGACAGCCCTGCTCGACGGTCTCAAGGCCGAACGGGCCAAGTTCAACTACGACTTGCGCGAAATTAACCTGGTGCTGCCCAGCATGACAGACCGGGACGCGCCCGTGGTGCAAACCATCGCCGCGCAGATTGAGTCTGTCCTGGGCAAACCCGCCGAATTCGTCGCCTCACCCGGGACGTATGACCAAAAACACATCGACCGGATCGGCAAGCTGAAAAACTGCATTGCCTATGGGCCAGGGATTTTAGAACTGGCGCATAAACCCGACGAATATGTCGGGGTTGAAGACATGTTGGACAGCGCCAAGGTGATGGCTGGTGGGCTAAGGGATATTTTGTTGCCCTAGGACGATCCAGCTTTCAACGCAACGTAGGGTGGGTAAAACCCACGCGTCTCAACGCTGCCGCGCGAAACATGCGATCCCGTCCAATTTGCAAAAGCTGCGCCCTTACTGGACCTCGGCGATCGTTGTGGATGACAGGCGGTCAATCAGGCTTTGCTCAATTTCATCCATCACAGACTTCACCCTGCGGTGCAGCCGGTGTTCAACGGCGCAGGTTGGGACGTCTTCATCGGCGCGGCCAGCCACAAGCTGTTCGTCAAGCGCCAGATAGACATCCGCCAGCGTAATATCTTTCGGAGAACGGGCCAGGCGCCAGCCGCCCGCATGCCCCTTTTCCGAAATCAAAAGCCCCGCATTGCGCAATTTTCCCAAGACCCGGCGCACAACAACGGGGTTGGTGCCCGCATGATCAGCGATGTCGCTTGAGGTCCGCAGCTCGCCGGGGTTTCCTGCCATGTGACCAAGCGTATGCAAGGCCAGTGACAAGCGCGAATTTCGTTTCATAGGCGCTCTTCCTTCATCACAATGCAACTTGTAACTGCAACTGTTGCATTTATCTAGTAACTACGTATGTTACGTCTCTTGAGTAACACCGGTTGGGGTCAAACATGTCGGATCAGCGTCTTCTTGTCACTGTTCTTTCCGGCTTACGTGGCAGCATAACAGCGACCTTTGCACCTGAGCGGCCGCACAATCCGGAGGATACGAGATGAGCGGAAATCTCGGGGCCACATCATTGCGGCGCAAACGGCGCGCGTCCGATCCGATGCGCAGCTATGATGCTTTGCCAACACCGTTGCGGCATTGGCTGGCCAATGCAGCGCTGCCCTGGTCGCCAAGTTCGGCACGCAAGCTTTGGAAACAGGCACAGGCGCGCGGGCTCAGCACCGAAGACGCCCTTTCGCTTTTATCCCAGGCCGAGGCCAAGACACTCGCCCGCGACACCCAAACAAAACCAAATACGATCCATCCAAACCACTAAAGGACCCTTTATGTCACGCTTCATTCGTTTGGCAGCGACTGCTTCCATCCTGCTTTGTGCTGCTCTGCCGGCGGCCGCACAGGACGATACCCTGACGATCGCTGTCACTTTCGGCCCAAATGCCGAGATCCCAGACCCACGCGTTGGGTATAATGGCTGGATGTCCAACCAAACCGGCGTCACCGAAACGCTGATGGGAATTGACTACGATCTGAACCTCTATCCGCGTTTGGCCGAAAGCATCGCGCAGACCGCGCCAACGACTTGGCAAGTAACGTTGCGCGAGGGCCTGCGCTTTCATGACGGGTCCCCCGTGACGGCACAATCAGTGGTCGATGCAATTACGCCGATCTCGGACGAAGACCATCCAGCCTATAACGCACGTCTGGCAGGGCTGCTTCACCTGGCCGGGATCACAGCTGATGGCGATCAAACGGTGATCTTTGAAACAAATAGCCCCAATGCGGCGTTCCAATGGACACTTTCCGCACCTGGCGTGGCGATCCTTGGCGATGCGTCCGCGGATTTCCCGATCAACGCAACCGGCCCATATGTCTTCCGCGAAGCGATCCCTGATCAGCTTTATCGGGTCGAAGACAATGCTGATTATCGCCTTGGCATACCCGGGTTTGATGAAATTCACGTGCGCGCCGCTGCCGATCCGGCAACCGCCGCGCTGGCCTTTGAAGCAGGCGAGGTGGATATGGTGATCAACTACCCCGAAACCGATTTTGAGCGCATTCAGGAAACTGGCGCCTTGGGTTTTGCCTCACCAACCTCGCGGCTTTATTTCTATGCGCTCAACGCTGATAGCGGCCCCTTGGCCAATCCGCTGATCCGCAGGGCGGTTTCGATGGCGATTGACCGTCAGGGGATCGTGGATGCGGTTCTGTCGGGGGTCGGCGGTGTGCCTGCTGGCGCGATGTATCCGCAAAGCAGTGTCTGGGCGGTTGAAACCGATGTGACCTATGATCCGGTCAAAGCCGAGGAACTGCTGGCCGAAGCTGGCGCCGTCAAAGAAGGTGGGCGCTGGATGTTGGACGGGGCACCGATTGAGCTTGATATCGTGACTTACGCTTCGCGGGCGCCTTTGCCACCCTCGGCCGAGCTGACCCAGGCCTTCCTGCAGGCAATCGGCATCACATCGACCATCAGCATCGGCGAATATGGGGCCAGCCGGGACGCATTGGCCGCAGGCGAGGCCGACATGTTCTTGCAAGCCTGGGTGACCCTGCCACAGGGTGATCCCAGCGCGATCATGGAACTGCTATTGGCGTCCGAGGGCACATCAAATGCCGGGCAATACGCGAATGCAGCGCTTGATCAATTGCTTGCCGAAGGGCGCACCACATTCGACAGCGCCGCGCGGCAGGACATCTATGCGCAAGTACAGCAGATCGTGGCCGCCGAGGCGCCAATCATCCCGGTGTTTCATGTGGCCCAAGTTGTCGTGGCGCGTGACGGGCTGACTGGTTATCAGGTGCATCCAATTGAAAACTACTGGATTACACACGAGACCCGCTTCGCCGAATGACCATTATCGCGACTGGCCTGCGCTATGACTGCGCGGGCCGGACCATTCTACATCCGACCACTTTCAAGGCCACGCGTGGTGAACGTGTTGGTCTTGTTGGTGCGTCGGGGTCTGGAAAATCCACCTTGGGACATATCTTGGTCGACGCGTTGCAAGCAACCGGCAAAAGGGTGGCACATGTCCCGCAAAGCCCGGACGAAGCGCTCGACCCGCTGCGCAGCATGGCGTTTCACTGGCGCGAAGCAGAAAAGGCGCTGGGTCAGCCACCAAACCCGCTGCGCCAATCGGCACTGTTCACGGCGCTACGCATCACAGGCGGTGATCTGCGCAAACGCCCCTGGGGCTGGAGCCGCGGGATGCAACAGCGCTTTGTCATCGCCATGGCATTGCTGGGCACACCGGATCTTTTGGTCATGGATGAACCCACATCAGCGCTGGATCCGGTTGTCGCGGCACAGACGATGGGCCTTTTGGATCAAACGCTAGATGGGACTGATACGGCGCTGCTGTTGATCACACATGATCTTGGTCTCGCAGCCAGCCGGGTCACGCGGCTGATGGTGATGGATCAAGGCAGGATTGTTGAGGATGCGCCGACATCAACATTGCTCTCGGCACCGCAATCACAAGCCGCACGGGCGCTCTGCGCACATCGCAATTGGCTGGCCTTGCCATGTTAAGTGTCGATAACATCACCGTCATGCGGGGTCAGTCCGCAGTGTTGCAAGGGATCTCCCTGTCGCTTGCTGCGGGTAAAACACTGGCCGTTGTCGGGGAAAGCGGCGCGGGTAAATCAACACTGATCCAGGCCGTTTTGGGGCTTATTAGACCCACAACCGGGCACATTACCTGGCAAGGCACGCAGGTTCGAAACTGCCGGCCCGCCTTGGTCATGCAAGAGCCGCGCAGCGCGCTCAACCCCACGCTTTCGCTTTACCGGTCAGTCTGCGAACCGCTGGCGGCGCAACGAAAGCCTGTCGATGCAGACTGGCTTGAACGCCTGTGCAAGGGTCTTGAAATTGCGCCGGATTTGCTCAAACGCAAACCAACCGACGTGTCCATTGGGCAGGCCCAACGGGTTGGCATTTTGCGCGCATTGATCGCTGCTGCGCCACTGGTGCTTTTTGACGAGCCGCTCTCTGCACTTGATGCAGTGACCCAAAAACATACCGCCCGCCTCATCGCCGAGCTGCAAGCAGAAGAAGGGTTTGCCGCCCTGATCGTCACCCATGATCTGGGCTATGCAGCCGCCTATGCTGACGACATCGCCGTGCTGAAATCGGGGCGGCTCGAAGAGACGGGCAGCGCCAAAGCCTTCATCAGCGCGCCCCAAACCGCCTATGGCACAACATTGCGCGACGCCGCCTTTGCCCTTGGCGCATTGGAGCGGGTTGCGTGATAGGTCTGTTACTCAGCCTGATTTTACGGGCAGTGACCGTGTTAACCGGAACCGCGCTGGCCACATTTACGCTGCTATGGCACGCGCCCGGTGACCCGGCGCTCACCATCGCACTTGCGCGGTTCCAGGCCCAGGTTCCAGATGCCGTGATCGAACAGGTCCGGGCCGAGGCTGGTTTTGACGCAGGGTTTTGGCCTGCGTTCTTAAATTGGTTCGGGCCACTTCTGCGGGGCGATCTTGGGCAATCATCGGTGACAGGGCGGGACGTTTGGCCGGACCTGCTAACCGCAATGTTCTACACGATGCCGCTGGCACTGACGGCGTTGATCATCGGCATCTGCGCCGCGATCCCTCTGGCGCTATTGGCGACCCGCCATCCCGGGGGATGGCTTGACCGTTTTGCCATTGCGATTGCCTCTGTCGGCGCAGCCATCCCGCAATACTGGCTGGGTCTTCTGCTGATTCTGCTATTCGCAGTGCAATTGCAATGGCTGCCCGCCATCGGGGCCCGGACGACGGCGCATCTGGTCCTGCCTGCACTGACCCTTGGATTAACAGTGGCAGCCTCGTTGACGCGGATCATGCGCTCAGGCATTCTTGAGGCGCGCGGCCAGCCTTTTTTGCCCGCATTGGAACGCCGCGGCATCACCCAGCGGGGGATCGGGCGGGACCATATCGCACCACATGCAGCAATTCCGGTGATGACAGTGCTTGGCCTTGAGCTGGCCTTTCTTCTGGAAGGGGCCGTTCTGGTTGAGATCATCTTTGCCCGGCCGGGTCTCGGCAGCTTTCTTGTGCAAGCCATCCTGACACGGGATTTTCCCAAAGTGCAGGCGGTTGTGATCGTGGCTGCTTTGCTTTTCGTGATCATCAACCTGCTGATCGATCTGATCTACGCCCTGCTTGATCCCCGGATCGGGGAAACGCATGCGTAGCGTCGTCATTCTGGCAATTGTCTTGGCGGCGTTTGCGGGGCTGGGACCCATGCTCGCGCCTTATGATCCAACGGCGATCGACATTCCACACAGGCTCAGCGGCCCGCATGGCGCACACCCTTTGGGGACGGATGCGCTGGGGCGGGATATCCTGTCGCGATTGCTTTACGGGGCACGTTGGTCACTGGGTCTGGCCTTTTTCATTTCCGTGATGGGTCTGACAATCGGGACCATCATGGGGCTTGTGGCAGCGCAAGGCGGCAGGCTGGCTGATTGGATCGTCATGCGAACAACCGATACATTTCTCGCCTTCCCCGAGCTTGTTGCGGCCGTGGTCATCGCAGGGGTACTGGGCGCAGGCACAGGCAGCCTGATCTTTGCGCTGACAGTCACAGGCTGGATGCGCTACGCCCGGGTGGCACGGGGGATTGGCCTGTCGTTGCAAACGCGCGGCTATGTGGTGCAGGCAAAACTGGCAGGAATGTCCGCAATCGCGATCGCACGCTGGCATTATCTGCCTGCGCTGCTGCCATCTTGGGCGGTGGTGTGGACGGGCATGTTCGCGCGGGCCATCTTGGGGATCTCGGCATTGGGGTTTTTGGGCTTCGGGATGCAACCGCCACTGCCCGAATGGGGCACAATGCTGCTGGACGCACGCATCCACATGCGCTCCACCCCGTTACAAATGATCTGGCCGGGACTTGCGGTGGTGATCTGCGTGCTTGCAATCAACCTGACCGGAGACGCGCTCCGCGACGCGCTTGCAAAGGAAGACCAACAAGGATGAGCATCTCTGACCGCCCCAGCCTGGGCATCGGCCTGCGGGTTCTGTCGGGCATCCTTTTCACCGCGATGGTAGTTTGCGTCAAAGCGGTCAGCGACAGCGTGCCCGTGGGGCAAACCGTCTTTTTCCGATCATTCTTTGCACTGATCCCATTGGTGATCTTTCTGGCACTGCGGCAGGAATTTCCAAGTGGGCTTGCAACCCAAAGACCCGTTGGGCACCTGATAAGGTCTGGTTTCGGGGCAGCGGCAATGTTTGCATCCTTCGCATCCGTCGCGCGATTGCCCGTGGCCGAGGCCATCCTGATCGCGCAACTCGCGCCGCTCTTTACAGCAATCGCAGCTGTCGTGTTCCTGTCGGAAAAATTGACAGACTGGCGCATCGCGGGATTGGCGCTTGGGTTCACCGGGGTGATCGTCTTGGTCTGGCCAGAGCTTGGGGGCGGCACGCTGGATGGACGCCGCTTGTTTGGGATCGGGTTTGGGCTGCTGACGGCGGTTTTAACCGCATTTGCATTGATCATGGTGCGAAGCCTCAATCGTACCGAAAGCCCCGGCGCCATCGCATTTTACTTTGTTGTCGTCGCAATGATCGGCGGGCTGCTGAGCCTGCCATGGGGATGGGTGCTGCCGGATATGCAAACCATTCTGCTGCTGGTCCTGGCCGGGCTTTTCGGGGGGTTCGCGCATATCGCAATGACATTGTCATTCCGCTACGCCGAAGCATCCCGGCTGGCGCCGTTCGAATATATCACCCTCCTTTGGCCGGTCCTGGCTGACCTGTTGATATTTGGACTGACCTTAAGCAGCAGCTTTCTGTTCGCGCTTCCGCTTGTGCTAGGCGGGGCCGCCGTTGCTGCGGCCGAAAAACGACCTGCGAAAGCGCCCTAAACGGCAATATTGTCGATCAACCGGACCCCAGCCAACCAGGCGGCCGCGAATAGGCGCGCATCAGGTTTGGCATGCGGCAGCAGTGACAAATCTGTGCCATCGCGTAGTTCCAGATAATCAATGTCGGTAAAACCAGCGGCCTGAATGCGGGCCGTGGCATCTGCGATGATACCCGTCATCGCCGCCCCGCCGCGCAGCGCGTCGCGCATGTCGGTCATCACCTCGGCCAAGACAGGGGCGTGAATGCGCGAACGATCCGATAACAGCAGATTGCGCGATGACATGGCCAAACCATCCTCTTCGCGGATCGTGGGGCAGCCGATGACCTCTATCGGGATGTCCAGATCAGCGGCCAGGCGGCGGACCACCTGCAATTGCTGGTAGTCCTTTTCACCAAAGAATGCGTAATCAGCCGATGTTTGCAAGAACAGCTTTGGCACCACAGTCGCCACGCCATCAAAGTGGCCCGGGCGTGTGGCACCGCAGAGCATATCCGTCAAACCCGCAACCGTGACCGTCGTCGCGAACCCATCAGGATAGATCTGATCGGGTCCGGGGACATAGATCAGATCCACGCCGATGCTTTCCAGCTTGCGGGCGTCATCCTCTTCGGTGCGCGGATAGTTTTCCAGATCATCGGGATTATTGAACTGCTTGGGATTCACGAAAATCGTGACAATGACGCGGTCACATTTTTCCCGCGCCGCCCGGGCGAGCGACAAATGCCCCTGATGCAGCGCGCCCATCGTGGGCACCACGCCAATGGTCTGCCCAGCCTTGCGCCAGCCGGCGGTCACCGCACGCAGCCCGGCAAGCTGCCGTTCAATCGGGGCGATCACTTTGGGGCCTCATCGGCAAAGATATGTTCCGCGGCCGGAAAGGTGCGGGCGCGCACCTCGGCAGCATAGGCGGCAATCGCGGCAGCCCCCTCATCGCCCAGATGGGCATAGCGCTTGACGAATTTCGCCTTGAACGCCGTGAACAGGCCCAACATGTCATCGACAACCAAAATCTGACCGTCACAGCCTGCGCTGGCCCCAATACCAATGGTCGGAATGGGCAAAAGCGCCGTGATCTCATCGGCAAGGCTGGCCGGGACCTTCTCCAAAACGACCGCAAAAGCACCTGCGTCACTGACCGCCTGCGCATCGGCGATCAAAGCATCACGGGCGGCACCGCGCCCCTGCACCTTATAGCCGCCCAGCGTATTCACAGATTGCGGGGTCAGACCCACATGAGCCATCACCGGAATGCCGCGGGCCACCAGAAAGGCGATGGTGTCGGCCATCGCGACACCGCCCTCCAGCTTCACAGCACCCGCCCCCGTCTCGGCCATCAGGTGGGCCGCATTGCGAAACGCATGTTCGCGGCTTTCCTCATAAGACCCAAAGGGCATGTCGATGACCATCATAGCACTGGACAGGCCGCGGGCGACGGCCTGTCCATGCATGATCATCATCTCCATGGTCACACCCAGGGTCGAGGGCAGCCCATGCAGCACCATCCCCACGCTATCGCCCACCAGAACAAAATCGCAATGGTCATCCATCATCTGGGCCATGGGCGTTGTATAGGCGGTCAAACTGACCAACGGAGTCCCACCCTTCGCGGCCCGAATATCATCCGGCAGCGGGGCACGTTTCTTGGCTGTGGCGCTCATCTGAGGATCCCTCTTTTTGGCTGCGGGTCAGATAACAGGCAATCTGCGGGCTTGCTAGGCGGAAGCGGAAAAGCACCTTGGCGAACGTGGCGTCGGTGTTGCCGACAAAGCCACCGTCGGGAAAATGTCGTCCTAGTACTGTGAACCTGATCGACACCGATCAGCAACGCAGCTTTAGGCCTCGCGGGATAAGTCAGAGTGTCGGGGTGCGCTCGATTGAAACGTGAGACGAAAACCGTTGTCAAAGAGAGATTTTGCCTCCTGCCCCAAGTAATAAGAACCGGTCCGTTTGAACTGTTTCTTTGTCATCCTAGAAAGCGCACTAAAGACCGACTTCGACCAGTCATCCGTGAACGTGTTGGCCAATCGCCCTGAGATTAGACAGTCTTCTTGAGCAAAAATTCCACCTTCCTGCAGAACAACACATCTATCAACGTCCATAGGGGACAAGTCATACCTAATGCCGCCAGCTTTCAGCTTTATCGGCCGTGAGTTAGGCTCGTCTCCTTTTGGCACTAGTAGAATTGAACGACCTAAAAAGCCGCTTGGAGAAGTCCAGAAAAGGTCTATTTCAGAAGCTTCTGCACATACTTTGACTTTAGGACAATCGTAGCTCTCTAAGAAGGCATAGTTGTACTCGAAACTCTCTTCGAACTCTTTGCAAAGCTGTAGCATGTCGGTTGAGGTTGCATAAACCTCTACGGTTTGTCCGCGCATTCTTCGAATTCTCTCGGTTAAGAGTTTGATCCAATTGCTTTAGCCTTTTGGTCACCCTCACTCAATCGTCAAGGAGACCGTGGGCTCAAACCCAACTGCAGACCAAAACGCCTCTTCCTACCACCCCACTTGATTTGCCGCACGCTTCCGTCAAGACTGATCCCCGACAACCGGGGATGATTAACAATGACCTACGCACGCACTGGCCTGACAGCCGCACTCGCCCTTTGCGCCACAACGGCGCTGGCGCAAGACAGCATTACCGTGGCCATTCAGCTCGAGCCACCGAACCTCGACCCCACGGGCGGGGCGGCGCAGGCAATCGACAGTGTGCTTTATGCCAATGTCTTCGAAGGTCTGACCCGGTTTGATGCCAACGGGGCCATTCTGCCCGCGCTGGCGCGCAGCTGGGATATATCCGAGGAAGGTCTGGTCTACACCTTCACGCTTGCCGATGGGGTCAGCTTCCATGACGGCACCACCATGGACGCCGAAGACGTCAAATTCAGCCTTGATCGCGCCCGGGCCGAAGATAGCACCAACGCGCAAAAGGGCCTGTTTGAAGGGATCACCGATGTAACGGTCATCGACCCACAAACGGTGCAGGTCACGCTTGCCCAGCCGAATGGGAATTTCCTGTTTAACCTCGCATGGGGTGACGCGGTGATCGTGGCGCCGGAAAGCATTGCCGATATTGCCAGCAGTCCCATCGGGACCGGCCCGTTCACCTTCGCCGATTGGGTACAAGGCGACCGGATCGAACTGACGCGCAACGCCGATTACTGGGGTGCTGCCCCTGCACTGGAAAGCGCCACCTTCCGGTTCATCGCCGACCCGACCGCCGCCTTTGCCGCCGTGATGGCCGAGGACGTGGACGCCTTCATCGGTTTCCCCGCCCCCGAAAACCTGCCGCAATTCGAGGCAGACCCCCGGTTCCAGGTCCTCGTTGGGAACACCGAGGGCGAAACGATTCTGTCCACCAACAACAAGATGCCGCCCTTCGACAACGTATTGGTCCGACAAGCCGTGGCGCACGCCATAGACCGGCAAGCGATCATCGACGGGGCGATGTTCGGGCTCGGCACGCCCATCGGCACGCATTTCGCACCGCACAACCCCGACTATGTCGATCTGCTGGGCAACTCCCCCTACGACCCCGAACGGGCCAAGGAACTGCTGGCCGAAGCAGGCTTCGCCGACGGCTTCACCACCACCCTGAAACTGCCCCCACCCTCCTACGCACGGCGCGGGGGCGAGATTATCGCGAGCCAATTGCGCGCGGTCGGGATCGAAACCGAAATCAGCAACGTCGAATGGGCGCAATGGATCGAGGACGTCTTCACCAACAAGGACTTCGGCCTGTCCATCGTCAGCCATACCGAACCCATGGATATCGGGATCTACGCCAACCCGGACTACTATTTCCAATACGATAACCCGGATTTCCAGACCCTGATGGAGACACTCAACGCCACAACAGACCCTGCAACGCGCAGCGATCTGCTGAAACAAGCGCAAACCATCATCTCAGAAGATTACGTCAACGGCTACCTCTTCGAACTAGCGGTCGCCACTGTTGCTAAGGCAGAAATCCAAGGGCTCTGGGTCAATCAACCCACCGCAGCGGTTGACCTGACCGGCGTCAGTTGGGCGAATTAAACCTTGCTGATCCGCCCCGAAACGCCCGCCAACATCGATGTGATCCATGACCTGACCCAAGCGGCCTTTGCCCCAAAGGCGTTCAGCGACGGCACCGAAGGGCCGATCATCAACGCCATGCGCGACGCAGGTGATCTGACGCTGTCACTGGTGGCAGAAGACGCCGGCACCATCATCGGCCATGTGGCCTTCTCGCCCGCCCACATCAGCGAGGCGGCGGGTGACTGGTACGGGCTTGGCCCGATCTCCGTCCGCGAAGACCGACAGGGGCAAGGCATCGGGCGCGCGCTGATCGAGGCAGGCATCGCCACGCTTGCGGAACAAGGTGCCGCCGGATGCGTGTTAACCGGGAACCCGAATATCTACCAACGCATCGGCTTCCGCTCTGATGGGAACTTGCATCACGCAGGCACCGAAGACCGGCACGTCCATTGGCGGCTGATCAACGGTGCCGCACCCAAAGGGCAGCTTCGCTTTGCCCCAGCCCTAGACGCGGCCTGATGATCCGCTACGCCGCAGGCCGCCTGACATCGCTTGTGATCAGCCTCTTCGTGGCCTCCATCGTTATTTTCGCCGTGATCGAGGTGATCCCCGGCGACCCCGCGGCCTTCATGCTGGGGGTGAACGCACGGCCCGATACCATCGCGGCACTCCGGGCCGAAATGGGGCTGGATCAGTCTCTAACACGGCGATATTTCGATTGGATCACGGGATTACTGCAAGGCGACTTCGGCCAATCCTGGACCTATAAAACCCCCGTCGCGGACCTGATCAGCGACCGGATCTGGGTCTCGCTCCCCCTCGCTGTCTACGCCCTGATCCTGTCCACACTCATCGCCTTCCCTGCCGGAATCTACGCGGCCAGCCGCCGTGGGGGCGCAGGCGATGTGACCATCATGGGGGCCACACAACTAGGCGTCGCCATCCCCAATTTCTGGTTTGCGATGATCCTTGTGCTAATTTTCGCCATCAACCTGCGCTGGTTCAGCGCGGGCGGCTTCCCCGGCTGGGACAACCCCGTTCAAGCGCTGAAATCCCTGACCCTCCCCGCCATCGCCTTGGCGCTACCGCAAGCCGCGATCCTTGCACGGGTCATGCGCTCATCCCTCCTGGATATGCTGGGCGAAGACTTCATCCGCACCGCCCGCGCCAAGGGGCTGTCCCGCCGCCAAGCCCTCTGGAAACATGCGGTACGCAACGCGCTGATCCCGGTGCTGACCATCATCGGATTGCAATTCTCATTCCTGCTGGCAGGCGGGATCATCATCGAACAAATCTTCTTCCTCCCGGGCCTCGGACGGCTGATTTTCCAATCCATCAGCGCGCGTGACCTGATCGTGGTGGAAAGCGTGGTGATGCTGCTGGTCTTCACCGTGATCATGGTGAATTTCCTGGTCGATCTGGCCTATGCGGCCGTTGATCCGCGCTTGCGATCCAAAGCATGAACCGCAATCTGATCATCGGCACGGCCCTGACGGCGGTCTTCATCACGCTGGCGATGCTGTCGTTCATCTGGACGCCTTACAACATCGAAACCCTCGACATCGCAAACAAACTACAATCGCCAAACAGCGCCTATCTGCTTGGCACCGATCACTTTGGGCGGGACATCCTGTCGATGATCATGATGGGCGCGCGCACCTCGCTGGCTGTGGCCTTTGTGGCCGTGGGCATCGGCATCGGGCTCGGCGTCCCGTTGGGACTTCTCGCGGCGGCACGGCATGGATCACTGTTGGACGAGATCATCATGCGCGGCAATGACCTTGTCTTTGCCTTCCCGTCACTGGTCATCGCGATCCTGATTACCGCCGTCTTCGGGGCCTCGGCAACCAACGCCATCATCGCCATCGGCATCTTCAATATCCCCGTTTTCGCGCGGCTGACACGCGGGGCGGCACTGCCTTTGTGGGAGCGTGACTTCATCCTCGCCGCCCGCGTCTGCGGCAAGTCCGCTACGCGCATATCGGTGGAACATATCATGCCGAACATCACGAACCTGATGATCGTCCAAGGGACCATCCAATTCTCGCTGGGCATCCTGGCCGAGGCCGCCCTGTCCTACATCGGCCTTGGCGCGCAACCCCCCACCGCCAGTTGGGGGCGGATGCTGGCCGACGCACAAACCTTGGTCAGCATCGCGCCCCACACAGCCCTCGTGCCCGGCTTTGCGATCCTGCTGATGGTGTTGGGGCTGAACCTGATGGGCGACGGTCTGCGCGACTGGCTCGACCCGCGCCTCCGGGTGATGCGGACATGAGCCTGCTGAGCATCAAAGACCTGTCCCTGTCCATCAGCGACACCGATATCCTGCATGACGTGGATATCGCCATGGCCGCCGGAGACATCGTGGCGATCACCGGCGAAAGCGGCTCTGGCAAATCCATGACCGCGCTCAGCGTGATGGGCCTGCTGCCGCGCGCGGCCAAAACCGGCGGCAGTGTCGTGCTGGATGGTGTCGATATCCTGCAAACGTCCGAACCCGATCTGTGCCAGATGCGCGGGAACACCATGGGGATGGTGTTCCAAGAACCCATGACCGCCCTGAACCCGGTGCAAACCATCGGCGCGCAGGTGGCCGAAACGATCCTGATCCACGAAAAGACAAGCAAGGCTGCCGCGCACGAACGCGCGGCGCAAATGCTGGAACGGGTCGGGCTGAAAGTCCCATCCAGCCGCTACCCGCACGAACTCTCCGGTGGACAACGCCAGCGGGTCGTCATCGCCATGGCTATCGCACTGCGGCCCAAACTGCTGATCGCGGATGAGCCGACAACCGCGCTTGATGTGACCACCCAGGCCCGCATCCTCGACCTGCTCCGCGACCTCGTGCGTGAATTTGACATGGGGCTGCTGATCATCACCCACGATCTGGCCGTGGTGGCCGATATCGCTGACACAATCGTCGTGATGCAAAACGGGCGCGTGGTCGAAAGCGGCCCGACGGCGCATTTGCTGCAAAATATGCAGCATCCCTACACGAAAGCGCTGTTTGCCGCCTCAACCCATCAGGTTTCGCTGTCTGTACGTACAGATTCTGTACAGCTTTTGTACGCCAAAAATATCGTCCGGGATTATCCGTTGCCACGGCAAAATATCCTCGGAGAACGCCCTAAATTTCGGGCGCTGGACGATGTCAGCTTCCACATCGCACACGGCGAACGGGTGGGTCTTGTCGGCGAAAGCGGATGCGGAAAATCGACACTCACACGGGCTATTTTAGGGTTAGAAGACGTCCAAGACGGCGAAATCCGACTGGACGGCGTACCCGTGTTCACCGGCAAAAAGCCCAACCTCTCGGTCCGCCGCAAAATGCAAGTCGTCTTCCAAGACCCCTACAGCAGCTTCAACCCCCGCCACAAGGTCGACCGACTGATCACAGAACCCTTCCACCTGCTGGAAAATCCACCCACAGGTAAGGCGCGTGAGACCGCGATTTCCAAAGCATTACAAGACGTTGGCCTGTCTTCTGACGACGCGGGAAAGTACATCCACGAATTCTCGGGCGGCCAACGACAGCGCATCGCCATCGCGCGCGCATTGATCATAGAGCCTGCGTTGATCATCTTCGACGAAGCCGTCAGCGCGCTGGATGTCTCCGTTCGGGCACAAGTGCTTGATCTAATTGCAGATATCTGCGGAAAACGGCAATTGGCCTATCTGTTTATCAGCCATGATCTGTCGGTAGTGCGCAGTGTCACAGACCGCGTCCTGGTCATGAAATCAGGGAAGATCGTGGAGCAAGGCGACACCGAAATCGTCTTTTCCAACCCGCAACATGCCTACACAAAATCGCTTATCGCAGCGGCACCGCAACTGCCAGAGGTCACCCATGCCACTGAAAATGTTTGATATTCCAGAGGTCTCGCATTTGATCGGCGGGGCTTGGATTCGTGGCGAGGCCCCGATCCAAGTCATGGATCCATCAACCTCTGTGCCCATATCCACCATTGCCCGGGGTACTGCGCAAGACATCGACGCAGCCGTGCAGGCCGCGCAAGATGCATTGGCGTCCGATTGGGGCCGCATGACCGCACGTGATCGGGGGCGGATATTGACCAGGATCGGACAGGCCGTGCTGGAACATATTGAAACCCTTGCCGAAGTTGAGGCACGGGACGTTGGTAAACCCCTGACACAGGCCCGCGCCGATGCGGTCGCTTTGGCCCGTTACATGGAATTTTACGGCGGCTCGACCGATAAAATCACAGGCGAAACAATACCTTATCTGGATGGCTATACCGTTTACACCCTGCGCGAGCCGCATGGTGTGACCGGCCATATCATCCCATGGAACTATCCGATGCAGATCATCGGGCGCTCGGTCGGGGCGGCGCTGGCCATGGGCAACGCCTGCGTGCTGAAACCGGCCGAAGACGCCTGTTTAACAGCGCTCGCCTTCGCCCAAATCGCCTTGGATGCAGGCCTACCGCCCGGTGCGTTGAATGTGGTTACGGGGCTGGGGTCCGAGGCTGGTGCTGCCCTCGCCGCGCATCCCGGCATCGCGCATATGTCCTTCACCGGATCGGTGCGCACCGGTGAGATGATACAGGCAGCTGCCGCCAAAAATGTGATCCCCGTCACGCTGGAATTGGGCGGGAAATCCCCGCAGTTGGTCTTTGATGACGCAGACCTTGATCGGGCGCTCCCGTTCCTTGTGAGTGCCGGCATTCAGAATGCGGGGCAGACCTGTTCGGCCTCCAGCCGTATTCTGGTGCAGCGCGGGGTCTATGACGACGTGGTCGCCCGTATGTC
Organism: Yoonia sp. BS5-3; assembly: GCF_038069655.2. Taxonomy (NCBI): domain Bacteria; kingdom Pseudomonadati; phylum Pseudomonadota; class Alphaproteobacteria; order Rhodobacterales; family Paracoccaceae; genus Yoonia; species Yoonia phaeophyticola. The sequence goes on from NZ_CP150951.2 coordinate 1,147,337, forward strand.
TGAGGCATATCAATCGCTTAAGGTTGGACCCGCCATAGATGATCTGGATGTCGGCCCGCTGATTTCGGCCCGGCAAAAAGAGATCGTGACCGGCTTTTTGGCGCAAGGCCGCGACCGGACGATGGCCGCCCAGGGGCAGATCGTGACGGATGCCAAAGGGCACTATGTCGCGCCGACTTTGTTCAAAGACGTACCCTATGATCATCCGCTCGCCCGTGACGAAATCTTTGGTCCGATCCAGGTGATCATCCCCTTTGAGGATGAGGAAGACGCGTTGCGGATCGCCAACAGCACCGATTACGGCCTTGTCGCTGCGGTCTGGACCAAAGACGGCGGGCGGCAGATGCGGCTGGCGAAGGCGTTGAAATCGGGACAGGTCTTTATCAACAATTATGGCGCAGGCGGCGGGGTAGAGCTGCCCTTTGGCGGGGTCGGGAAATCGGGCCATGGGCGCGAAAAAGGGTTTGAGGCGCTTTATGGCTTCTCTACCCTAAAAACCGTGGCGGCATGGCATGGGTGATAATATGAGGCTGGCAGACAAAACAGCACTCGTGACCGGTGGCGGGTCGGGGTTTGGCGCGGGTATTGCCCGGAAATTCGCGGCCGAAGGGGCCAAGGTTTATGTGGTGGATATTGACGCCGATGCGGCGCAGACTATCGCGACCGAGATCGATAGCGCGGCGATTGCCTGCGATGTCTCAGACGCGAAATCAGTCTCTAACATGGCCAAAACCGTATTGCAGACAGGCAATCTGGATATCCTAGTGAACAACGCGGGCGTCACCCATTTACCCAGTGCGTTAGAGGATGTTAGCGAAGCGGACTTTGATCGGGTTTGCAATGTGAACATGAAATCCGTCTACCTGACCGCCCGTGCCTTTGTGCCGCATTTCAAAGCGCGCAAATCGGGTGCGATCCTGAATATCGCTTCAACGGCCGGGGTGTCGCCGCGTCCGCGATTGAATTGGTATAACGCCTCCAAGGGCTGGATGATCACGGCGACCAAGACAATGGCGGTGGAACTGGCCCCCGATGGCATCCGCGTCAACGCGTTGAATCCGGTCGCGGGCGAAACGCCGTTACTGAAATCTTTCATGGGCGAGGATACCCCTGACATGCGCGCCAAGTTCATATCGACCATCCCCATCGGGCGGTTTTCAACACCGGAAGACATGGGTAATGCGGCCTGTTTTCTCTGCTCGGATGAGGCCAGCATGATCACAGGCGTGGCAATGGAGGTAGACGGTGGACGCTGCATATAAAACGGGCCCAAAGAACCTGATCACAGATGTCGCCCGCCTGAAGGTCGGCAATGCGCAGGATGATCTGCTGAAATCTGGCACGACGGTGCTGACAGCGGACGCTCCGTTTACGGCCAGCGTGCATGTGATGGGCGGTGCGCCCGGCACGCGCGAGACGGATCTTCTGGCCCCCGATCGGACAGTCACCCGAGTGGATGCACTGGTGTTGTCGGGTGGCTCCGGCTTTGGGCTTGATGCGGGGTCTGGTGTGGCGGATGGGTTACGCGATATGGGGCGCGGATATCAGATTGGTGACATGCATGTGCCGATTGTACCGGGGGCGATTATCTTTGATCTGATCAATGGCGGCGACAAAGGCTGGACCGAAAACCCCTATCGCGCGCTGGGAAAAGCGGCCTTGGCAGATGCTTCATCGGACTTTCCGCTCGGCACCACTGGCGCAGGCACCGGCGCGCTTTGCGCGATGCAGAAGGGCGGGCTGGGATCGGCCTCAATGGTGTTGCCGGATGGGGTGACCGTTGGCGCGTTGGTTGTGACCAACCCGCTTGGCAGCGTGACCACGCCCGGTGATCGGCATTTCTGGGGTGCTGCCTTTGAAATGGATGGCGAATTTGGCGGCGTTGGCCCGGACACCGCCAGCGGGCTTGTCGCGCAGGAGCCCAGCCGGAAAAACGCGGCCATGATGCAGGCCGTCACCGAGCGGATGAACACGACCATTGCCATCGTCGCCACCGATGCCCCGCTGAGCAAGGCGCAATGCCATCGCTTTGCCGTTACTGCCCATGACGGGATCGCCCGTGCGGTGGTCCCAGCCCATACCCCGCATGACGGGGATCTGGTGTTTGGCGTGGCAACCGGGGTGCCTGAGGGCGTTGATCGGGATGTGATGCGCGCGGTAGGTGCTGCCGGGGCGGTCTGCCTGACCCGCGCGATCTGCCGGGCCGTGTATGAGGCGACACCGGCCAAGGGGGACATCCTGCCTACCTATCGCGAGGTCTGACGCGCCCTGATCCGCCAGGCTTTTCGCGTGATGATGACTTTGACGGTTGCGGCGATAACCGCTGCGCAAAGCAGGGTCTTTGTGACCGTCTCCATCGTGCCGTAGATCAAGACCGCATGCGGTACGGTACCGACAATGGCCAAGCTGACCAAAACCGTATGCCCAAAGCGCCAATACCTGAGCGGGATACGTTTACGCATTGCAGCCCAAAGCGCCGCCACAAACACCGCCCACATCGCCAGCAGCCCCCAAACTGCAAACGGTGTCGGGGATCGCATAAGCAAGACGTCAATCACATCTGGGGGGCTGGTGATCCAAAGACCCACGACATGCAAAATGACAGCCCCCACCAGCAAAACGCCGCCCCACCGGTGCAGCATACGCCCGCGTGAAGGCGGCAAGCCTGGCAATAGCCCTGCCACCAAAAGCGGCTGGGCCAGCATGATCGCCAACCCGATAATGCCCGCAAAGCCCGCCATGATATAGACCGGGTCCCGCCATTCCAGCAAAGGGCTGAAAGCGGCAAATACCAGCGGTACGATCATAAGCACGGCGAACACCGCCCAAATCAAAAGCGCCTTTGGGCGAAACATCTAGCGCAGTTCCAGCTATGTTAGGCGGGTTGCAACACAAAATCCGCGTTCAGCGTCGTATCGCGGGGGCTGTTCAAGAGCGGGCGCAAAAACACTGTTTCGAATTCCGGGCTGTCATAAGCCAGATGCGCATGTGCTTGACCAAAGGCGGCCACGATTTGCGGCATCTCAAGCCGGTATTCGCCATTTGCGTCGGTCAGTGTTGCACCGTGGCTGTGGGCATCGCGTTCATGCCCTTCGGTCGTGTGCGCCCAGACCTGGATGCGCTGTCCCGGCAATGGCGCACCGTCGCCCGCACGGCGCACCGTGCCGGTCATCCAGAAACCGCCGCCGCCGATCCTTTCAACCACCGGCGCGCCGGGCCGGTAGTTATTCGCACCGCCCCGCATTGTTTGGGTCGGTGCAAGACCCGCTGCCTGCGCGGGCGTCAGAAGCCCGGTGGACAGCGCTGCACCAGAGGCTGCGATCATGGTACGGCGGGTAATCAGGGAATTCGGCATGTGACATCTCCGTGGTAGAGGCTGACTTTCCCCTTATTTAGCACATCGCCCAAAGATTCCGAGTCCGCCGCACCCCCCACCTGCCTCAATCATTTGTGAGGAAGCGATCTTACGGCCGCTTCCCGCCGGTTTTTTGCATACGCGCATGGCGCAGCGCCCGGATGTCATCGGTATGAACAGCCGGGGCAGGGGTGGTTTGCGCTTTGCGCTGGCCTGAGGATTTTCCTGCGTAATGTTCCCATGTCAGCACAGCGGTTGCGAAATACCAACTTGAGGCCCAGGCCATGATCAGTGTGCCCCGCAGAGCGGTCCAGGGGGCCAGATCGGTCTGGAATGGAAGCGCTTCGCCTTCTTTCAGGGCGATAACCAAGGCAGCCATGAGGCCAAGCAGTGTCCAGATTTCACCAAAGAATGAGAACATGTGCCCGCTGAACATCCATATCGCCATGATGATGCTAAGCCCGATAATGCCGCGCCCAAAGCCAAAGAAGGCCCTATAGTCCCAGCCGCCTGGGCCCGTGGATGCCGCAGCCGCAGCAAGCGGCACAGCAAAGGCGGCAGAGGTCAACGCAACAGGTGCCAAAAAGCCCATCAAGATCGCGCTACGGTAGGGCGATGTCCCAAAGACACCAGCAAATAGCGCCAATGGATCAATAGGCATGCCCGCCGCTGTCGCAGCCCAGACAATGCCGGTCATGACGGCGTTCACCAATACACCAACGATCAGAAAGATGACGCTGAAGTAAAGACAGACGGTCAACAAGGTGCCGCCGCTGATCGGCTGCGTATAGCCACGCGCGAAAAGCGCACAGCGCAGCCCCATGAGGCTAAGCCAGACACTGATCATGCCAGGCACCAGCCAGCCCACGAAGGGGAAGATGCTAAAGATTGAAAGGACCACCGCGCCGATCCCCAAAAAGGGAAGTAAAATCAAGTAACGCCAGAAGGTGGATAATGAAAGTGGAAGTGCTTTGATAAATATAAACATGTTATATAGGTAAGTATTACTGACTTAAATTCAAGACCCGCGTCTGAACGTTCATCAACCTTTACCACAAACGAAAACGGGCGCTGACCCGCGTCAGCGCCCGTTCTTGGGTCTATAGAACCTGTTTTAGTTCAGCGCTTGATCCGTGATCACGCTGGTCCACGCGCCTTCGGGCTGCGCTGTAATCACCGGATCAGACCCGCCCGCCAGCAGCGTATCAACGGTGCGCTGGAAATCAGCTTCGGCCAGTGAACCGTCAGATCCTGCCGTCAGTTTAGCAATCTCGCCCATCATGCGGATCTGTGCGGCCTCGGACTGGGCGCCAGTTTCATCATATTCAATGATGATCCCTGCGGCCTCTTCTGGGTTTTCCTCGGCCCATTTCCAGCCTTCCATCGACGCGCGCACAAAGCGAACCATCTTGTCGACGAACACCGGATCTTCCAGGTTTTCCTCAAGCGCATAGATGCCGTCTTCCAATGTCGCAACACCCTGGTCTTCGTATTTAAAGGTGATCAGCTCGTCCTCAGAGACACCTGCATCCAGTACCTGACCATATTCATTGTAAGTCATGGTTGAGATGCAATCAGCCTGGCGCTGCAACAGCGGGTCGACGTTGAAGCCCTGTTTCAGAACAGTCACGCCCTCTTCCCCGCCATCCGTTGGAATGCCCACCTGGCTCATCCACGACAGGAACGGATATTCATTGCCGAAGAACCAAACGCCGATGGTCTTGCCGCGGAAATCCTCGACAGTCTCAATCCCGGTGTCTTTCCAGCAGGTCAGCATCAGACCAGAGGTCTTGAACGGCTGGGCGATATTGACCACAGGCAGACCCTTTTCGCGGGCGGCCAATGCCGAAGGCATCCAGTTCAGCATCACATCCGCACCACCACCGGCAAGCACTTGGGGCGGGGCAATATCAGGGCCACCGGGCAGGATGGTGACGTTCAGCCCTTCTGCCTCATAGAACCCTTGATCCAGCGCTACATAGTAGCCCGCGAACTGGGCTTGCGTGACCCATTGCAGCTGCAGTGTCACATCATTGGCATGGCCATCGGCTTGCGCCATCCCACCCAAACCGGTGGCAAGTGCCGCCGCTAACATTAACTTTTTCATTTTTGACCTCCAAGTCAGTTACACCCTCGTCCCGGGGCTTTTGGTTATTTGCGTTGCGATGGGTGCCAAAAGGTCACCCGCCCCTCAATCCATGCCATCAATCCGTAGAATGCACTGCCAGCCAGTGCGGCGACGACAATCTCGGCCCAGACCATATCAAGCGCAAGCTGCCCGACGCTGGTCGATATCCGAAAGCCCATGCCCACAGTGGGAGAGCCGAAAAATTCAGCAACAATCGCCCCGATCAGCGCCAAAGTTGTCGCGATCTTAAGTCCATTGAAAATGAATGGCATCGCGGCGGGCAGGCGCAGTTTGAACAGCGTTGGCCAATAGCCCGCCCCATAGGTGCGCATCAGGTCCCGTTGCATTGCAGTCGTGTCCCGTAGCCCGGCCACGGTGTTCACCAGGATCGGGAAAAACACCATCACAGCGACAACGGCCGCCTTGGATTCCCAATCACTGCCGAGCCATTTCACGAAAATTGGTGCGGTACCTACGATAGGCAACGCGGCCATAAATCCGCCAACGGGCAGAATGCCGCGGGTTAAAAAGTCAGACCTGTCCGCGATGATCGCCACGACAAAGGCCGCAAAGGCCCCGATGACGTAGCCGGTCATCGCCCCCTTGATGATGGTCTGTTCAAAATCCACCCAGAGCGTTGGCAGCTCTCGCGCGAACCGGCTGGCAATGGCCGTGGGCGCGGGCAGGATGATGGGGCTGATCTCAAGCAAGCGCACCAGCAATTCCCACATGATCAGCAGGGTCAGACCAAAGATCGCAGGGACCAATAGCTGCACTGCGCGGGTTTTTGCAGCCGGGCTGGCCGCAAGCCGGGCGTTGATGAACCACCCCGTTCCCCAAACGGCCAATGCGCTGATGATCGCTGTTCCGGTCATGCGGCTTGCATCCCCATCCGGCGGAGCGTTAGCCGCTCCAACAAGCTGAACAATCCGACCAAAGCCGCCGCCGTGATGGCTGCGGCAAACAAGGCCGCCCAGGTCACCATCGGCTGCCCATATTGATCCCCGACCAACATCCGCGCACCAAAGCCCGCACGGGCACCTGTTGGCAGCTCAGCCACAATCGCCCCAACAAGCGAGGCGGATATCCCGATCTTCAACGAAGCAAACAGATAAGGGACCGAAGCAGGCAAACGCAGCTTCCAAAACCCCTGCGCCGCACTGGCGTGATAGGTGCGCAGCAGGTCCAACTGCATCCCATCAGGACTACGTAGCCCTTTGACCATGCCGACAACTACGGGAAAGAAGCTCAGATAAGCGCTGATAATCGCCTTGGGCAGCAGGCCTTGGATGCCGATGGACCCGAGCATCACGATGATCATCGGGGCGAGCGCCAGAATAGGGATGGTCTGGCTGGCAATGGCCCAAGGCATCACACTCATATCCATGGCGCGATTATAGACAATGCCCACAGCTAACAGGATGCCTAGCGACGTCCCAATCGCAAAACCCAGTAGTGTTGCCGAAAGCGTCACCCAGCCATGATAGACCAGTGACCGGCGCGATGTGACGTTCTGCAAGACAATCGTCTTCCACATCTCAGCGCCGACTTGATGGGGCGACGGCAGGCGGGGGCGCTCCAACGTATAGGTCATGCCAAACAGATGGGTATTGCGCAGGGCGAGTCCGATACCCGACATCTCTTGCCGCGCGGCGGGCGTGTCGGGGCTGACGGTGATGTCCTGACGCTGGGCCAAATCTGCGGTCAGATGCATGTTCATTGGCACCACAGCGACGATCCAGGACACAAGGATCGCACCGACCACTGTCAGGACAGGCAGCACAGACTTCATGCGCGCCACTCCATCTTGATTTCAACGACACCATCTTCGCCGCACCAAGGCTCACCCACTTGTTGAAACCCTTCGCGAGCGTAAAACGCATGCGCGCGCTTATTTGGCAAATGTGTATGTAGCTGAAGGCGTGGGCGGCCCTGCTTGGCCTGCGTGAGCAATCGGGCGCCAAGCCCGGCGCCAGGTTGGCCCACATAAAACCCCCATATGTGGTTTTCTTCTGGATCGAGCGATAGATACCCCAGGACTGGGTCGCCAATCACGTAAGCCTCGCGGGTTGGCAAACCCTCGGTCAGCAGCGTTTCAAGATCCGCGCGCGTTATGCTGCGCGGCATCCATGTGGTGTTGTCAATCCAAGCATCCACGATCCCTGCACAAGCCGGACCGTCTTGCGCTGTTGCCCGGCGAATTGGGGCCACGTTAATCATCCACATGCCCCGCGCGCAGCCCGTCGCGGACGCGGTGTGCAATCTCAATGAATTCCTTGCTGTCCCGAATATCCAGCGGACGCTCTTTGGGCAGTGGGCTGTCGATCACATCCGTGATGCGGCCCGGGCGCGGGGACATGACGACAATCTTGGTCGAGAGATAAACAGCCTCGGGGATAGAGTGGGTCACAAAGCCGATGGTCTTTTCGGTGCGCGCCCAAAGCTGCAACAACTGCTCATTCAAGTGATCGCGGACGATCTCATCAAGCGCACCAAAGGGTTCATCCATCAGCAGGATATCCGCGTCAAAGGCCAGAGCACGCGCTATCGAGGCCCGCTGCTGCATCCCCCCCGACAATTGCCAAGGAAATTTCTTCTCAAACCCGGCCAAATCGACCAGCTCCAGGACGCGCTTAACCCGTTCAGCCTGATCGCCCTTTGCAAAGCCCATGATTTCAAGTGGCAGCCGGATATTGCCGCCAATCGTGCGCCATGGATACAGGCCAGCGGCCTGAAACACATAGCCATAAGCACGGGCGCGGCGGGCCTGATCAGGGGTCATGCCATTCACGGTCAATTCGCCCCCAGTTGGCGTTTCCAGCCCAGCGATGCAGCGCAGGAACGTGGTCTTACCACAGCCTGAGGGGCCGATAAAACTGACGAAGTCGCCTTTGTTAATATCCAAATTTACGCCTTTCAGCGCATGGACTGGCCCGTCATTCGTTTCGAATGTAAGATCGACGTTGGTTGCAATTACCACATTCATGATTTGCGATTCAGCTTCGTAGTGTTCATTCAAGACAGCTCACATATGCAGTGGTAGATGCGCGGTCTGTAGCATCCCTAAATCGCGAAAATAGCACTGTGATTTCGGAACGGTCCAAACCAGTCCATTCAACCAATTCGGCATACATTTTGTGCGGGTACCCAAGAAGGTTATTCATAGAATTATTGGCTAAGTGTAGATATTTACCTTGTCGATCCGTTGCGTGTTGTTGAAAAGTAGCACGCGCGTCATCACGCCACATTCCGATCAGTGTGTGAAACACCTTCTCTTGAATAAATGGTCCTTCAATCGCTGCATTCACACACCTAGCAACCGAGTCCCATTCTTCCGAAGTTAATTGGAGACTTTTCATCAAACGCCCGTCGCCGGAATACCCGTCCGCTCAACCGGCCTAGGCGCCGTCAGTTCTTTCCATGTGCTCAGCGCCTTATTCGTGGGCGTATTCCCTTCGCGTTTCACGAAATCGCCGTGCCCTTCTTCAGTCCGCACCTCCCCGTCGTGGATCGCGACCTTGCCGCGTGTCAGGGTGAAGCGGGGCAGGCCTGTGACCTCCTTGCCTTCAAACACATTGTAGTCGATGGCCGATTGCTGGCTGTCCGCTGTGATCGTCTTGGATTTCTTCGGATCCCAGACCACCAGATCGGCATCCGCCCCGACCAGCACCGCACCCTTTTTCGGATAGCAGTTCAAAATCTTCGCGATATTCGTCGAGGTCACAGCGACGAATTCATTCATCGTCAGTCGCCCGGTCATCACGCCGTGGGTCCAGAGCATCGGTAGCCGATCCTCTAGCCCGCCGGTCCCGTTCGGGATCTTGGTGAAATCGCCCACGCCATAGCGCTTTTGTTCGGTGCTGAACGCGCAGTGATCGGTCGCGACAACCGACAGCGTCCCGCTTTGCAGCCCGGCCCAGAGGCTATCCTGATGCTGCTTGTTCCGGAACGGAGGCGACATGACACGGCGGGCGGCGTGATCCCAATCTTTGTTGAAATACTCGGATTCATCCAAGGTCAAATGCTGGATCAACGGCTCACCCCAGACGCGTTTACCCTGCATCTTGGCGCGGCGGATTGCTTCGTGCGCCTCTTCACAAGAGGTATGGACGACATACAAAGGCACGCCCGCCATATCGGCGATCATGATGGCGCGGTTGGTGGCTTCGCCCTCAACCTGGCTGGGGCGGGAATAGGCGTGGGCCTCGGGGCCGGTGTTACCCTCGGCCAGCAGTTTTGCTGAAAGCTCCGCCACCACATCGCCATTCTCGGCATGGACCATCGCGATGCCGCCCAGTTCGGCCAGACGGTTAAAGCTGGAAAACAGCTCATCATCATTGACCATCAGCGCGCCTTTATAGGCGAGGAAGTGCTTGAACGTGTTGATCCCGCGCTCCTCGATCACGGTTTTCATGTCGTTGAACACCTGCTCGCCCCACCAGGTGACGGCCATGTGGAAAGAATAATCGCAATTGGCGCGGGTCGATTTGTTGTCCCAGCGTTTGATGGCATCCAGCAGGCTTTCGCCTTGGTTGGGAAGGCAGAAATCCACGACCATCGTGGTGCCACCAGCCAAGGCCGCACGGGTACCGCTTTCAAAATCATCGCTGGAATAAGTGCCCATAAAAGGCATTTCCAAATGCACATGGGGGTCGATGCCACCGGGCATGACATAGCAGCCCGTGGCGTCGAGCTGTTCGTCGCCTTTCAGGTCGGGGCCGATTTCGATGATCTTGCCGCCGTCGATCAGGACGTCCGCCTTATAGGTCAGATCGGCGGTGACGATTGTGCCGTTTTTGATGACTTTGGTCATGACTTCATTTGTCCTCTACTTTTCGGAAACCAGAAATGGCCCATAGCGACGCCAGTCCCAGTATGAAGGTTAATATCGGCGGCCCAAACATAAGCCGAAGCAAGCCCGAAACCCTTAGCCAGGTTCGTCTATTCATCTCAGTGACGAGTCGTTCTAGAGCCGCTTGTCTGGCCTGATCGGCCCCAGCGTCGCCCGTAACTTTTGCTGTTGGCGGTCCTTCTATAAGACGCATGATATCTTTAGAATTTAAATTGGCAGACATTGAGACAGTTATCATCCAAATGACACTTAAGACGAGCCAAGTACGAAACAGTCCTCGCCGCCAATTCACCCCACAATCTCCGCCGTCTCAACCACCGCATGGAACAGCACATCTGTCCCTGCCGCAGCCCATTCCGGTGAGATCTCTTCCGCCTCATTATGGCTCAGCCCGTCGACGCAGGGGCACATGACCATCGCCGTTGGGTAGAGATCGTTGATCCAGCAGGCGTCATGCCCCGCGCCGGATACGATATCCATGTGGGAATAGCCCAATCGCTCGGCCGCGTTCCGCACGGCTGCAACACAGCCCTCATCAAAGGCAGGCGGGTCGAATTGGCCGACGATTTCGGCCTCAAACGTGACGCCGATGTCTTCACACAGCTTGGGAGCGCGCTCCATCAGCTCAGCCACCATCCCATTCAGCTTATCCAGCAGATGGGTGCGCATATCGACGGTGAAGACCACCTTGCCGGGGATGATGTTCCGGCTGTTGGGGTAGACGTCGATATGGCCGATGGCCCCCACCGCACCCGGTTGGTTCTTCATCGCGATTTCATGCACCAGCTCGGTGATCAGCGCGAGGCCACGGCCGGCATTCTTGCGCATATGCATCGGGGTAGAGCCCGTGTGGCTTTCCTTGCCGATCACTGTAATTTCGATCCAGCGCAGGCCCTGACCGTGGGTGACCACGCCAATATCTTTGCCTTCGGCTTCAAGGATCGGGCCTTGTTCGATATGCAGCTCAAACATGGCATGCATCTTGCGGTCACCGACCTTTTCGGTGCCTTTCCAGCCGATCCGTTCCAGCTCATCCCCGAAACGCTTGCCCTCGGCATCGACCTTATCCAGCGCCCAGTCCAACGTGTGTTTGCCCGCAAAAACGCCAGAGGCGAGCATGGCCGGGGCGTAGCGGGTGCCCTCTTCATTGGTCCAGTTGGTGACGACAATCGGATGCTTGGTTTTGATATCCAGATCATTCAGGGTGCGGACGACCTCAAGCCCGCCAAGCACCCCCAAGACGCCATCATATTTCCCGCCCGTGGGCTGGGTATCAAGGTGCGAGCCCACATAGACCGGCAGCGCATCGGGGTCAGTGCCTTCGCGGCGGGCGAACATGTTGCCGATCTCATCCACGCCCATGGTCATACCTGCGGCTTCGCACCACCTTTGAAACAAATGGCGGCCTTCGCTGTCTTCGTCAGTCAGAGTCTGGCGGTTATTACCTCCGGCAATACCGGGGCCGATCTTGGCCATTTCCATCAGGCTATCCCACAGGCGTTCGCCATTGATGCGCAGGTTCTCTCCGGGGGCGGCCATCGCTTTCTCCTTCAGCTCGGGCATTCTTGATTTGACCAAGTGGTCAAACGGACGCTAACAGAGGGAGGGCACCAGTCAAGTTATCGGCGTGATTTTAAAGCATGTGCCAATAAAGCCCGCAAATAGACCCAAAAACAGGTGCAAACGCCTGCAAATTAAGCAAAGTTACTTATGGAAAAACCTTTAACCCGGATTCAGCAACGCAACCAAACCGCGATTTTGTCAGCAGGTCTGGATATCTTTTCACAGTTCGGTTTCCGCGGATCGACCCTGGATCAGATCGCTGATGCGGCCGGGTTGTCCAAGCCGAATTTGCTGTATTATTTTCCTTCAAAGGACGCGATCCACGAAGTCCTGCTTGCGCGTTTGCTTGAAACCTGGCTCGATCCGCTTCGGGCGCTTGACGGCAACGGTGATCCAATCGCCGAGATCATGGGATACGCCCAGCGCAAGCTGGCACTTAGCCGCGACTTTCCCCGCGAAAGCCGGCTTTTTGCCAATGAGATATTACAAGGTGCCCCCCGCATCTTGGACATTTTGCGGACTGAGCTGAAGGATATGGTCGACGAAAAAGCCGCCATTATTCAGGCATGGGCAGATGCGGGTAAAATCGCGCAGGTCGATCCACATCATCTGATCTTTTCGGTCTGGGCGCTGACGCAGCATTATGCCGATTTCGATGTGCAGGTGCGCGCCGTTATGGGGGATCGCGACCCGCATGATGGGGTCGCCGGGTTTTTGAACACGCTTTACGAAAAGCTGCTGCGTCCCTGAATCGGACCGTATGCATCGTGTACAGATCCCGTACATATGCTGTACATACAACGCGGCGGATTGTGGCTGACGACGGCACGGTTAGAGCGTTTCGCTTTATCTAAAGATAAAACGCTTCGCCGGTCACCCGCTGGCCCAATGCCATCGCGTCCGCAACGTGGATCATCGGCCCGATATCTACGTCTGACACCCCATCCTTGACCAAATCCGCCATCCGGTCGTAAAGCGCCGGGTATTCCCGTTCGGGCCCGACATCTTGCGGCGCACCATCAATCACCAAGCGCGATCCCCCATCGTGCAAGCTGATCCCGCCTGCATCTGTTTGAACGGTGATATCCCAGCTTTGGGGGCCTTCTTGTCGCCAATCAAACTCGGCGATCACGTTTTCGGTCCAGCGCATCTGTGCTGCGATTGGCGTGTCGCAATTGGACGGGAAAAGCAGCTCTGCCGCTTGCAGATGGATTGGCATTGGCAGGATTTCGGTAATTATAGACAGGGCATTAATGCCGGGGTCAAAAACGCCCATACCGGCCGGCGCGAACACCCAGTCTTGGCCCGGGTGCCAGCGGCGCACGTCTTCTTTCCAGGTAATCTGGACCCCAGTCACTTGCTTGTCTGCAAGCCAGGCTTTCGCCGGTGCCACGCCGGGCGCCATCCGGCTGTGCCAGGTCGTGAACAGGGTCACGCCTGCGGCGCGTGCCATATCAGCAAGCGCGTGAACTTCTGCCAAGGTTGCCCCGGGTGGTTTTTCCAGCATCACATGACGGCCCGCCGCGATGGCTTTGGCCGCATAGGCGTAGCGAGGCACAGGCGGAAGGCAGAGCGAGATCACTGGGATATCGGTTTCCGCCAACATCTGGTCGAAATCGGTGAAGGCTTGCACCCCGTCGATAGTGCCCGTCCGGCTGACCGTTGCCGCGAGGTCCCAATCGGGGCTGGCGTTGATCGCGGGCACATGCTGGTCGGTGGCGATTTTGCCGATGCCGACGAGGCAAATCGGCGTCATTAGTGCGCTTCCTTTCCGACGGCATTGCCCCGGTGCCCCACAAGGAAATCGAAATCCGCCCCGGTATCTGCGCCCATGACCCGATCATGATAGAGCATTGCATAGCCGCTTTCGGGCCGGGGGTTTGCGCCGGATTTTTCGGCTGTCCAAGCCTCTAGCCGCGCTGCGAGTTCCGCATCCGTGATATCCAGATGCAAACGGCGTCCGGCCACGTCGAGTTCGATGATATCCCCGTTTTGCACCACAGCGAGCGGCCCGCCAACGGCGGCTTCGGGTGAGGTATGCAGGACCACGGTGCCAAAGGCTGTGCCCGACATCCGCGCATCGGAAATCCGCACCATATCGGTGATCCCTTTTTTCAGGATCTTGGGCGGCAGGCCCATATTCCCGACCTCGGCCATGCCCGGATAGCCGCGCGGGCCGCAGTTTTTCAGGACCATGATGCAGGTTTCGTCAATATCCAGATCGTCGTCATTGATGCGGGCTTTGTAGTCGTCGATATCCTCAAACACGACGGCGCGCCCGGTGTGTTGCATCAGTTCCGCCGTGGCGGCGGATGGTTTCACAACCGCGCCGCCGGGGGCGAGATTGCCGCGCAACACGGCGATGCCACCGGATTGGGTCAACGCCTTTTCGACGGGTAGGATCACGTCCTCATTCCAGTTTTTCACATGTTTGACCTCGTCCCACATGGACCCGCCCGAGACCGTTAGCGCGTCTTTGTTCAAAAGCCCCGCTTCGCCCAACCGTTTGATGACGACTGGCAGGCCGCCTGCGTAGAAAAATTCCTCCATCAGGTATTTGCCCGACGGCATCAGGTTGACGATTGTGGGTACATCGCGGCCCAGACGGTCCCAATCGTCCAAGGTCAGTTCAACGCCTTTGGTCCGCCCGGCCATGGCCAGCAAGTGGATCACCGCGTTGGTGGAGCCGCCGATGGCCGCGTTGGTGCGGATTGCGTTATCAAACGCTTGTTTGGTCATCACATCGGATGGTTTCAGATCGTCCTTCACCATATCCACGATCCGACGCCCGGTCAGATGTGCCATGACCCGGCGGCGGCTGTCGACAGCGGGGATTGCGGCGTTACCGGACAGCGCCATGCCCAGCGCCTCGGCCATCGACGCCATTGTACTGGCGGTGCCCATGGTGTTGCAGGAGCCGGGAGAGCGGGACATGGAGGCCTCCGCCTCAACAAATTCTTCCGCTGTCATTTCGCCCGCGCGGACGGCTTCGGAAAATTTCCAAAGATGCGTGCCAGAGCCCACACGTTCGCCCCGGAAATGCCCGTTCAACATGGGCCCGCCCGACACGACAATCGCGGGCAGATCGACTGATGCCGCGCCCATCAGCAGTGCGGGTGTGGTTTTGTCACAGCCGGCCAACAGCACGACGCCGTCGATGCATTTGCCCCTGATCGCCTCTTCCACATCCATGGCGCAAAGGTTGCGGTACATCATGGCGGTGGGGCGCAGGGTGCTTTCGGACGGGGAAAAGACGGGGAATTCGACGGGGAAACCGCCTGCTTCATAGACCCCGAATTTCACCTTTTCAGCCAGATCGCGCAGGTGGGCGTTACAGGGGGTCAGCTCGGACCATGTGTTGCAAATGCCCACGACGGGCCGCCCATCCAGAAGGTCCGCTGGCAGCCCTTGATTTTTCATCCAGGACCGGTGATAAATCGCGTCTTTAGAACTGCCCCCGAACCATTCTTGCGAGCGCAGTTTGCGGGGCCACTTGGCGGGCTGAAAGGCCATGATACTCTCGTGCTTTGCTGGAATGTGAAGATTATCATTTCAGGTCTGACCGGCCCTGGCAAATCAATAGTGAAAGGGTCTCACTATGCGGAACAACTTCCTAAACGGATACGACGTCTGTCGCCGCTGAGAGGTTTTTTGCCTCCGGCGGGGATATTTTTGGCCAAAAGAAATAACGCTCTGTTAACCATCTCGAGTGAAGATGGGTGGGCGGTACAGGCGGGGACGCCGATGACCGCGCCATGAGAAACCCCTCTTTGTCCTTTGTGATAAAGAGGGGCCCATATTTTCTTTTGGCTAAAAATATCCCCGCCGGAGGCTTTGGAAGGGTAGACGCCGGTTGGGTGGCTTGCGCATCGCGTGTTCCTCGGCAACAAGAGCCTTATGGAAAAAACACTGCTTTCATTTGGCCATGGCTTTAGCGCCCGCGCCCTGTCGCGCCTTTTGTTGCCGCAGGATTGGCGCATCATTGGCACCACGCGGTCAGAGGATAAGGCATCAGCCCTTATGGCCGAAGGTATTGAGCCGCGTATTTGGCCGGGCGCGGATATGGTCCCAGCGCTGGATGCAGCGACGCATCTACTGATTTCCGCCGCGCCGGGCGCAGAGGCCGATCCTGTTTTGGCAGAATTGCGCGATGAGATCGCCACCCGCGCCAGCCAGTTTGAGTGGGTTGGTTATTTGTCCACCACTGGCGTTTACGGGGATCATCAGGGCAATTGGGTGGACGAGACCACCCCGCTGACCCCTGCCACCAAGCGCGGGATTGCCCGGGTTGCGGCCGAGGCCGCCTGGGCCGATATCCCCGGCTTGCCTTTGCATATTTTCCGGCTTGCGGGCATTTACGGCCCCGGACGCGGCCCGTTTTCAAAGGTCCGTAATGGCACCGCCCGCCGTATCATCAAGCCGGGCCAGATCTTTAGCCGGACCCATGTGGCCGATATTGCACGCGTTTTGGCCGCTTCGATTGCGCGCCCCAACCCCGGCGCGGCCTATAATGTTTGCGATGATGATCCCGCCCCACCTGAGGATGTGATCGGCTATGCCGCTGAGTTGCTGGGTCTGCCGATCCCGGCTGCTGAGGATTTCGAGACCGCTGAAATGACCCCGATGGCCCGTAGCTTTTACGCTGAAAGCAAGAAGGTGCGGAATGATCGGATCAAGGATGAGCTGGGCGTTGAGTTGCTTTATCCCGATTATAAAACCGGATTAAAGGCGCTACTGGCCCAAGAGATCGGCGGTGCTTAGCCCATTCCGATATTTGCCGGAATCATAGGCTGGCCGTGATCCCACCGTCCACGAAAAGCGTGTGCCCATTGACGAAACTTGACGCATCTGACGCCAAAAAGATCGCCGCGCCAACCAGTTCTTCGACCTGCCCCCATCGCCCTGCGGGGGTTCGTTTTTCCAGCCATGCGCTGAAATCAGCGTCCGCCACAAGTGCCGCATTCAGCGGGGTATCGAAATAGCCCGGCGCGATGGCGTTGCATTGCAATCCCTTGGCCGCCCAATCGGTCGCCATACCCTTGGTCAGGTTTGCAACCGCCCCCTTGGTAGCAGTGTAAGGTGCAATGCCGGGCCGCGCCAATGCCGTTTGCACGCTGGCGATATTGATGATCTTACCCGCCCCCCGTTCGATCATATGCCGTGCACAGGCCTGCCCGACATGAAAAACGCTGGCAATATTGGTCTGCAAAAGCCGCTCAAACGCATCTGCCGGAAAATCCTCGAGCGCGGTCCGGTGTTGCATGCCGGCATTGTTGATCAGGATGTCGATCGGCCCGGTTGCGCCCTCAAATCTGTTGATCGCCTCTTTGACCGCCGCATGATCTGTCGCATCAAAAGCCAGTGTTTCGGCGCCCCCCAGCGTGTCTGCCGCTGCCGCCAATTTGCCGGTGTCCCGCCCGTTCAGCACTACCTGCGCCCCTGCCGTCTGAAGCCCTTGCGCCAGCGCAAAACCGATCCCTTGCGATGAGCCGGTGATCAACGCCCGTTTTCCCGAGAGCGCAAACAAACTGAGGTCCATGGGCTGTCTTCCTTTGTCTTTTTTGCGTGCTGATCAAGATACTTGATCCGTTAAATTGGTCTGTTTAGCATTTCGAGGATCGTTTTCTCTGTCAACTTGCATGGCCGCCCCCGGGTTGCCCCGATACCGGAAAGCCCTGAAATGAAGGCCATTGTCATCCACGCCGCAAAAGATCTTCGGATTGAACATCGCCCCACGCCCACGCCTGGACCGGGCGAAGTGCTGGTCCGCATGGCCCGTGGCGGCGTCTGTGGTTCGGATCTGCATTACTATAACCATGGTGGCTTTGGCAGCATTCGTCTGCGCGAGCCGATGATCCTGGGTCATGAAGTGTCCGGCCATGTCGCGGCGATGGGTCCCGATGTCAGTGGTCTGAGCAAAGGCGATCTGGTTGCCGTTTCACCCTCGCGTCCGTGTTATGAATGTTCTTACTGTTTGGAGGGCGCCCATCAGCACTGCATGAAGATGCGGTTTTATGGCTCTGCGATGCCGTTTCCGCATATTCAGGGCGCGTTCAGCGAATACATCGTCGCCGATGCCCGCCAATGTGCCCAAGCCGAAGGTCTGACTGCCGAACAGGCCGCCGTCGCCGAGCCACTGGCTGTGGTTTTGCATGCCGCAAAGCGCGCTGGGAGCCTTTTGGGAAAGACTGTTCTGGTCACCGGTTGCGGGCCTATCGGTCAGCTGAGTGTCCTTGTCGCCCGCGCGGCTGGTGCCGCCAAGATCGTCGCGACAGATGTTACACCCTTCACCCTGCGCAAGGCGCAGGCTGTCGGTGCCGATCAGGTTCTGAACGTCGCCGAATGCCCCGATGCCCTGCGCGATTACGATACAGATAAGGGCCAGTTTGATGTCCTTTTTGAATGCTCGGGCCTCGCGGTGGCCCTTGCAGATGCCATCCCCGCGATGCGCCCGGGCGCGGTGATCATGCAATTGGGTTTGGGCGGTGACATGCAATTACCCATGCAAGCGATCACGACCAAGGAAATCGAGTTGCGTGGATCGTTCCGCTTTCATGATGCGTTCTTTACCGCTGTCACGATGATGCAGGCCGGCCGGTTGGATGTGACCCCGTTGGTGACCCATCAAATGCCGCTTGATCAGGCCAGTGCCGCCTTTGAGTTGGCTGCTGATCGCCATCAGGCCATCAAAGTGCAGATCGCGTTTTCCTGAAAAGCCCTGTGTGTTTTTCCGCCAAGGCTTGACAGGTGCAAGAATTCGGCATTTGGTATTCCAAATAACGCTTGGTCCAAGATTCAAGGGCCGGGCATATCATGGGAGGAACGCGGGGCTCTCGCCCCGAAACTGGCGCTTTGCCGGGGCTATTGGATCATCCAATTGCGACAATCTAGCCGCCAGATTTCAAAAAAGACCACGTCGCATTTTATCACCCAAAATATCGTTTTCGGGTGCCCGGCACATCGATTGTAAGGGCTATAAGGGAGGAACCAATATGCTCAACACTATCACAAGGACCGTGACCGCTGGTCTGGCCGCGCTGACGCTGACAACAGCCGCTGCTGCCCAACAAACGAACCTGCGTATTCAAACACATTTCTCGACCGAAACCCTGTCTGGCCAGATGGCTGCCGAGTTTGTCGATGATGTGCAGACCATGTCGAATGGCGAAATCCAGATTGAAATGTTCTATTCCGGCTCGGTTGTGAACGCGACCGAGACGTTTGATGCCGCTGTGACCGGTATTCTTGATTGCGACATGACTGGCGGTGCCTATCAGGTTGGCAAAAACCCCGCATTCCAGTTTGCAGGTGATCTGAACGGCGCCTATTCCAACCCCTATCAGATGTATGCCTGGATGCTGCATGGCGGCGGTTATGACGCTATTAACGCCCTTTATAATCCCCAAGGCATGGAGTTCGTCGGTTGGTGGATTCCGGGGCCTGAATCGCTTTCATCAACAGCGCCCCTTGGCGGTGTTTCTGATCTGGAGGGCTGGAAGTTTCGTGCCCCTCCGGGTGTGATTACGATGATCTTTGAAAAGCTGGGTGCCTCGCCCATCGTGATGGATTTCAACGAGATCTTCACCGCCCTGGAAACAGGTATCATTGATGGTGCCGATGCATCCAACCTGCCCAACAATGTTGGTCTGGGTCTGTATGATATCGCCACCCATGCCAATTATCCCGGCTTCCATTCCATGCCTGCAGATCACCTTGCCTGCCGCAAGGATGTTTGGGACGGCATGCCAGAGCATCACCGTGCCATCATGCGTGTGGCCATGCAGGCCCTTGGTCTGAAAAACACCACTGTTCAGGAAATCGCATCTGCCGAAGCTGCCAATGATTTACGTAATCAAGGCGTGACCCTGCACACTTGGTCGGATGCCGATATGCAGACCTACCGCAATGCGGTCGCCGAATCTTGGGATGAATACGCCACCACCCCCGAGTCCAAATCATTGCTGGAAAGCCATCTGTCCTTCTTGCAAAGCATTGGCGCCCTGTAGCGTTGCATTGATCTGGTGATCCAATGAAGGCGGCGGTTCATTCCGCCGCCATTCTTCAACGGACGGCCCGCAGCAAATCGCCGGTTGGGAGAGGAACATGAGCAGACAGTCAGGCCATTTGTTGGATTGGATCGTTCCCGTCTTTTTTGTCATTTGCGCAGGCTGGACCGTATGGCACCTGCCCGCCTTTCTGCTGGATTTCGTCAGCTACGAAAACGAAAGCAAGGCCATCCAGATCCAGGATTATTTTGATCGCAAACAGATCACGCCGGGCATTGCCGGTCTGGGCGGCGGCAATGTTGATGTTGTCGACTGGATCGCCCTGATCCTGATGCCCATCACCTTTGTCATCGGCGTTTGCACGGTTGTTCCCAATCAGATGGAATTTCAGCAACACAGCAAGTTTGACCAGATCGCCATG
The DNA here is from genome assembly GCF_038069655.2 of Yoonia sp. BS5-3. Taxonomy (NCBI): domain Bacteria; kingdom Pseudomonadati; phylum Pseudomonadota; class Alphaproteobacteria; order Rhodobacterales; family Paracoccaceae; genus Yoonia; species Yoonia phaeophyticola. The sequence goes on from NZ_CP150951.2 coordinate 1,167,662, forward strand.
TTCATCGGCCGTATCACCATGATCCTGATCATCCTGATGACCGGTGTCATGCTATATGAGGTCTTTGTCCGCTATGCCATCGAGGCCCCCACCCTATGGGCCAATGAGCTGACGCTTTGGATTGCGGGGTTCATTTTCATGCTGTCGGGTGTCTATGGCATGCAGCAACGCTCGCATATCCGCATATTCATTCTGTACGAAGTATTGCCCCGCTGGGGCCAGCATATCTGCGATGTCTTATCCGTTTTGCTGTTATGGTTCTTCACCGCCTGCCTGCTTTATGGCAGTTACCATCAGGTTTTTGTCGGCAAGTTCTATAATTGGCAGACCTTTGGCACCGCCTTTGACCCGCCGCTACCTGCCACTATTCAACCGATCATCCTGATCTCAATCACGCTGGTCAGCATTCAAGCCTTCATAAACCTGATTGCCGACTGGAATCGCGATCCATCCGCATTGGCCGACAAGGATGTCGTTGACGCGGAAGAGCTTGAAGCCCTCAAGAAAAGCGTAGGAGACAGCTGATGGATCCCGCAACTATTTCGATTGTTCTTGTCTTGGGTCTGATTGTCCTTTTGGCGATTGGTATGCCGCTGGGCATCGCTTCGGCGGTCATGGCTGCCGTTGTCATGATCATGAAATTCGAGCCCACGCTTTTGACCAACCCCATGAACTTTGGCGAGGGTATGTTAACCAGCAGACCCGGCACGGGGCCGCTATACATTCTAACCCAGAAGGTCTTTGACCTAATCACCGCCTATGTGCTGATTTCCGTGCCTTTATTTATTTTCATGGCCGCCTTGCTGGAGCGCTCGGGCATTGCAAAACAGATGTATGACAGTCTGGATTTCTGGCTAAGCCGCGTGCGCGGCGGTGTTGCCATTGTCACCTCGCTGATGGCTGTTTTGATGGCCGCAATGTCCGGTATCATTGGCGGCGAAGTTGTTCTGCTTGGCCTGATTGCCCTGCCGCAGATGCTGCGCCTTGGCTATAATCAGAACCTTGCGATCGGAACGATTTGCGCGTCAGGCTCGCTTGGTACGATGATCCCCCCTTCTATTGTGCTGATCATCTATGGTCTGATCACTGAGACATCGATCAAGGCCCTTTTTACAGGCGCGTTCCTGCCCGGCTTTATGCTGGCCAGTTTCATCATCATTTATATCATCATCCGCACCCAGCTTGACCCATCGCAGGCCCCGCTGCCCGAACCCGCTGATGATGATCCGCCCAATGGTCAAAAGATCATGATGTTCGTCGGCTTCATCGCCACCCTTGTGGCAGGGATCACGGGCATCCTGCTGCTGCGTTTGGGGTTTCTGAGCCTGACCGGCCGGAATGTGCCCGGCGGCAACAGGTTTGAGCCCCCAAGTTTGGGTATGCCCGAGGATTTACCGATGCTTATCGGCATTCTGGCTGGCTGTCTGATCGTCATGTTTGTTCTGATCGGCAAACATCGCACCAAAGAGGGCTGGCGCCACGGCAAGGGGCTGGTCCCGCCATTTTCGGTTATCGGCATTGTTCTTGGCTCAATCTATGGCGGCGTCACGGGTATCACCGAAGCGGCTGGCCTGGGCGCACTGGCGGTCTTTGTCATTGCCGTTTTCCGCGGCACGGCATCGGTTGAACTGGTCTGGACCAGCCTGATGCGTACCTTGCGGTCAACCGGCACCATCATTTGGGTCACCGTCGGCGCCGCTGCCTTGGCCGGCGCTTATACGTTGGCGGGCGGTCCAGCCTATATCGCCCAGACGATTGTTGGCGCAGAGATGCATGCCATGGTCGTCATCTTGATCATGATGCTCATCCTGCTTTTCATGGGTGCTTTTATGGATTGGGTTGGGATTGTTCTGCTGATTATCCCGGTCTTTCTGCCCATCGTTCAGAACCTCCCGATTGAGGATATCGGGTTCATCGGTCAGCTTGATCCCCGCCATGTCGCGATTTGGTTTGGTGTCCTGTTCTGCATGAATATGCAGGTCAGTTTCCTGTCCCCCCCATTTGGTCCGGCGGCATTCTATCTGAAATCAGTCGCCCCCGCCCATATTTCGCTAACCGATATTTTCCGCGGCTTTCTGCCCTTCATTGGTGTCCAGCTGCTTGCCCTGTCGGTATTGCTGATCTGGCCGAATATCGTGACTATCCTGCTATGATCCGCCGCGCCAAGGATAGGCCCGCATGAAGACCGTCCGGCTTGCAGCTGCGGATAATGTCGTCACGGCTATCCAACCGCTTGAGAAAGGCGAGGCGGGCGCGATCCAATTGGTCCCGCGCGGTCACAAGATGGCCACCCAGTCGATCCCAAAGGGCACCCCAGTGCGGAAATATGCGCAGATCATTGGCTATGCTGCGCAGGATATCCCCGAGGGCGCGCATGTGCATTCCCATAACCTGGCCTTCCGTGCCGTCGATGTGGCCTATGAATTTGCCACCAACCTAAAGCCGCCCCCCGCGCCCAGCGCCACCCGCAGCTTTCGGGGGTACAAGCGCCCCACCGGCCGTGTCGGCACCCGGAATTATCTGGCCATTCTGACCAGCGTGAACTGCTCGGCCACAGCCGCCCGCATGATTGCGGCCCATTTCACACCCGCGCTGCTGGCCGCCTACCCAAATGTTGATGGCGTTGTGGCCTTTGTCCACGGAACCGGTTGCGGCATGGCCAGTGCTGGTGATGGGTTTGAGGCTTTGCAGCGCGTTATGTGGGGCTATGCCCGCAACCCTAATGTCGGCGGCGTGCTGATGGCTGGCCTTGGTTGCGAAGTAAACCAGATTGATTGGCTGATCGAAGCCTATGGCCTTGAACCTGGACCCCTGTTTCAATCGATGAATATCCAGGATGTTGGCGGGCTTGAGAAAACCATTGCGCTGGGCATTCGCAAGGTCAAAGAGATGTTGCCTCATGTGAACGCCTTCCACCGCGAAGAGGCCTCTGCCGCGGAGCTGATGGTCGCATTGCAATGTGGCGGCTCGGATGCTTGGTCGGGTGTCACTGCGAACCCTGCTGTTGGCTATGCTTGTGATCTATTGGTCGCCCAGGGTGGCACCGGCGTGCTGGCCGAGACCCCGGAAATCTATGGTGCCGAGCATCTTTTGACCGCGCGCGCCATCAACCGGCAGACCGGCGAAAAACTGTTAGGTTTGATTGATTGGTGGGAGGACTATGTCGCCCGCAATCATGGCAGCATGGACAACAACCCATCACATGGCAACAAGAAGGGCGGTCTGACGACGATCCTGGAAAAGTCATTGGGTGCTGCGGCCAAAGGTGGCACGACCCCGTTGACCGGTGTTTACAAATACGCCGAGCCCGTCACGGCAAAGGGCTTTACCTTTATGGACAGCCCCGGCTTTGACGCCGTTTCGGTCACCGGTCAAATCGCCAGCGGCTGCAATCTGGTCTGTTTTACCACCGGTCGCGGGTCCGCCTTTGGTGCCAAGCCCAGCCCATCGATGAAAGTGGCCACCAATACACAGATGTATAACCGTCTGGCCGCTGACATGGATATCAATGCCGGTACGATCCTGTCAGACGGTCAAAGCGTTGAAGAGGTTGGTCATCAGATCTTTGAGATGTGGCTGGACATGGCATCTGGCGCGATGTCCAAATCCGAGGCACAAGGATTGGGCGATTTTGAGTTTGTGCCCTGGCAAATCGGGGCGGTCATGTGATGTTGCAGCATCTGATCATTCGCATTGCACATCATGCGCGCATTCGCGTATGCGGCCCAATGCGCCGGGCAGATTGCGGCGAAACAGAAAGGGAAATTTCAGAATGAAAATCGGATTTATCGGCCTGGGTCTTATGGGCCGCGCCATGGTCGAATGTTTGCAAAAAGCAGGTCACGACCTTGTTGTTATGGGTAACCGGGATCGCACCGGTGTCGAACAGGCGCTTGCACGCGGTGCCGAAGAAGCAACATCCCTGACTGCGCTGACCCAAAATGTTGAAACCGTCATGATCTGCGTCAGCAATTCGGACCAGGTGGAGACCCTTGTTTTGGGTGATGGCGGTATCTTATCTGCCGTATCAGCGGGCCAAGTTGTTTTGGATTTCGGCACTTCATTGCCTGCATCCACAAAGAAAATCGGTGCCGCCCTGGCAGAAAAAGGCGCCCATTACATGGATTGCCCTTTGGGCCGCACCCCAGCCCAGGCTGTTGATGGCCTTTTGAATATCATGGTTGGCGGGACCGATGAAAGCTTTGCCAAAGCAAAACCCTTGCTTGAGCAGTTGGGCGAGAATGTTTTTCACCTTGGTCCTTTGGGCGCGGGCAACACCATCAAGCTGCTGAATAACTATATCGGCATGACCTTTGTGGCCACCGTAGCCGAGGCCTATGTCGCGGCTGATGCTGCCGGTCTTTCCCGCAAGTCGGTTTACGACGTTGTCGGCTCTGGCCCGATCCATTCGACCATGCTGGATATGGTCAGCGCTTATATGGTCGATGGCAAAAAGACGATGGAATTCTCTGTTGCCAATGCCAGCAAAGACCTTGGTTATTTCCGGCAGATGGCCAGTGATCTGGGGCTGGAAAATCGGATGTCCGCCCCTTCGGCTGCGATGTTTGCCGCCGCCACCGAAAGTGGGACAGGCGACGAGCTGGTGCCCCAGCTTATCGATTGGGTCAGCGCGCAGGTCAAAGACGCCTGATCTGACCGTGGCTGCTATTCTGCCACGCGAGGAAAAAACGGCGGCGGGGGTGATCCTGATGATCATTGCTGTCGCCTTATTCATTTGCGTCGATACATCGGCGAAATGGTTGATCCTAGGGGGCATGGCCCCGATACAGGCAGCCTTTGCCCGTTATGCCGGGCATTTTGTTTATGCAGTGCTGTTCTTTTGGCCCAGTGAGGGCCGATCAGTCTTTTCCACCGCACGCCCTTTTGTTCAAATAGCGCGATCATTGGCGCTGCTTGGTTCAACTGTTTTGAATTTCTTTGCGTTGAGCCAATTACCTATCACCGTCACCACGACAATTATGTTTTCGATGCCCATCATCATCACTGTTCTGGCCATCCCGATATTGGGTGAGCGCGTGGGTCTACGCCGCTTTAGTGCCGTTTGCGTGGGCTTTTGTGGCGTGATTGTTGTCACCCAGCCATGGGGCGCCCAATGGCATCCTGCCATGCTATATTCGCTGGGAGCCGTCAGCTCTGCTGCGATCTATTTCATAATGACGCGCTTGTTGGCCGGGCAAGCCAGTAATGCGACGATGCAAATCTGGTCATCGGGCATTCCGACCGCTTTGTTGCTGCCCTTTGCAACCGCCCAGTGGGTTTGGCCCGAAACCGCGCTGGGGTGGTCCGTTTTCTTGGGCATCGGGATGTTTGGGCTTATCAGCCATATGCTGGCAACGATGGCCCACCGCTATGCCGAGGCTGCGTTGCTGTCACCTGTCGTGTATTGCCAGATCCTATTTGCCGCTGTCGCTGGGATCGTTGCATTTGATACGTGGCCCACGGTCTATACCTTGCTGGGCGGCCTGATCATCATTGGATCAGGCCTTTACATCTGGTTGCGCGAGCGCAAATTGGCCGCTCTCTAGCCCCGGCCGATATAGGGCATCGCGCTGGCCATGACGGTCATGAATTGCACATTCGCCTCAAGCGGCAATTCGGCCATATGCAGCACTGATGACGCGACATGATCGGCGTCCATCACGGGTTCCACCGCGATGGCCCCATCTGCCTGCGGCACCCCTTGTGTCATCTTCACCGCCATATCCGTGAGCGCGTTGCCAATATCGATCTGCCCACATGCGATATTATAGGCTCGCCCATCGAGTGAAAGTGACCGGGTCAGCCCCGTGATCGCGTGTTTAGACGCCGTATAGGCCGCCGATCCATATCGCGGCATATGTGCCGAGATTGAGCCGTTATTGATGATCCGTCCCCCTTGCGGATCTTGCGCGCGCATCAGCCCAAACGCCGTTCGCGCACAGATGAACGACCCGGTCACGTTGATATCGATCAGGTTCCGCCAGGCAGCAACATCAATGTCATCAACTGTTGCCGTATCCAGTGTCACCCCGGCGTTGTTAAAAAGCACATCAAGCCGCCCCCAATCCTGCACTGCCGCTGCAAAAACCGTGTCGATCTGCTTTTCATCCGTCACGTCACAAGGCATCGCCCGCGCGTTTACATATGTCGCCGCCATTTCTTCGAGCGGTTCAACTTTCCGCCCTACAAGCCCGACTTTCCACCCTGCGTTCAGAAAAGCCTCTGCCGTCTTTTTGCCGATCCCACGGCCCGCGCCGGTGATGATAATCGTCTTTTTCATTGCCTTCTCCTGCTTGGTTGGCCTGCGCGTTTTGCACCTAGTTAACCGGGGTAACCAGCGGTGCCCCATTTAGGAATGCGCTGATATTGTCCCGTTGCAAAGCCGCCATCGCCGCCCGTGTTTCGACCGTTCCTGAGCCTTGATGTGGTTGCAGCACGACATTGTCCAATGCGTAAAACCGCGGGTCTATCTGCGGTTCGTTGTCAAAGACATCCAGCGCCGCCCCGTTGATCGTGCCGGTCTCTAACGCCGTAAAAAGCGCGGCTTCGTCAACAGTACTGCCCCGCGAGATATTGACCAGCACACCGTTTTCGCCAAGCGCAGACAGCACGTCGGCCGAGACCATCCTTTGGGTTTCCGCCCCCCCGACCAGTGCCACCACAAGGTAGTCAACCGCACCTGCCAAAGCGACCGGGTCATCGTGGTAGATGTAGCCTAGCGTATCTTTTTCACTGCGCGACCAGTAGTGGATATCCATCTTGAACGCCTCCAGTCGCACCGCGATTTCACGCCCGATCCGCCCCAATCCAAGGATACCGGCGGTGCTGCCGCTGACTTTGCGGTTCAGCGCGAAGGCCCCTTTCCCCGCCCAATGCCCCGACCGCATCCAGCTGCTTGCCTGCGCCATCTGCCGTCCATGCATCAGGATCATGCCGACCGCCAGATCAGCCACATCATCATTGAGTACATCGGGCGTATTCGTGATCTTGATCCCATTATGCGTCGCCACCGCCACATCAATCGCATCGTAGCCGACACCGTAATTTGCAATGATCCCAAGCGCGGGCAGTTGCGCCATCGCATCTGGTCCAAAGGGGTGATGACCCTTATAGGCCACCGCCTTGATCTGGTCGCGCAAGGCCGCGTCCAATGTCCCGATCTGGGTCGGGTCGTCCAGAAAAAGTGGTGCAAATTCGCTTTCAAGCTTTTGCGTTTCATCAGGCGTGTAGTTCCCGATGGCAAGCGTTTGGGTCATTTTTCCCTCATGTCAGCATCATGGTTTCATTCAGCGCGACCCTAGCCAGTGGCCGCGCCAATAGGAACTTCAAAATTTGGTATTCCAAAAATGCGGTCCCTCTGGTAGCGTTTCTTGCATCTTGATCGCAGTTCAATGCGGCGGGTTTGGGAGGAATGCGTGCCAAAGATCAAATCAATCCGCACCCGCGTATGGCATTGGACCGGACCTGTCGTCCCCCCGCAAGGGAATTTCTGCACAAATGCGTCAGATGCTTTGTGGATGAAGGGCGATGCGATGGCCTCATTTCGGTTTCACCAATGGCTTACCTGTGAGATCGAGACAGACGACGGCACAATCGGCATCGGCAATGCCGCGCTGGCACCGACCGTCATCAAACAGGCCATCGATGAATGGTTGGCGCCGTTGATCATCGGCGAAGACCCGTTTGATTATGCCTATCTGTGGGAAAAAATGTATCGTCGCACCCATGCCTGGGGCCGCAAAGGTATTGGCATGACCGCCATCAGTGCCATTGATATAGCTATCTGGGATCTGATGGGCAAACTGGTGAACAAGCCCGTCTTCAAATTGCTGGGTGGCCGCACAAAAGAAACGATCCCGGTTTACTATTCCAAGCTTTATTCCGGCCCTATCGACGAAATGCAGGCCGAGGCCGAGGCTGCCATGAACGCCGGCCATACCGCCTTTAAAATGCGTTTTGGCTGGGGCCCCAAAGATGGCATGGCCGGGATGCGCGAGAACCTCAAACGTGTCGCCGGTGTCCGGGAGGTCATTGGTGATGACACCGATCTCATGGCCGATGCCTATATGGGTTGGAACCTGGATTACACCAAACGCATCCTGCCCAAATTGGCCCCGTTTGAGCTGCGTTGGCTTGAAGAGCCGGTGATCGCTGACGACATTGCCGGATATGCCGAGCTGAATGCCATGAATATCGTGCCAATCTCTGGTGGTGAGCATGAATTCTCGATCATGGGCTGCAAAGACCTGATCAACAACCGTGCAGTCAGTGTTTTGCAATATGATACCAATCGCGTTGGCGGGATCACCGCAGCGCAGAAGATCAACGCGATTGCAGAGGCAAGTCAGATCCCCGTCATCCCCCATGCTGGGCAGATGCATAATTATCACCTGACCATGGCCAACACGAATTGTCCGATGGCCGAATATTTCCCGGTCTTTGATGTCGAGGTGGGCAATGAGCTGTTTTACTACATTTTTGAGGGCGATCCGGCTGCCAGTGATGGCCGATTGCAGTTGGATGATGACGCGCCCGGTTTGGGTATCTCAATCACAGACAAGTATCTTGCGCATTTCGATATTGCCGGGTGACATCACCTTTGGTCCATCTTGATGACAGGGCAAGACACGCTAATACAAACCCAACAACCTTCCTGATCGGATAAGAAATTGACCAAAAGCAACTGGACAGACGAGCTGAAGGATTTTGCCGATCTCAAGCCGCGCCGTTCCCTTGCGATGGAAGCGGCCGATACGCTGCGCGAATTCATCTTGCTGGGCAAGCTCGCCCCGGGGGTTCCGGTTCGCGAACGTGATTTGGCGGATGCTTTTGGCATTAGCCGCACACCCCTAAAAGAGGCCTTGCGCATTCTGGAAGGGGAAGGGTTGATTGATTACGGCCCGACCCGGCGTCCGCGCGTGGCAGATCCGTCGCTGGTCCAAATTCTTGACTGGCTTCGTGTTCAAGGTGCGTTGGAAGGTTTGGGCGGAGAGCTTTGTTGTCAGTTGGCCACGGAGCATGAGATCAAAAATATCGCCGCCCTGAACGCCGCTATCGTCAAGGCCAGAGATGCTGGAAATGCACTGGAGGCATTCCGAAAGGATATGGCCTTTCATGCCGCGATCGTTGCCGCCTCGCGCAATGCGGCTTTGATCGAAACCCATACCACATACAACGCCCGGCTGTGGCGTGTACGTTACCTGTCATCCCAACGCAGCGTCGGGATCGAGACGACCAAACAGCAGCATCTGGATATTGTTGCCGCCTTAGAGACCCGGGACGCTGTTGCCGCCCGCAAGGCGTTACGTACCCATCTCCAAACGGCCGAGATCAATATTGCTGCCGTGTTGGCCGATGACACCCCTGCGTCGTAACATGGGTGAGGCTGCCTTGCGCGGGGCCGTTTATGGGACCTTCATTTACAAGCCGCCAGATAGTCAAAAACTGCCTTGGCCCCCGCTGCCATGTCGCTGGTAGCAGCATCTGCTTGATCAAGTTGTCCAAAGAATGATTTGAGCTGCCCGGAGGATGCAAACCCTTGCATCACGCGTAGATAGGATGTTGGCCAGCCATCCTGTATTGAATTTGATTTCAATAACATACTGGCCCCAAGCGCCGACCCGTTCAGCACGTAAAGTACCCCCCAAGCCCAGCCATCTGACGGGGGATCGCCCCGCTTGGTCGCCTGATCATCGCATCCAAGATCTGCGCAAAGTGCCGTCTGGCGCGCGTTCTCAATCTTCTGGTAGTGGCCCAATTGCGTGGATGTCACCGCCCTTGCGCCAAAAGTCTGATGCGTCTTGAGCAGCGCCTTGAGCCAATGATCATAGCTGTCCCGGCTTGCAAAGCGTCCATCCGAAAACCATCGGCTTTCAGCCCCTTCATGGGCCGCACGTGTGGACATTTTCAGCACAGCCCGATTGCCGACTGGCGCACGCGATTGCATTTCGATGGATGGCGACAGGTCTGTCAACGGATTGCGTTTCCCATTTGCGCTGGCTTGGACGCTTTTCTAACCCATGTTTGCAGCCAGCGCTTCCCAATGCAACCATAGGAAGGTAGCATTGGCCAACTTTAAAGCGCATTCACGACAGGTAAATTCATGGATCAGCCCGCCAAGACGGACACCGAAGCTAATCCCCGGCAGATGGGGAAGGTCGATGAGAGCTTTTATCTGATTGGTGTGGGTGCCTCAGCAGGTGGGCTGGACGCCATCAAGCAATTGCTGAGCCAGATCCAACCCGGCTTTCCCCACAGTCTGGTGATCGTGCAGCATATTTCGCCCGATTATAAATCGCTTATGTCCGAAATTCTGGGTCGCGAGACGACATTGCCGGTGCAAGAAGTCACCGACAACATGGCTGTAGAGGCCGGCCAAATCTATCTGATCCCGCCTCGCTCCAACATTTTGATCCAAGGCACCAAGGGCGATAGCGGTTCGCAAGTCGCAGCGGGCACAAATGGCAAGGTGCATTCAGGCCTGCGTTTTTCGCTAGCCGAACCAACACCCCGCCCCGGGCTGAACCTGCCGATTGACGTGTTCTTCCATTCGCTGGCCGAGGCCGTACAAGACCGCGCTATCGCCGTCATTCTATCAGGCAGCGGGTCTGATGGCAGCCGCGGGATGCGCGCGATCAAGGATCATGAAGGCTTTGTCCTGGTCCAAGATCCCGACATGGCCGCGTTTGACGGGATGCCCCGATCAGCCATTGCCACCGGCATTGTTGATATTGTCCTAGCCCCTGACCTGATGGTTGGTGAGATCAACCGCTATATCGAAATGCGCGTGCGCGGCATCGACAATGTCGACCGTCTTTTTGCAAAGGCCGGGGATAGTTTCACCAAACTGCTTGAACGCGTCAGCGAAACCGCCGAAATCGATTTTAGCCTTTACAAAGAACCGACGCTGAAGCGCCGTGTTGCAAGGCGCATGGCCCTAAAGGGCTTTACCGATCTTGAGGAATATCTGGACTATCTCAAGCGCGACGCCGCTGAAGCCAATGTGCTTTACCGCGAATTCCTGGTTGGCGTGACCAATTTCTTTCGTGATTTGCCAGTTTGGCGAAATCTGCAGCAAACTATCCTGCCTGAACTGTTTGCGCATGGCCATGAAGATGAGCCGTTACGCATTTGGTCCGTTGGCTGTTCGACCGGCGAAGAGGCCTACACGATTGCTATGCTGATGGAAGAGTACCGTTCCGAGAACGACGTCAGTCGCGAGTACCGTATCTTTGCAACAGATGTGAATGAACGCGCCATTCAAACCGCCAAACAAGGCGTCTATCCTGACAGTGTCCGCGAGGAAATTCCCGCTGAATATCTCAATCGGGGCTTTTTGACATTTCAGAGCGGAACATTTTCGGTTGCTCCGATGATCCGGAACCGCGTCGTCTTTTCGGTACATAATGCTATCGAAGACCCACCCTTTACCCGCACTGATTTGATCGTCTGTCGCAACCTGCTGATTTATCTCAGCCCAGAGGTGCAGGCGAAGATCATGACCCATTTCTCATTCTCGCTGCGCAAAGGTGGGATTTTGCAGTTGGGCGCCGCCGAAACAACCGGGCCGCATGGCGCGATGTTTGACGCGCTGATGCATAAAAGCCGTATCTACCGCAACACGAGGCAGGTTGATTTTACCGGCCGGCGCGGCACACGACCGTCGGATTTCGCCGCTACCCGCTTTTTACCCCGTTCCCACAGTCTGTCGGGCCGAAGCCATATCCCCGGTGATGACGTTGCGACGCTGTTGCAATTTACCATGGATGACGAACGCACCTGCATTTGCATTGCTGACGAGAATGGCAAGATCACCCGGACTTTTGGCAATCACACGGGTCTTTTGGACATTCCGACAAGCGGCTTTTCAGCCAACCTGCTGGATTTGGTCGATGAACGCCTGCGCAGTTCCGTTGCGCTGGTTCTGCGCCGCTCGGAGATGGAAGGATTTGCCGACAAAAAGGGTGTCCGTCTGATCCATGATGACCAGATCGAGGTTCTTGATATCTCAAGCCGGAAAATTTCGTGGGAGGCAAAGGCCGTCGCCTTTGCGATCACATTCCGCCGCCGCGATGAAACGGCGATTTCGCTGGGCCCTGCCCCGCAGACCGAAAGCACAACGGATATGCCCACACAGGCCTATATCCAGCATTTGGAAAATGAAGTGCAGTCTTTGCAGGATATGCTCAGCGCGACAGCCGAGGATCTGGGTGCCTCGAATGAGGAACTGCAAACAACCAATGAAGAGCTGATCGCCTCAAACGAGGAATTGCAGGCCAATAACGAAGAAACCCAAAGTATCAACGAAGAGCTGCATACGCTGAATGCTGAGAATGCTGATAAGATCGCCGATCTTGAAGCGGCGACTGCGGATATCAACAACCTTCTGGAAACGGCCGAGCTGGGCGTTTTGGTGCTTGGCGAAGATCTGACCATTCGCCAGTTCAGCACGGGCCTGCGCCCCTATATCGCGCTGGAGCAGACCGATATCGGTCGCCCCCTTGAGAATTTTGCCATCCAGTTTGAGCATGATTCAATCCAGAAATTCCTGCGCGATATCCGCCAATCCCAGGAACATGGCTCTGAAAGCTCGCGTGAGTTGATGACCTATGACGAAAAATATGCCTTTTGCCGGATCAGGCCCTATCGCAATGTTCATGGCGAACGCAGCGGTGTTGTTGTGACCTTGCAGGACAACACAGAAGTCCGCCGTCTTGCCGAAGAGGTCAGCGAAAGTATCAAGCTGCGCGAGTTAGAGGTGCGTCGCCGGTCCGAAGAAATTCGCCGCTTTGCGTTGGCTGCCGCGCATGATCTGATCCAGCCGATCAACACAATCGACAGCAGCCTTTCTGTTTTGAAAGAATCCCTGCCAGAGGACGTCAGCGATGAGTTGAATACTGTCGTCGGGTTCCTTGGGTCATCGGCTGGCCGTATGCGTACCCGGGTTGAGAGTATCCTGGATTTCGCCCGCTTGCAGGAAAGCGAGTTGGAACTGCGCCCCCTCAGCCTGACCGAAATTGCCAAAAACGCCCTGCAAGATCTGGATGCGCAGGTCAAGGATACTGGGGCCAAGATCACCCTTGGTGATCTTCCCGATGCCATGGGCGCCGAACGCATGATCATGCATGTTTTCCAGAACCTGATTAGCAATGCGCTGAAATTCCGCGACCTCGAAAAGGACTGCTTGATCGACATTCAGAAAGTCGATGCCCCGGACGACATGGTGGCCTTTCGCGTCGCAGACAATGGGATCGGCATACCGCAGGAGTTCCGCGAGAAAGTGTTTGAGCCCTTTGCCCGCCTCAATACCAAAGAACGTTTCCCAGGCGATGGGATGGGTCTGACCTTGATCATGCAGATCCTGCAACATATCGGCGGCAGTATTAAGATCACCGATGGAATCGATGGTGGTGCAGCCTTTATTGTGACGCTTCAGTCCGCATGAAGGCCCCGACCGATATCATGATCGTAGATGATTTCCTGGAAGATCGTTTCTTCCTTAGTCATTTGCTGTCATCACTGTTCGACAATCCGCAAATTACTGAATTTGCTTACGCCGAAGATGCTTTGGACCATTTGAAAACGAACCCGACGGCCGCTTATGATCTGCTTTTTGTTGATATCAACATGCTGCGCATGAACGGGTTTGAATTTGCGGATACGTATTTGAGCTTACTGCCCGAGGGTCAGCCCGCCGGTAAGTTGTTTTTGGTTTCGGGCACGTTTGATCCCAATGATGAGGCCCGCGCCCACGATCGCGAAGGCGTTGCAGGTTTTATCAAGAAACCCGTCACCCGCGAGACATTAGCTGCGATCATAGGCTAGGTCGTGTTTTAATTTGCGCCAGACGGTTTCAGTTTGGCAACGGCATGGTTGAATTCTGACACGGTAATCGGTTTGAGCAGGCGCGGCGCATCGCTGAACATCTCGTCCAGCTCTAGTTCATCGCCATAGCCCGTCACGAAGAGAAAGGGGATGTCCAATTCGTGCAAACGCGCGGCCACGCCGCTGCTGGTCACCCCATTACTCAGGTTCACATCCAGCACCACAAGTGAGGGCACAACCCTATCGAGTTCCTCAAAAACCGCATCTGGAGTTGCAAAGATCCGGATATCCGATGCACCGGAATCGCGGATTTGGTCGGCCATTTCTTTGGCGACAATAAAGTTGTCTTCCAGAATAATGACACATCCTTTATGCAGGTAGGCCGGTACTTCGGGCATTGGTTCCAGCTCGATTGGCGTGCGCCGACTGAGTTTAGCAACGACCTGATGACGCCCAGAGACCAAATGCTTCTTAGGGATCGTGAATTCTGCACATAGGCCCGATTCTTCGAAACGGACCTCTGCTGTTCCGCCAAGTTCATGCGGGATGGCCTGTTCGATCATTGCCATCCCAAATCCCAACTCATTGGGATGATTGACCCTTGGTCCACCAGTTTCCTGCCAGACAATCGAGAGGTCTTTTTCCAGCTCTTCAAATGTGATTTGGACGTGGCCTGCAGCCGTTAACAAGGCCCCATATTTTGCTGCATTGGTCGTCAATTCATGAAAAACGAGTGACATAATCGGCGCAACTTCGGGTTTGATAAATGCGTCACTGCCGGAAATCGCCGTCTGACTATCGGTGATGGTTTTGAATGGTTCAAATTCCAATTGTGTCAGCGCATATATCGACACCGGATCAGTTGATCGTCCATTGCTTATGTCATGCGCCGCTGCCAGCGCCCGAATACGGTTTTCTATCGCATTAGCATAGCTATCAAGCGACCCATAGCGCCGCCGCGCCTGACGCGAGACCGAGCGCACCAACGCGAGGATATTGCGTACCCGGTGGTTCAGTTCACCGATCATCAGCGCTTGCTGTCTGTTCAGCATATCCATCATCGTTTGCCGCTCTGCGGCTTGTAGCAATGTGCGCAGATGCTCGATCAGGTAAATCTCGCCGGGGGACCAAGGTTCGCACCGCCCTTCGACCTGTTCAAGAAAGGTTGAAAACGACCCACGCGGCGACAGACGTGCATTGCCTTCGTGAAATTCGATCGTCTTTTCGGGATTACCTGCCCAGTTGATAGCCCGTGCCCTTTCATTGCGGAAGAGCGCAATCGAGCGGTCAGGCAGCACCCCAACCACCAAAGCCCCGGCGCACTGGTTCAAACTATCTGTTTTCTCGGGAAATTGTTCCTCAAGCGCGTCGATCACAAGAGTATCGTGATTTTCAGTCGAGAGCTCAGTCAATGCCTCTAATACATCTTCATCAGGTGTATCGCCGAATGTGAACGCCCCGTCCGTTGTTAGTGCAGACATCCCGTCTGCATTGGTCATCTCTAGAATCATCGGCGCTGCGGCCGGGATGAGATCTGCCAGCGATGTTTCCTGATCCGAATTGGTAACAAACCCTTGGTCCAGTGACCGAATACGATCGAGTGCATCCTGCTGGCGTAGCGCCAAAAGCTTGCCTTCGAAAACGCTGAGAAAGCTGATGAGGATAGATCGCAACCCGGCCGGTGGCACCTTGGGGCGCCGGTGGTGGAACGAAATCACCCCCCAGAGCGTATCTTCGATCATCACACTTAGCGTCAGGGTCGCGGCAGAGCCCATGTTGCGCAGATATTCCATGTGAATTGACGAAACGCCCCGCACTGTGGCCAATGTGATGTCCAGCGGCGGCAAATCTGACTGCGCCAGTAATGGCACAGGTGTCTGTTCAACGTCCTGAATAAACCGCAAGGGGATCTTGCCCATAACCGCCCGTGCCTGCGCAGGAATGTCCCAATGTGGAAAATGCAGGCCCTGGTAGCTTTCCATACCCGATCTGATCACCTCGGCCCGGACTTGCCCGTTATAGTTGCGGTCAAACTGGTAAATCAGCACACGATCATAGCCGCTGAGGTGCTGCATCAATTCGACGGTGTGTTCAAAGAGCTGCTGTTCGTTCGCCGCCTTCTGAATTTCACCCATCAGGTAGGTCAGCGTCTTGAGCGCATCGGAGCCGCCAAGCGCATCCTCTTGCTCTGCTTCGATCTCAACCACGAGATTGCCGTCACTTTTGAAGATGCGCAGATCAAAGAACCCATCGCCGATCTGTGCTGTGCCGGCATCGATGGATTTTTGCCCATCTTTTATACGCGAAAGGCCGTTTCTAATGACATGCCATGCGTCTTTTCCCAGCACATCACGAAGGGTCTGACCCAGTACCTTATCGACCGGAATACCGACAAATTCAGCCGCATTTTCACTGGCATAACCAATGATACTGTTTTGTTCATTCGCGGCGATCAAGCATCCGAACGGCTGAATGATGCCTGGAATATGGATCGGTTCATCCGCGCATTGCTGAAGCGCCTGTTCGACGTCAGACTGTGATGCGTATGTTGTCATGTTCACCCCAATTGTACATCCACCGGGATGCCGTTAACATCATGCCTGATGATCGTGTGTCACTCAACCTGCATGATCTGTCACTCAGAAAGACGATCGAATGGATTCACTGTGCCGCGCATACTATTGATGGATGATGATATGCCCTTGGCGCTTGAGGTTGCGGGCGCCCTGCGCAAAGAGGGTCACGAAGTTGTCGTCACCAATACCGCCACCGACGCCAGAGACGAGCTATGGCATTGGGATTTCGATCTGTTGATCACTGATATTGTTGTCCGTAAGAGCGGGCGGCCTGTCGCAGATGGCGGCTTTGGCCTGATCAGTTGGGTCCGCCAACAACAAATCGCGACGCCCGAATTGACCCATTTGCCAATCATCGCGATTTCGGGTGCCGCTTCCCATCCTGCGTTGCAATTCATTTTGCCAACCGCAGATCGTATTGGTGCCGATGTCGTTTTGGAAAAGCCATTCGACATGGTCCAAATCATTGCTGAGATTGATCGCCTGTGCAGCGTACCCAAAGCGCAGGGCTAGGGTCAGGACCCACTAAGAAAAAGCCCCGGCTGATAAACCGGGGCTTTTTGCGTTATTGCGTTGCGGTAAAGCAGTCAGTTTTGACATCGATACAGACCTGACTTGCTGCATCGCGTGGCATTGGCCCCACCGTTACCATGACCAACCCGCTGGATTGCCGGAAGCTTGGCGTGAAGCCCCCCAGCGCGCTGCTGTTTTGCGCCACAAGGGTCTGCCAATGGCGCTGCGCGTTCTCTGCCGTGCTGAACGAGCCAAGCACGGCGATGTGACGCCCGCTTGGCGTGGTCGCAGCTGCTGCCTGTGCTGGTGCAGCGACTGTGTTTGCAGTGGCCACCGCCTGCTGAATACGGCTGGTATCCGCGATCAGGTCAGAGTTTTGTGTCCGCGTTGATGGGATGCTCATCTGCGTGCTGAGCGACGCACTGCCCGGCCGGAGCGATTGCACCCGGTTGCGCAGCTGCTCGGTTACCCGGCGCGCGTCCATCTGGTTGTTCACAATACGCGGTGTAATCAGGACCAGCAATTCTGTCTGCGCCCGGCTTGTTGACGTGTTCCCAAAGAGGTTGCCCGCAACAGGCAGATCCTTGAGGATCGGAATGCCGCCATTCGCCCCCGACCGCCGGTCAGAGAACAAGCCGCCCAGAACAATCGTCTCGCCACTGTTCACGGATACAGAGCTGTTGATCAAACGCTGTGAGATCACGGGGTTGCCTGTCGCCGCGTCGGTTTCGCCGACCAGGCTGACCTCTTGCCCGATATTCAGGATCACAGAGCCGGATGAGTTGATCCGCGGAGTTACCTCAAAGATCACACCGGTGTCGCGATATTCGACCGTTGATACAAAGACGGAATCGTCTGCGTCATTGGCATCGGTTGCTGTCCGCACTGCTGTCGGCACCTGATCGCCCACAACAAGCCGCGCGGATTCATTGTTCAGGATCATCAGGTTCGGCGATGACACCACGTTGATCCGTGTAATTGAATCAAGCGCATCCACGATCATATTTGCCGGTGTTCCGCCCAATGACAGGCTAAAGCCCGGCGACGTGGGCGAGATATTAACGGTGTCCCCAGATGTCAGACCCAACTGCGCCCCGCCATCTTCAAGGAAGTATTGGACCCCGTAACGCAAGTCTTCATTCAACGAGACTTCAACAATTGTCGCCTCAACCAGCACCTGCCGTTGGGGCACATCGAGCCGGTGCAGTATCCCCAGAACCCGCTGATATTCGTCGGGTGTCGCATGGATCAGCAAGGTATTTGTTGCTTCGCTGGCTACGATCCGCGTCTCATTCAATGATCCTTGGCTGGCAAAGAAGACGCCTTCGGTATCCATGACTTCGGTGGATTCTTCTGTTGTTTCAACCGACACGCCCAGGATCTGGGACATCGTTGGGGCAATATCGCTCGCCCGTGCATAGCGCATATCGTAGGAGTACACCTGCGCGTCATTTGCCCCGTCGCGGGTCAAACGGTTGATCCAGACCGAGACGTTTTCCAAAGCCCGGGGTGTTTTGGCCACTGCCAGGATCGAATTGTTTTCGGGGATGACTTCGAAAACCACAAGTGGCTCAAAGCTCTCGTCGGTTTCCACAACCCGTTCCAGCCCGTTCACGATGGACTGCGCCGAACGCCCGCTGATCGGGAAAATACCGACCGAACGGTTGGCCAGCCAGTCAACATCAAAGCTTTGGATTGTGTCAGCCCAGGATTGCTGATCAACGGAGGTACCGGCCAGCACCAGGATGTTACGCTGTGCATCGATCCCGACAATGCCCTCGCCCGCGAAAGGCTGCAGGATCGCAGCCATTTCCTGTGCCCCGATATTGCGCAATGGCACAACGCGCAGAGTGTAGCCTGGCAAGACATCCCGCGCCGTGGTTGGCGCGATGGACAGGTCTGCGGAAAGCGGCGCGATGGCAAAGATATCGCCCCGCCGGATCAGAACGGCGTTGTTTTGTTTCAGCGCCAATTCGAACACTTCGATCGCGGTTGTCCGTGTCACCGGCTGCGATGACCGGATATTCACCGTCCCCTGTACACCCGGATCAATCACATAGTTGACCTGAAGCAGTTCGCCCAAAATCGCGGCCGCAGCAGATTCAATATCCACGTCCACCAGATTGAGCGATACTGTCCGTTCGCCATTTTCATTCACAAAATCACTGTCGACCAAAAGCGGTTGGCGTCCTGGGAAAATTGTCCCTTGTCCCGCCTCAACCCGCTGGCCACCAACCACACGGCCCTGTTGCCGCTGGGTTGTTGTGCCCTCTCCGCCTGATCCAAATATGTTAGCGAGTTGCCAGCCTTTATACCCAGTATCGTCTTGGGTCCGGTCAACTTGTGGCACATCACCACAAGAGCCAAGAATCGCGGCGCAAGCCGCGAGTGCCATAAATCTATACATGCTCTGCCTCATCAGCAGCGCCCCAGATCTTGTGTCCAGGTGCGCAATTTTTTTATCATTGGTCTTAGCTTAGCAGGCTAACTTCATAGAATTTGTGGGAAATATTGGAAAACGGCAAAAACGATGCAAAGGTGTGTCCCGTATGACACGCCGGTCAAATTCCGCTTACTGCTGGACAGGTATCGCCGGATCACGACTTCGAACAGGCCCAAAATCGCTGCAAGCCCCACCAATAAGAAGGTTTCAAACACGGGCAGGAAGCCACCCAGACCAAGCAAAAGCCAGATATCGCCGAGGCCCAGCGCCTCTTTTCCCAAGGCCCAGCTCATCAATTGGCGGAAGATCAGCAATGCCGCACTGGGCACCAGCATTTGCATCAGGGTGATTGTAATTTCGCCAGTGAGGAACCCATTCAGTAACGCAAGCGCCGCGATCCCCAAGGTCCATTCAATCGGAAGCCATCGCCATTGCCAATCAATCGCAGCCAAAAGAAAGAGCAGGGCAAAAAGTGCGATAGCTAATGCTTGATCGTACCAAAGCACTGCTGCAGCAAGCGCCCCACATGCAAAACCGATCTGCCCGGGTATGAACCACCTGTGAACGTGGTGTGGTCCCGCAAATCCCCGCAGGAAACCTCGTATCACGATTGGCAAGGGTCCAAACCAGAATGCTGCGATCATAACCATCAAAGGCAGCCCGTGTAGCACTGTTTCCATCAGCGCAGAATTTCCATCGTCAGAATTTCATAGCGCATTTTGCCGCCCCGAAAGCTGAGCCCGATGGGTACAACCGTCGCGATCACATCAACTGATGCGCCACTTGCAAGCGTGCCTGTTGCCTCGATTGTATAAACCGGGCCTTCGGTGCCGCTGAGCCATACAGATGCCGTTCCAAGCCGCGGCATCGAAAGACCAGCGCTGCGTCTTTCAACGATCGTTGCTACATCCCCCGGCCCAAGACCGGGGATTGCCGCAAGTAAAACCGGTGATGCCGTGGCCGGGTTCACTTGGTTTGTGCCGTTATATGTTGTCAGGATTTGACGTGCGCGCAGGCTGGCCGCTTGTGGTAGTCCGAGATCGGCCAATAATTGCGGTAGCGGTGTGTTGAAGGGGCGCTGTTGCAACCCGTCACGCTGGATGACCAGAGCTTGTGCAATTGTCGTCGCATCAAACGCGTCAAGGCCACTATCATCGCCCAATTGTTGCAACGCTGGTCCAAGCAATTGCTGCGGTGCGAAATTGATATCCAGTTTGCCAGCTTCATCCCATATCCGGTAGGTGGCCTGGCCTTCGGCCATCCGGACCGTGGTAGGTGAGCCATCGCGTAAGCTGCGTGGGTCATCTTCACGTACACGGCCAAGGTCTGCGAGCGCGATATTCACAGCGCTTCTGGCCAGTTCAACCGCGCGAGTCGTTTCGACCTCGGCCCGGGTCGATAACGCTGCTTGCCGTTGCGTTGCCAAATAGGTTGACGCCGCAAGCAAAAGCCCGAGCCCCATCCACAACACCGTCAAAAGGACGAAACCGCGTTGCCCTTTGCGGCTTGAAAGTCTTATCGCAATTCGCAATCTCGGTCCTCCAACCCGGCCGGGCCAAGCCGGGCTACGCATATCGCGCTGATCGTGGTCGGCATCTGCGCGACGATCATCCGCTCGGCACCTTGTTCGATAGCGACCGCAAATGGTAGCCCCTGCTCAGGCCTTGGTTCATAGGTCCAGACGCCTTGCCGCGCGACAGATGTCGCCCCGGCCCGATATACAAGGCTAAGCGGGCTTTCAGAGACAATCATCGTACTGGTTTGCGCGTTATCACCGGCTAGCCTGACGTCACGCACATCGAAATTCCGTGACGCGACCAATCGGTAGAGCCCGTCTTCCTGCGTGATGGTCAACCCGACCATCATTGGCCTGCTATCACCACTTGTCCCGTCGTCCAGGATCATGCGCATTTGCGTCGGAGACCCAAAAAAACGCCCTTCGGTCATGTCCCGCCCAGCCAAACTGGCAGAGGCCGCCCATGATTGCAGCACGCGCCGCGCCGTGAGCCAATCTGTCGCCTCTTGTTGTAGTTCTGTGGGTTGCAATGTCGTCTGACGCAGACCCCAGGTCGCGCTGGTCAAAAGCGCCAATGTCATGGCGGCAATTGTCAAAGACACCAATGCCTCGGCCAGAGCAAAACCAGATTGCCCAGATCGCCGTTTTTGTACCCAGCGCCGTCTCATAGCGGTGTTTCCCGATAGCGGATGGCCCGCAGCGTCACGGGGCTGCCGTCATCCAAGGGGGGTTGCACCGTGACGTATATAAAGACCAGCTCACCTGGTTGCACAGGGCCAAGGCGCATATCGGATGTCCCGGCCTCGGACACTACCATAGACCATTCCATATCCCGGATCATTCCGCTGTCCTGCATGCCTGGTTGGACTGCAAGATCGACGCCGATCTGATCCATGATCCGGGTGGCCACCAGCATCTGTTCGGCTTGCATACCCGCCCGGCGTTCCATGAACAGCCCCGTCGATAACGCCTGGTAGAACCCCGTGATCGCCAATGTCGCGATTGAGAGCGAAACAAGCGTCTCGATCAGCGTGAACCCCTTATGCGATGCCCGCCGTCTCATTGGGAAAGCCTGATTTGTCCGGTGAGCCAGTCCAGCTCAACGATCCGGGACACTTCGCCAGCAACCAATTCCAGCGCAAGCCCTTCGTTTTCGCCGGAAGGACGGATTTGCAGCCGCGTGGTTTCATTTGTGCTGCTGACACCACGCGAAAGCGTATGTTCAGCACGCCCAGCGCGCAAAATCCCGTCATCTGCATCAAATTCCACTGCCACAGACCGCCCGGTTTCTGCCGCTTCCAGGCGGGCCTGCTGCAAAGCCAGTGCAATTCCTGCGACATCGTCTTGCAAAGCGGCCCTGTCAGACCTGCCGAAGGCCAGGATCGAGATCGAACCGATCAGGATGACAATAGCCACCGTCACCAAGACTTCGACCGTTGCAAAACCGCGCGACCCGTTGCGGCGCCCAGAGAATGGCCGCTTAGCCTTCCACATCGGCGTCAAGGCCGGTGCCGCCGGGGCTTTGATCTGCACCAAGAGAGGTGATGCGGACCTGACCGTCTTCCAGCGCATAGATGAACGGCACACCCCATGGATCTACGGGCAGATTACCATCGCGCAGATAAGGCCCGTTCCAGCCGGGAACATTGCCCGCGTTATCAACAAGCGCATCAAGCCCCTCTTGTTCAGAAGGGTAGCGCCCTGTTTCGATGAGGAAAATATCCAAGGCACTGCGCAGTTGAACAATTTGCGCTTCTGCCGTTGTGACACGTGAGGATTGCAACTGGCGCATCGCGGCCGGTCCGACCACGCCGATCAAAAGACCAACGATTGCAACGGCCACCAGCATCTCGATCAATGAGAAACCAGCGGTTGCCGCATGACGGCGGGCTTTGGAACGTCTAAAACGAGATCGCATTGACGGATACAATCGCTGAGAAAAGGGCATAAAGGCTAACTCCGATCAGAAGTCCAACACCTACAATCAAGGCAGGCTGAAATAAAAGCAGAAACCGTTCGAGGTCGCGATCGGCGGCTTCCCGCATATCGAGGGATGATCGGCTGATCATTCCCCCCAGATCACCAGCCTCTTCGCCGATCCGGATCATCTCAATCGCTTCGCGCGGCAGCAGGTCTTCGCGGCCCAGCGCATCTGAGAGCGCGGCGCCGCTTTCGACCTCACTGGTGACTGTGGCCATGCTGGTTTGCATTGGTCCTGAAGGCGCTGATTTCGAGACCACCCGCAACGCCCCGCTGAGCGTGATATCGCGGGTGAGCAAAGCGCCAAGCACGTGCAAAAGCAGCATCATTTGGTTACGCAGCAGCAACCGCCGCACAAAGGGAATACGGTTACCCAGTTTGATCAGGATTGGTGTAAGGCGTCCCCGCCGCGCGGCATAAATGGTTGCGCAGACAAGCAAGATGATCCCAAGCAAAATATATGGCCAGAGCCCGGCAAAAAGACCCGAGACCGCGAAAACCATTCGCCCCATAAACGGAACAAGTTCAATCCGGTCTTCGATGAGTGGCAAGAACTGCGGAATGATCGCCACCATGATCAGACCCAAAGATAGTAGTGCCACTGCGAGCAATATCCCAGGATACATCAATCCCGTAACGATCCGCCGTTGCACGACCAGTTTGTTCTGCATGATTTCAGCCGCAGTTGTTAATGCGCTGCTCATGTCGCCTGACACTTCTGCACCGCCAACCAGCGAGAGCGTCACCGCATCTTCTATGCCAGCCTGTTCATTTAGTGCCCGCGATAGCGGTGCGCCTTCCCGTAAACTGTCACGCACCCGCAGCGCGGCTTGCGAGATCGCATCATCACCGCCTTCGCCCATGATGGCCAATGCCCGTTCAGATTGGATCTGCCGGCCTGACAATTTGGCAAGCCGCACCAGAAAATCAGATATCTGTTTGGCCGACATCTGACCCGTTTCGCGTTTTCGCTTCTTGGTGGTTTTCGTCGCAGCCTTTCCTGTTCCAGCGTCCAGGCTGATCGGAAACAGACCCTGCGCCCGCAGATTGCGGGTTGCGTCAGTTTCATCGACCCCTTTGACAACACCAGATTGCCGCGCGCCATTTGTATCGCGTGCAACATAGGAAAATGTGCGCTGCGCCTGATCCAACAGTTTGACCCTTTAGAAATACCTGACGCCCAGGATGCGCATCACTTCTTCCATAGTCGTATGCCCTTTGGCAATCATGCGCACCCCTTCTGATCCCATCGTTTGCAATTGCCGTGCGGCATCGCTGCCCTGAGGGGTAAATAGCTCATCCGGTTCCATCGCTTCGAATAGCGCGAGCCGTCCGCGAAAACCGGTTTGATTGCAATTGTCGCAGCCAACCGCATTGACCAGATTCCATGTTGCCGGGTCCGTCTGCCCCCCAGTGCGTTGATCAAGTTTGGCAAACAGGTCCCGCGTTTTCGGGTGCGCCTTTAGATCAATGGGCGCCGCACAGTCAGGGCAAACCCGGCGTACCAATCTCTGCGCCGCCACAAGCCGCACAACAGAGCGGATCAGATATTCAGGCACCCCAAGATCGATCATCCGCGTCGCCGCATCTGAAGCTGTATTGGTGTGTAATGTTGAAAACACCAAATGCCCGGTCATCGCGGCCCGTACGGCAAGTTCAGCGGTTTCGCTATCTCGGATCTCACCCACCATAATGACATCAGGGTCATGCCGCAGCACGGTGCGCAAAGCCGCCGCAAAGGTCCAACCCAATTCAGGGTTCACCTCGATTTGCTGTAGGCCAGGTGTTTGAATTTCAACCGGATTTTCGATTGTCACGATTTTGCGTCGCGTTTCATTCAGTGCGTTCATCGCCGCATGCAGCGTTGTGGTTTTACCGCTACCTGTTGGCCCGGTCACAAGGATCAAACCATTGGGTTGTTTGATCGCAGCCCCAATGCGTTTTTCCACATGGGCTGGCAATTTCAGGTCCGGCAAGGTCGATAACCCTTCGTGGTTATCAAGAAGCCGCAGCACGATTGTTTCGCCATGGATCATTGGCGCGCTGGCCACGCGCATATCGATGTCACGTCCCGCAAGACGTTGCTGGATCCGCCCATCCTGCGGCAAACGGCGTTCGCTGATATCCATCCCGGCGAGGATTTTCAGGCGCGAGATCACACCTTCATAGATTGCTTTTTCTGGCGCGCTGACTTCAACCAGTTCGCCATCTACCCGCAGCCTGACCCGGGCTGACGTTTTGGAAGGCTCAAGATGAATGTCTGTCGCACGTCGTTCGACCGCGTTATCGAACAGACCTTCGAGGTAGCGGACGGTTGGCGCGTTATTTGCCAGTTCGGTCAGTTTGTCCGTATCAAGATCGAGGCCATCCATCTTAGGCGACACGATTGTGCTGCCAGTGGATGCATCCGCCTCTGCAGCGACCTCGCTTCTAGCCATCGCAAGTTCAATATCGCGATCGGTTCCCACGGCTAGCTTCAAATCACTGCCGAAGATCATTTCAAGCGCGGTGATTGCATCTTCATCAAAAGGATCAGCGACTGCGATATAGGCCTGTGATGGCGAAATCTCGATTGGTACGATCGCGTTACGGCGCAGGTATTCTTCGGATAGACGGGGATCTTGGGGAAGACGCTCGGGGATATCGTCAAGCGTGACCAGCGTGAAGCCAAACTGCGCCGCACTGGCACGCGCCCATTCTTTTTGTGGGACCAATCCAAGCCGATCGAGAACGGCCCTAATAGGTTGTCCTGTGCTTGACGCGGCATCAGTGACTTTGACCAGATCTGCATCGGTCAAAGTGCCATTCTCGAGAAAAACTGTCGGAAGCTTATCCCGCTTCGCTACATCAACAAGCATCTTTCAACCGCCCTCAGAAATACGCACCACGATTCGGCCTGCTACCGATATCAGCATTATTCTCAGTACTTTATCCACAGTCCCATTCCAGAATGTGGCCTAATTGAGGCATTGGCGCGTCAGCAAAGACATATACGGCACGTTCTGGATAAATGTTCTCAATCTGGCAACCAATCTGGGCATAATGCTGCCGATTGTGCCCAAATGCTATTTCCAAGTTGTTTGCCCAACACAATTTCGCCCAGATAGCGGGGGACCTTACGTCATCCGACGATCACTCTTTGCATGAGAGACATTATAATGAAAATTACGCGATCCAGACTGCTGACAGTTACTCCGCTGATTCTGGCCGCCGTTTCTAACGGCGCCGCCGCCCAAGAGGCTGCTAGTGCGAGCTCACTGTTGATCCAGAACGCCCAGACGGTAAATGCCGATACGGCGCAGGGGGCAACGACTATCCCTCTCCAAATCACAATCCCTGACGATGGGACCTACGTCTTCTCGGCCCCTGCTATCAGCGGCATCCAGCTGATTGTTGGTGGTCAGAGCCTGTTTGGCAGCTCTGTTTCATCGAGCGATGAAACTGTCAAAGCTCTGATGTCAATGACAGCCGGTACATTTGATGTCGAAGTCTCTGGCGAAGGCCTGACACTGGCTGCGCTGGCTGACGTCACCGCAAACCTTCTGGGTATGCCAGAGGCGAGCATCGTCAGCATCGCGTCAACAGGCGAGACGAGCGTTTCTTCGTCATTCTCAGCGCGGGTCGCCTCTTCTTCAGTCGCCGACGCCGTTACAGACGCGACGGCAAGCACGAGTGTTTTGACCGAAGTCAGCACCGCGTCAACGAATGTGCGGACCACGGCAACTTCAGAAGCCGCAGTTGTGAACAATATCATCACAGTCCCAAGCCCAGGTGACAATGACCGTGAAAACGTTGGCGGCATTCTACGCAACACCATTCGTGACGCGATTACTGTCGCGATCGCAAATGATCCCGTTTCTGGTGGAGGCGGTGGTACCGTTGTTGTCGGTGACGGCGAAGCGCAATCCAGTATGCTGAGCCCACCAACAGGCGTTACCTTGATCGAAGCCGTCGAAATTGTCGGCGGTGCAACCGATGAAGGCGTTGTTGCAAGCAGCGGCCAAACGATGTTTGGCGCTGTCATGGATCCAACTACATACGACGCTGTCGTCGTTACCATTGAGCCATCGGGCCGTACAGAAACCGTCGATGTGGGTCCAACGACCGGCCAGTTTGCATTCCGCTTGTTCCCTGAAGACCTGGCAACGGGTGCTGCCTCTGTTTCCGTCATGGGCGTTGACAGTGCAGACGCGACAATCGCCACTGCCCCTGTGACTTATGACTATACATCCGGGGTGGTCGCCGATGGTCTGACTGTCGCGCTATCGCGTCTGACTTATGGCCCAACGGTCGACCTGTATTCGCGCGTGCGCGGCATGGGTTTTGAAAACTATGTCAATGAGCAGCTGAGCCCTGGCAGCATTCGTGATGCCGCATTCGACGCGATGGATGTGGATCAGCTGGTCGAAGATCTGACAAACAGTTTCTCAGGAATGCAGCGCCGGGAAATGGCGCACCGGATTGCGTGGGCCGCTTACTCTGACAAACAATTGCAGGAGGTGATGGGCGATTTCTGGTCTAACCACTTCTTCGCATCGACTAAGAACACCCGCATCTACCTGCAAAACGTCATTGATCGTCAGTATTATCGCGACAATGCGTTTGGTGATTTTGAAGATCTGCTTCTCTATTCGGCGCGTAGCCCGCTGATGTCGCAGTTCCTTGACAATGACCAAAGCCGGGTTGGTAACATCAACGAAAACTATGGTCGTGAAATTCTTGAACTTCACACTGTCGGCGTTGATGGCGGATATGGCGACGAAGATGTGATTGCCGTGTCGCGTATCTTCACTGGTTGGCTCTATGAACGCACAAATCCGAACGAAGATACTTTGGCGCAAGAGTTCGCCTTTACATTCGAAAGCGATCGCCACGATACCGATGACAAGCTTATCCCATTCTTGAACACAACGATTACAGGCCGTACCGGCGCTGCTGGTGTTCAGGAAGGCGAAGAACTGATTGCCATGCTGGCTGATGATCCGCGGACACATGAATATGTATGTGGTAAGATCGTTCAGCGCTTCGTGGCGGACGTTCCACCTGCTGAGTTTGTTGAAATCTGCACCACAACCTGGGCCGACACCGACGGTGATATGCGCGAAGTGTTGCGGGACATCTTGCTTGCCCCAGCGTATCTCGAAGGCGCCGCCGATCGCGGCACGAAGTCAAAAACACCATATGAATACAGCATCGCGGTTATGCGTGCACTTGGTGTCGATATTGAGCCTAGTGATGGTTTTGGTATTTTCAGACGCTTTGAAAACATCAGCACCGACGGTGGGTATGATGCTCTGACATTTGGCCTTCCTACCGGTTTGGACGAAGTCGGTGACGCTTGGACAAACTCGGCCTCCATGTTGGGTGTTTATCGTGAAGCAACTGAGGTTGCTGAATTGACAAACACCTACGACATCGATCTGGGCGCCATGACCGAGGAAGCCGGTCTGGAAACTGCTGAGGAAGTGGCTGCGTTCCTTCTGACCATCGCCACGGCCGATGATTACACGTTGGAGGAATACGAGGCGATGGTTACGGTTTTGAAGGGCGAAGATGGCATCTTTGAACCACTGACCAGTAACGAATCTTCCGCATTCGAACAAGCTGGTGGACTGATGATCGTCCTGCCAAGCTTTTATATTCAATAATTGCCCATCCGAAATTGGAAAGGTTCAAAAAGTGACAACGCGTAGAGAATTTCTAAAGTCCTCCGCCCTCGCGGCAGCAGCAAGTATGGCTGGTGTCGCAGGAGCCCCCCAATTTGCTTTCGGTCAAACGACGGGTGGCAAAACATTCATCAAGGTGTTCATGCGCGGCGGCGCAGACGGTCTGCATCTATTCCCGGCTTATGGTGATCCGATCTACTATCAACACCGCCCAAATATCGCCATCGAAGCACCAAGCGACTCAGATGCCAACACGGCGCTTGATATCGGCGACAGCTATCGGGGCATGAACCCCAACCTGGAACCCATGATGGAAATCTGGGATGCGGGCCGTATGATGGTTGCCCCAGCAACCGCGCTTGAAGAAGGGAACCGTTCCCACTTTGATAACCAGCGTTGGATCGGTACAGGCGCTCAAAACAACCTGATCGACGGTTATTTGAACCGGTATATTCAACTGACTGGTGGTGCGTCCGACCCGCTGACTGGTGCTGTTTTGGGTAAAACTTCCATCAGTACAGAAGCACGCGGTAGCGTTGTCTTCCCCGCGGTTTTGACCGGTGACAGCTTCAGTTTGGAAAACAATGATTTCTGCAGCGGCACCGGTTGCGCCGACAACCAGTTGACTGAATTGATGCGCGAAATCTCATCTCACCCCGTTGTCGAAGATGGTCTAGAAGCATCCGTGCGCGACAACCAACTGGTCATGTTGGATTCGATTGCACAGATTCAGGCGGCTAACACCAACTACGAGACAAATGCGGGTGGTTTGGAATATTCAAACACCGACCTTGGCCGTGGTTTGAAACTGGCTGCGCAGCTTCTGAAGGCTGACGTGCCGCTGGAAGTCGCGGCGATGGACTGGAACATCGGCTGGGACACGCATTCCAATCAAATCTCGTCCTCTGCTGACAGATTTACCGATCAATCCCTGAACTATCACTCTCGGATGAGAACAGGTGCAACTGACTTCCTGACTTTCTACCGCGATATGGGCACAGCAATTGATAATGTTGTGGTTATGGTTTGCACAGAGTTTGGCCGCACAGTGATTGAGAACGGCAGCCAGGGTACCGACCACGGCCATGGATCGACATGGTTCGCGTTTGGTGGCCCAACGGTATCTGGCGTCGGACCTGACATCACAACCTTGGATACAAGCGAGCTGCGCAACAACCGCTTTGTCCCAACGCGGACCCAGTTTAAGGATATCGTTGCCGAGGTCATGATCCGCCACATGGGGATGAACCCAACGCTGGTATCGCAGGTGTTCCCTGGCCATACTACATTTACAGATCATAATCTGTTCAACAGAATTAGCTAAATCAGCGATAATGTTGTAATCGAATGCGCTGAAGGGCTACATGTCCTTCAGCGCAACTTTTTTGAGGCCCCTTTGGTATGACGCAAACTGATGATCAGTCATCCAAACCATCTTCGGTCCGTAAATCTGTCAACACACTGACAAAATACGTAAATCTGGCCTCAGCCGGTTTGGCAATGCTGAACGCACCACGCCGAATCCCGACCAAAGCACCCCCACCAGAAGTCATCGTCAGAGATAAGGGTTTTGCGATCCGTATTGATGAAGATGTCACCGAGTTTGATGATCCAAACACGCTTGCGGCAGAGTTGCGGGAACTGCCTGAAAAACGTTTAGATGTCATCTTTCACGGCCGTACCGCCCTTGATCTAAGCTTTACTATTCCAAACGCCCCGTTCAGTGATCTGGAAGCCATGATCGACGCCGAACTCGCCTACAGGTCACCATTTCAGCGTGATCAATGCGTCTGGTTTTGGCGCGCCAAGGAAACGGAAACACTTGATTGGCAGGTTGAGGCGGCCATCGTTTTGAATGCTTCTATCGATTGGGTGATCGCAGCATTTAAGGAAACCGGAAAGACAATCAACCTCGCCAGACGTACCGCACCTGATGGCACAACAAAGCTAGCAGTCTATCCCAGCTGGCTAACGCCACTGCGCCGCTTAAAGGGCCCGCGCACCGTCGGCGAAAGCATTCGCAAAGTACCCCCGTCCCTGCGCGCGCCTGCGATTGCATTGATCATTCTTCTCATCTCGGCCGTTGCCTTGTTTGCAGTGCAATCGACGCAGAACAGTTCTGTGTCTGCCCAGGCGTCGGCTGCGAATGCCCAGATTGCACAGCGCGCCGCTGAAGCCGCCCGTGTCCAAGCCTTGAAAGAATTGCGAGACGAAGGCGCTGCACGAAGCGCGCTGGTTGGCAGCCTTGCAGGTCTTTTGCCAGATGACGTATGGCTTGAGCAGTTAACTATTGAAGACGACCGCATGACCATTACGGGCTACGCCCCCTCTGCTGCCGAAGTCACCCGGTTGCTTTCAACACTGGATGCCTTATCCGATATCCAGTTTGGCTCTCCGGTAACGCGCGATAACACGCAAAACCAAGAACGCTTTCGCATCGATGCCACGCTGACGGGGAATTTGGGATGAGCGAGTTTATTTTCCAAAACCCCCGCGCTGTCCGCCGGTTTGGCACCATGCTGATCATCGGCGTATCCGTCTTGATCATCTTAATCGCGCTGATGATCTGGAACTTCACGGCCCAGCGCTTTGCCAATATCGATGAGTTGAACGCGACAATTGCCCGCGCCGAACAATTGTCGAACGCGTCGAGGGCAAACAGCGCCCAAGTCAGTTTTTATCAAAATGAAACACCCCAGTTGTCGCAATCTGAAATGCAAAGCGACATGCAGGATCTTGCACAGCAATATCAGGTTAGGCTTGAAGTTATTCGTGCCGATCAGATCGAGCAAGTGCAGGGCAATGTTCGTATGGCGCTTACACTGAACGGCGTTGTTCCAGAAAATCAATTGGGCGGTTATTTACAGAACTTAGCTGCGCATGAACCCATGGTTATTGTCGATAATATCAACCTGCGCCGCGCCCGTGGTACCCGAAATAACGAAGAACGGCTTTTGGCCATTCAGCTTAAGCTTAGCGGGTTTTCGACACAATGAAGACAACCTTGGAAAAAGTGCAATCATTTGCTCCGCTCGTTGCAACTGCCTTATGTATCGCGCTCGCTGGGGTCATTTGGTTGCCTTTGAATAGTGAAACAAGAGCCGAAACAGGATCCGTTCAGCAAAGTGATGCAGCTTCAACGGAAGATCCCAGCTTGGGCGTGCTGCAAAATGGTGCGCAATCGCTCGTCGAACGCCCCTTATTTCATGTGACAAGGCGCCCCCCCGTGGTGGCCGAGACTGTTCAATCTGCACCTGAACAGGTTTCTTTAGTACTAACAGGTGTGCTGAAGAACGACGATGTCTATATTGCGCTTCTGAGTCTATCCAACAGCAACGAAGTTTTGCGTCAACGCGTCGGAGACCGGTTTAGCGGTTGGGAAATAGTAGACATTACCCCCACCACCGTCACCGTCATCAACCCCGACGGGGAACAGCAGCTTATCGGGCTGTCTTCTTCAAATTAATCGCGACCTTAGCGCGGGCTGCGCTTAGCCAAAATCCGTTGCAATGTCCGCCGGTGCATCGACAGACGCCGCGCGGTCTCGGACACGTTTCGATCGCAGAGTTCGTATACG
Source organism: Yoonia sp. BS5-3 (assembly GCF_038069655.2). NCBI lineage: Bacteria > Pseudomonadati > Pseudomonadota > Alphaproteobacteria > Rhodobacterales > Paracoccaceae > Yoonia > Yoonia phaeophyticola. The sequence continues at coordinate 1,199,757 of NZ_CP150951.2, forward strand.
CGCTGGATGTGTTCCCAACGCACGCGGTCAGCGCTCATCGGGTTTTCCGGGGGCGGTGGAAGCGTGTCGGCGCCAGCAAGAAGTGCGTTTGTCACATCAGTTGCATCAGCTGGCTTCGCCAGGTAATCGGTCGCACCGATTTTCACGGCCGCTACGGCTGTCGCGATTGCTCCGTATCCTGTCAAAACCACGATGCGGCTTTCCGGGCGGCGCGCGCGCAGTTTTTCAACAACGTCCAGCCCATTTCCGTCTTCAAGACGCAGATCGACGACCGCATAGGCCGGCGGGCGCGCAGTCGCGATGGCTGTTCCCGCCGCAACAGACCCGGCCGTTTCGACCTCAAACCCGCGTTTCTCCATCGCTTTTGCCAAGCGGCGCAAGAACGCTTCGTCGTCATCGACAAGAAGCAGACTTTTATCGTCACCCAGATCCAAACCGTCGGTATTCATAGCTACGCCCTTTCTGAACTTCTACGGAAGGTAGACCAGCAAGGAAGAAGGTCAATCCTGTGGCAAGTGCGGTAGACCCGCGTTCAAACCGCTGCATTGATCACCCCCTAGCTGCGGCCTATCTTTAGACGGGACACCCCGGGACAACCAGATGCAAGCCACCGAAATCCAGCTATTCCAAGAACAAAAGCGCAGTAACTGGGTCCGTTTGCGCACCCTGATGACCCTGCGTTGGTTTGCGATTATCGGGCAGGCTATCGCCGTCTTCGCGGCGATCAAAGTTTATCATTTACAGATCAATGTTGGCCTTCCGGCCGTCGTCATTGGCGGTTCGGTGGCCGCGAATATCTTTTGCTTTTTTGCCTATCCCGAAAATCGGCGTCTGTCGGAACGCGAAGGCTTTGTTTGGCTGATTTTTGATATCGTTCAGCTAAGCTTTTTGCTGTTTTTGACAGGTGGGCTAAACAACCCGTTTGCGATGCTGATCATGGCGCCAGTGACAATCGCAGCGACGGTGCTTCATCGCAGCAGTACCATCGTTCTGGGTGTGCTCGCGCTGCTGTTGCTCAGCCTGATCAGCCGATATCACATCCCTATCGTAACCGCGGATGGTGCGATCCTGTCCTTGCCTGTCCTGTTTCAATTTGGATTTTGGGTCGCGTTGATGATTAGTGTCGTTTTTCTGGCGATCTACGCACGGCAGGTCACAACCGAAATGCACACCATGGGTGAAGCGCTGGTCGCAACCCAGCTTGCATTGGCGCGGGAACAGAAGTTGACGGATCTGGGCGGCGTTGTCGCAGCGACAGCCCATGAGCTTGGCACGCCGCTCGCTACAATCAAGCTGGTCAGTAGCGAGTTGATGGAAGAGCTCTCTGACCATCCGGACCTGATTGAGGACGCAGAGTTAATCCGCAGCCAAGCAGATCGATGCCGCGATATCCTGCATTCGATGGGCCGAGCGGGGAAAGATGATCTCCACCTCAAGCATGCCCCGATCGAAACTGTCCTGCGTGATGCGGCGGAACCGCATCTGGACCGGGGCAAAGAGGTTATTTTTGATATCACACCCGGCGATGATGGCGAACCTTCACAACCTGCGATTCCCCGTCGACCCGAGATCATTCATGGGCTGCGCAATTTGATTCAGAATGCCGTAGACTTTGCGCGTTCAGAGGTCGCCGTCTCGGCCATATGGTCACCTGAACAGATTACTATTCGTATCGCAGATGATGGGCGCGGGTTCCCCCAATCAGTGATTGGCCGCATTGGTGAACCTTATGTCAAACGCCGCCGCCTATCCGAAGATGGGCCCAGACGGCCCGGTTATGACGGGATGGGTCTGGGTCTGTTCATTGCAAAGACCTTGCTCGAACGATCTGGCGCCACGTTAACTTTTGCCAATGGCGCATCAGGAGGTGCTGTTATCGATGTTGTCTGGCCGCGTGATGTGCTTTCACCCGTCGCATCGGAACAAACACCCGCCCTTGGTGAAAACCAGCCCAACGATCCCTGGACGTAACCTTTTTCAAGCACTTAACGCTGCATTAACCTTCATATTCGATGTTCATCTATGGCGATATGCGAGGATGAACGCGATGTCATTTGGTTTATCAGAACTGATAATTTTAGGTGTGATCGCCACGATCGGCGCTGCCGGGTTATTTACCCTGTTACTGCGCATGGACAATCGCAGAACCAGACCAAATCTACAGCTTGGTAGGGCCGGGGACGGACCAGTTTTTCTATTTCAAGACAAAGATCTGATTGATGCCACCCCGGATGCGTTGGCGATGATTGCGCCCCATGTTCAAAAGATGTCTGAATATGAAGCCACGCTGCATGTCTTAGGTGCCCACTTTATCAACCTGGAGGATGTTCTTGCGGCCCACGACAAAGGTCATGTCCGTGTTGACGGTGAACACCCCAATGCCCTGTCGATGCATATCGAAAGGGAGGGTCCTGTTCTTCGTATAGCTGTGACTGACGAGGTTTCGAATGGACCAACTAAAGTAACAGACATGCTGGAGCATGATGTTCGCCTTGCTGAACTTTCAATGATGCGTGAGCTGACAAAGCATACACCCCAATTGATTTGGCAAGAGAACGGTAATGGCCGTTTGATCTGGGCAAATCAGGCATATCTTAGTTTTTCGGATCGCTTGAGAACAGGCATTGAAACTGTAACGCCGACCTGGCCCAGCAAATCCGTCTTTCCTGATCTGACAGACGCAACAGCGCATGCCGGCTCTACAAGTCGCCGTGTTGCTGTAACACTGCCGGACAAATCTGCCGAGCATTGGTTTGACGTGACAACTGTGGCCCAGCAAAACGGGTTTCTTCATTTCGCCACCGATGCCAACGCTGCCGTACGCGCAGACCGGCAAAGGCACAATTTTGTTCAGACCCTTGGTAAGACATTTGCCGAACTTTCGACCGGTCTTGCGATTTTCGACAAGCGCCGTCAGCTGGCCATGTTTAACCCAGCTTTGCATGAACTGACCCGGCTTCCGATTGAATTTCTCAGCAGCAGACCAAGTATCGACACTGTCCTGGATCGTCTCCGCGAAACACGCATTTTGCCGGAGCCCAAAAACTATGCCAGTTGGCGCGAACAATTCACAGCGCTCGAAGCTGAAGCCAGAGAAGGGACCTATTGTGAGGTTTGGGAATTACCCGATGGACAGACTTATCGCATCACCGGAAGGCCCCATCCCGATGGTGCATTCGCACTTCTGTTTGAAGATATCAGCGCAGAAATATCCTTAACACGTAGGTTTCGTTCAGATATTGAGACCGGCCAAGCCGTTCTGGATACATTGGGCGATGCAATCGCTGTTTTTTCCAGTACTGGTTCGCTGGTTATGTCCAATAAAGCCTATGCTGATCTTTGGGACACCGCAGAACCGAGTTATCACGATCAACGTGCGCTTCAAACGGAGTTGGAAACCTGGCGTGGCCGCTGCACGCCAACGCGAATGTGGTCCGAAATGCGGGATTTCATCTACGGCTCGGGCACACGAAAAACATGGGCTGATGACGCTATTCTTGATGATGGCAGACATATCCGGTGTCATGCCAATCCCATCGCCGGCGGCATGACGATGGTCCGCTTTGACTTCGCACCACCGAAAACACCCGTGATCAGCAAACTGACGATGTCCGACCCTGCGCTCTTAAGTGCAAAACGCTGATTTGGCTTGCAGGTGAGATCAGAGATCATAATGTCTCAGCATGATCACCGCAGGCACGACCATTTCTCTTCCAGATGAAAGCGACACCAGAGAATTCGCCGGAAGGATTGCCGCGATCTTGCAGCCCGGCGATACATTATTGCTGGAGGGGGATATCGGCAGTGGCAAAACCGCGTTTTCGCGCGCGGTTATTCGCGCCCGACTTGGTCAACAGGAAGATGTCCCCTCACCGACTTTTACCCTGGTTCAGACATACCACGCACCTGATGGTGATATCTGGCATTGCGATCTGTATCGCCTGACCGCCCCCGACGAAGTGCTGGAGCTGGGTTTAGACGAGGCTTTTGAAACGTCAATCTGTTTGATCGAATGGCCTGATAGGCTTGGCGATGATATCCCTGATAATGCTCTAAGGCTTGGGTTTACCGCGGATAACAACACACATTCAGTGACGTTGCATATGACTAACAGATGGGCTGACAGGTTGCACAATGTCGCATTCTGACCGTGAAGCCGTGATTGAAAATTTCTTAGCACAGTCAAGGTGGGTAGGCTGGGCGCGCAGACCCATCGTGGCAGATGCATCCGCACGTAGCTATACCCGGCTTGAAAAAGAAGGTGCATCAGTCATCCTAATGGATGCACCACCCAATCAGGTCGACAATACCGAACAGTTCATCGCGGTTGCAAAATACCTATCCGAATGCGGACTTAATCCGCCACGCATCCTGGCCCAAGAACTGGCAGATGGTATTCTTGTGCTTAGTGATCTGGGCCAATTGGACTTTGCCGAATGGCTTCGATCGAAGCCTGATGATGCGGCGGAACTATATAAAGCGGCAATCGACATATTGATTAGGTTGGAAAGCTGCCGTCCCCCCACCGATCTGACCCGACTGACCCCGGAGCTGGGTGCTGACATGATTGCGGTCACCGGGGAGTGTTATGCCCAAGGCCCAATCCGTGACTTGCAAAACGAATTGCTACAGGCCTTGCGCCAATTTGCGTACGATGCCGACACATTCGCATTGCGCGATTTTCATGCTGAAAATCTGATTTGGCGGCCGGATCAAACGGGTACGGCACGCGTCGGGTTACTCGATTTTCAAGACGCTATTGTTGCGCCTTGCGGATATGATCTTGTCTCATTGCTACGCGATGCGCGCCGAGATACCGATCCTGATTTTGTCCAAGACATGCTACAGTATTATTTCGACAAAACTGGGAAAGATCAGGGCTTTCGAACGCAGCTCGCCTGTTTGGGCATACAGCGAAACCTTCGAATCCTTGGCATCTTTGCGCGGCTGGCCACCGTCATGAATAAGCCCCGCTATATCGATCTGATCCCACGCGTTTGGTATAATATTCAGCAAGACTTAGATCACGCTGCATTGGCTAATCTGCGTGATGCAATTAACGACACTCTACCATTCCCTGATCATGATTTCCTGGAAAGCCTACGACAATGAATGCACCCATTTTGTTCTTTGCAGCGGGTTTGGGGACCCGTATGGGTGTGCTTGTCAAAGATAAGCCAAAACCTTTGGTCAAAGTTGCTGGCCGCGCCTTGATTGATCACGCGCTGGATCTTGCTGAAATCCCCCAAGTGGAACGACGCGTTGTGAACATCCACTATCGCGCCAATATGATCACGGAGCATTTGCGCAACCGGGCTGTCGTTTTCTCGGATGAAACGACACAATTGCTTGAAACCGGTGGTGGGTTAAAAAAGGCAATCCCTGCACTAAAAGGGAACCCTGTGCTGACCATGAATACAGATGCCGTTTGGAAAGGGCCGAACCCGATCAAGTTTCTTTTGGAGTCTTGGAAAGATCACATGGAAGCCCTGCTTGTCCTTGTACCAAAGGATCGGGCAGTCGGTCATTCAGGCCGTGGTGATTTTAACATCTTGGACAATGGGCAGCTGGAGCGCGCGCCAGGCCCCGTTTATACAGGCCTGCAGATGATCCGTACCGACTGCTTTGCCAACATAGAAGAGACTGCGTTTTCAATGAACGTTGTTTGGGACCAAATCGCAGCGCGAGGTGGCCTATTTGGCTGCCTTTATGATGGCGGTTGGTGTGACGTTGGCCAACCTGATAGCATCCCACTCGCCGAAGCGATGCTAGATGTTTGAGGAGAGCGATCACCCACGTGTTTTTGCGCTGCCCCCGGGCGCAGACTTTGCAACAGGTCTGGTCGATGGGTTGCTGGACCGTGCCGGTGGGTTGACGCCCGAAATGTGGGCGCGCACAGAAATCTATGTAAATACCACACGTATGCAGCGCCGTATCAGATCGGTATTTGATGCGGGCCCCGCGCGATTGTTGCCTCGGATCCGACTGATCACTGATCTGGCCTCAGACCCGGTATCAATGGGTATTGCCCCTGCGGTTTCACCGCTTCGGCGCAGACTAGAGTTGTCGCAATTCGTGGCTAAACTGTTGGAGCAGGAACCCGATCTGGCGCCACAAACCGCCTTATACGATCTGTCTGATAGTCTGGCAAACCTGATGGATGAGATGCAGGGCGAAGGGGTCAGTCCAGACGCCATCGCCGCGTTGGATGTCACTGATCAGTCCGGGCACTGGGAACGCGCGCTTAAATTCGTCAATATTATTGCACCGTTCTTCGGGGATGATGCAGAGCGGCCAGATCTGGAGGCGCGCCAGCGCCTTGTTATTGAGGCTTTGACTGAAAGGTGGGCAGCCACACCGCCCACCCATCCGATCATCGTTGCGGGCTCAACCGGATCACGCGGTGCAACAGCCCTGTTCATGCAGGCAGTGGCAAAACTGCCCCAAGGTGCGATCATCTTGCCAGGGTTCGACTTTGATTTGCCTGATGCCGCCTGGGCCGCAATGGCCGACACCAAAACATCCGAAGATCACCCACAATATCGCTTCAAGCGCTTAATGGATCGGATCGATTTTGGAAGGCAAGATGTCAGAAACTGGTCGGCCGCAGCCGAACCCCACACAGCGCGTAACGCATTAATATCACTATCACTTCGCCCTGCCCCCGTCACTGATCAGTGGTTACAAGACGGACCGAAGCTGGGTAATCTGGAGGACGCGACCCGAGGCCTAACGCTGATAGAGGCGTCTTCTCCGAGAGCTGAGGCCGAGGCCATCGCCCTGCGTCTGCGGCAAGCGGCCGAGGATGGGATTACCGCAGCATTAATCTCGCCTGATCGGACGTTGACCCGTCAAGTAACCGCGGCACTGGACCGTTGGGATATTGTTCCCGATGACAGCGCTGGCACGCCGCTTGCCCTTTCTCCTCCGGGCCGGTTTTTGCGTCATGTCGGCGAATTGATAGCAAAGCCGTTAACCTCGGTTTTGCTTTTGACTGTACTGAAGCACCCTCTGTGTCATTCGAACCGGGATGATCGCGGCGAACATCTGCGCCACACCCGCGAGTTAGAGCTTTATCTGCGTGATCGCGGCATCCCCTTTCCCAGCGAAGAAATTCTGATGCGCTGGGCCAAAGGGAACGATGCGCGTATCAAGTGGGCCACCTGGCTATGCGTCATCATCCAAGCTGGTGCGGCGAAGGATATCGGGCCGCTTCATCTTCTTTTGGATCAACATATTGCACTGGCCGAACAGCTTAGCGCCGGGCCGGGCGCCGATGGAACCGGAGGTCTATGGCAAGAGGCCGCTGGACGTGAAGCAAAACGAATTTGCGATGAGTTGCGCCAAGCGGCTGACGCGGCGGGCAGTTTATCCCAACACGACTATGCCGCGCTGTTTAACGCCATCATTTCAAGTGGAACGGTCCGCAATCGGGATGCCGGCCACCCGGGTATTCTGATTTGGGGCACCTTAGAAGCGCGTGTTCACGGTGTTGATTTAACCATCCTTGGCGGCATGAATGAGGGCGTTTGGCCGGAAGCGCCACCACCAGACCCTTGGCTGAACAGAACAATGCGTGCGCAGGCCGGATTACTGCTGCCCGAACGTAAAATCGGCCTTTCGGCGCATGATTACCAACAAGCTGTTGCCGGTTCTGACGTCTGGATCACGCGGGCTAAACGATCGGCGGATTCTGAGACGGTTCCGTCGCGCTGGATCAATCGCCTGACAAATTTACTATCGGGATTGGCTGCCCAAGGTGGGCCAGACGCATTGGAAGCGATGCGGTCCCGAGGGGACCATTGGCTGGCCATGTCAGCAGAACTTTCGACCCCATCCACGCGTGAAGAACCAAGCCCGCGCCCAGCACCTTGCCCACCAGTTATTGCCCGACCAAAGCGGTTTTCGGTCACGCAGATCAAAACCCTCATCCGGGATCCTTATGCGATCTATGCCCGGAAAATCCTGCAACTGTCCCCGCTCGAACCTTTGATCCCCAATGCAAATGCGCCCTTACGCGGCACAATCGTTCATGGGATCCTCGAAACGTTCATAAAAGAAAACCATGATCCGCTAGACCATGCGACATTTATGAAAATCGCACGGCAGCAGTTTCAGGAACACTGTCCATGGCCGACAATCCAAGCGCAGTGGGTTGCCAAACTGAATGCTATCGCCCCCAAGTTTTTGGATGCAGAGGCCGAACGCCAGACGCTTGCATCAGATCGTGTGGTCGAGGCGGCGGGTAAAGTTACAATTCCACATCTTGGTATGACCTTAACCTGCAAAGCGGACCGGATCGACAAAACCAATGATGGGTCTGCCATCATATATGACTATAAAACGGGCGCCGTCCCAACCGGGCCTCAGCAGGAAAAGTTCGACAAACAACTGTTGCTGGAAGCGGCTATGCTGGAAAAGGGCGGCTTTGACAAAATACCTGCTACACCCGTTCAGGATGCTGCCTTTATCGGCGTGAATGCAGCGTTAAAAACCGTCAAAGCCCCGTTGAAAAAGCAGCCCGTTGCGCAGGTTTGGGCAGAGTTAGAGACGCTTTTTGAAAATTGGCAAGTGCCCTCGCAGGGTTACACTGCACGGTTGGCACTGTTTTCAAAAAATGACTTTGGCGCCTATGATCATCTGTCTCGATTTGGCGAATGGGATACAAGCGACACACCTTATCCTATGGTTTTGACATGATCCGCGATGCTGCCTCTCAGCGTCAAATCGATGCTGCTGACCCGCAGGTTTCAACTTGGCTGTCTGCCAATGCTGGATCGGGGAAGACCCGCGTTCTGACTGACCGGGTGGCTCGGCTTTTGCTGGACGGTGTGTCCCCGCAAAACATTCTTTGTCTGACCTATACCAAAGCTGCGGCTGCCGAGATGCAGAACCGTCTTTTCAAAAGACTGGGCACTTGGGCCATGATGCCCGCCGCACAACTAACCCATGACCTGCAGTCACTCGGCGTTGATCGTGCCATCGATACAGACCAGTTAAAAGAGGCGCGCACATTGTTTGCCCGGGCGATCGAAACTCCGGGCGGGCTTAAAATTCAGACGATTCATTCATTCTGTGCCAGCATCTTGCGGCGCTTCCCGCTCGAAGCACAGGTCAGCCCACAATTTCGCGAAATGGAAGATCGCGATGCAGAGCGACTACGTGCCGATGTTGTTGATCAAATGCTCTCCGGTGATGATGCGACTGTTGTGCATGAGCTTTTGAGCCATTTCACTGGCGACGATCTATCAAAACTGACCGCGGAAATCGCGTCTCATCGCGACACCTTCAAAGCGGATCATTCGGTCGCTGAAATCAAAACCTCGCTTGGTTTGGCCCCAGATGCCATGCGTTCGGACGCGCTGAAAATAGCATTTACCGGCACTGAAGCTGACATCGTTTCCAACCTGACCGCATGTTTTGCCAATGAGTCCCCCAGCTACAAGAAATTCGCCGCCGCCCTTGCCGCCCTTGATCTGGAGGATCCTGATTGGTCAACCTTGGACACATTGTTCGGTTTGTTTCTTTATGCGGGTACAGCAAACTCTAAATCCGCCAACTTTCCGCAGAGCAACCATACAAAAGCCGTAGAAGCGATGGCGCCCATCGCCGAAGAGGTCCATGATTGGATGGACCGCACTGCGGAAGCCTGCCGCCATCTTTGGACGATGGATGCGGTTGAACGAACCCAAGCATTATACGCGTTTGGCACCAAATTTGTCCCAAACTATGAAGCACGCAAGCTGGCAATGGGTGCCTTGGATTTCGATGATCTGATCCATAAGGCAAATGCCCTTTTGATTGACCCAAATGTCGCCCAATGGGTTTTGTTTCGCCTTGACGGTGGCATCGATCACGTATTGGTCGATGAAGCACAGGATACCAGCCCGACCCAATGGTCTGTGATCAAACAACTGACCCAAGAATTTGCAACCGGCGAAGGCGCCCGTCCAGATCGGCAGCGCACGGTTTTTGTCGTCGGCGATAAGAAACAATCCATCTATTCATTTCAGGGGGCTGATCCGGCGGCTTTTGATGAAATGAAGGACCATTTCCAGGGGGCTCATGCGGCGATTGGCAAACCGTTTGAAGCAACATCGCTTGATCATTCCTTTCGTTCGGCCCAAGCGATATTATCGGTTGTCGATGAGACATTCACCGGTGAATTGGCCGCTGGTATGGATGACCGCCTCAGCCATATTGCCTTTAAGACAGAGATGCCTGGCCGCGTCGATTTGTGGCCGGTTATCGAAAAATCCAAAACCGATGATACCCGTGTTTGGTACAAACCAGTCGATGAACCAAGCGAAACCGACCATACCGTTCTTTTAGCAAATCAGGTTGCCGCGCAAATCAAACGGATGATCAAGGAAGAAACCCTTCCGGTTGAGATCGACAATACCAACACCTATGCCTCTCGCCCGATCACTGAGGGTGATTTTCTAATTCTCGTACAACGACGCTCAGACCTGTTTGCTGAGATTATTCGCGCTTGTAAGGCTGCCAATCTTGAAATTGCCGGAGCTGATCGTTTGCGCATTGGTGCAGAATTGGCTGTCAAAGACCTTACGGCATTGCTGAGTTTTCTTGCCTTGCCAGAGGATGATCTGTCTTTGGCGGCGGCACTGCGATCACCCTTGTTCGGTTGGTCAGAGCAACAGCTGTTCACGCTTGCCCATCACCGGCCAGAGAAAAGCCATCTCTGGGCGGCGCTGCGTCATGCTGATCACCCTCAGACACTTGCCATTCTAAACGATCTGCGCAAACAGGCTGACTTTTTACGCCCCTACGATCTGATTGAACGGGTGCTGATCCGTCATCAAGGCCGACAAAACTTGCTGGCCCGCCTTGGCCCCGAGGCAGAGGACGGCATTGATGCGTTGCTTCACCAAGCATTGAGTTATGAAAGCAATGGCGTTCCCAGTTTGACCGGCTTCCTGACCTGGATCGAAACCGAGGATGTTGAGGTCAAACGCCAGATGGATAGTCAGGGTAACCGCATCAGGGTCATGACGGTTCATGGCGCGAAGGGACTGGAAGCACCCATTGTCATTCTTCCAGATGCTGCAAAGCGCGATGTTAAACTGAATGCCGAGTTCCTGCCTTCGGGTGAACATCTGATTTGGAAAACGCCAACCAAGGCATCAGCACCCGCTGTAATGCAGCTGCGCGATGAGGTGATTGAACGCCAAAATCAAGAACGCGCCCGGTTGCTATATGTGGCCATGACCCGTGCCGAAAAATGGTTGATCGTAGCGGCTGCAGGGGATGTTGGTGACGGCAATGCAAGCTGGTACAATATTGTGCAGAACGGGATGCAGCGACGGGGTCTATTTGATGCGACTGCGGGGGATTTGCCCATTAAACGCGTCGCAGAGCTTGATTGGAATGGTCCAAGTATCGAGATCAAAGCCCCCATAAATCAACCGGAAATCACGGTGCCAGAATTTGGCCCGCTTCCCGCAGTTGAACGGATTGTAACAGTCGCACCCTCTGATCTGCCGGGCAAAAAGGTTCTGCCGGGCGATCTGTCAGGCACCAGCAATGAAGATGCGATGGAACGAGGGACACTGATCCACAAGCTTCTCGAGCATTTGCCGAACGCTGACCGCCAAGATCGAACCAATCTTGGTCGGATGCTTGTGGATGATCCTGATATCATCGCAGAAGCGATCACGCTGATCGATCATCCTGATCTAGCGCATATCTGGACGGATGATGCGCTTTGCGAAGTTGATATCACAGCCGATATCATCGGTTTGGGCCGGATGCATGGCACCATCGACCGGTTAATCGTTCAAGATGACGAAGTACTGGCCATTGATTTCAAATCAAACCGGCTTGTGCCTGATAATCCCGCAAATGTCCCTGTCGGTCTGTTGAACCAGATGGCAGCGTATGATGCGGCGCTTCGGCAGATCTATCCAAATCATCGGATCCAAACCGCAATCCTTTGGACAGCGACCGCGAAATTGATGCTCATTCCGAAAGACCAACTTCACGATGCGCTGATCGCTGTTGCAGCGTCTTGACGATTTCGGTTGAGGTTCCTAGTTTCGGTCTCCGTATTTCTCGCCAAGGAGACACCTGATGGCAACTGTAGCAGTAACAGACGCAACCTTTGACGCCGAAGTGCGTCAGTCCGATATCCCCGTCGTTGTGGATTTCTGGGCAGAATGGTGTGGACCATGCAAACAGATCGGCCCTGCGCTGGAAGAATTGTCCGACGAAATGAACGGCAAGGTCAAAATCGTCAAAGTCAATATTGATGACAACCCAAACTCGCCCGCGCAGTTGGGTGTACGCGGTATCCCAGCACTGTTTGTCTTCAAAGGCGGTGAAGTTGTGTCGAACAAAGCTGGCGCTGCACCCAAAGCTGCAATTCAGGGCTGGATTGAAGATTCGATCTAAGTCAAAGTCGGATGGCAAGAAACGGGCGCCTTCACGGCGCCCTTTTTTATATGGCTTGGCCGTCGGCTGCGCATTTGGCAGGGTTGTTTGATGATGTTTGCCACTCCATATATGCTGCGACCCGCAAGGAGCAGATGATGACCAAAGAAGAATTTCCCGGCTGGCATGGGACGACAATTATTGGCGTCCGAAAGGGCGGACAGGTTGTTATTGCCGGCGACGGTCAGGTCAGTCTTGGCCAAACAGTGATCAAAGGCACCGCGCGCAAAGTCCGGCGCCTTTCACCCGGCGGACAAGACGTAATTGCCGGTTTTGCCGGATCCACCGCAGATGCGTTTACATTGCTCGAGCGGCTAGAGAAAAAGCTAGAAGCAACGCCCGGACAGTTAGCCCGTGCCTCGGTCGAGTTGGCAAAAGACTGGCGGACCGACAAATACCTACAAAAACTAGAGGCAATGTTGATTGTCAGCGACGGTGCGGATTTGTTTGTGATCACCGGTGCCGGTGATGTGCTTGAGCCTGAACATGATATTGCCGCTATCGGGTCGGGCGGCAATTATGCACTTGCGGCCGGCCGCGCGATGATGACGACCGGGCTAAACGCCGAAGAGGTCGCCCGTCAGGCCATGGCAATCGCCGCTGATATTTGTGTTTACACCAACGGCAATCTGACCGTTGAATCGATTTCCGCATGATTGAGAAAGACGATCTTCGGGCGGCTGTGGGTAGCGGCCTTTTGACGGAAAAGCAGGCGGCAGATTTAATCAGCCTGTCAGACAGTCGCCGCGGCGCGCGTGAAAACCTTTCCCCTGGGGATGAACCATTTGAGCTGTTCAAAGGGTTCAATGAAATCTTTATCGTTGTCGGACTAACCATTTTGGCTTTCGGCTGGTTCGGTGTCGTTGGATTGGCGCTGGGCGATCGGATCGTTGACCTTAAGCAATACGCCGCTGTCGTCGCGTTGACCGGTGCTGGTGTACTTTGGCTTTTGTCCGAGTATTTCGTGCGCAAGCGCCGAATGATTGCGCCCGCTATAGCGCTTTCGATCATGTTTGCGGGCAATGCTGCATTTGGTTTTCTGACCCAAATGACGCACCTTTTCATGATACCACAGAGTGACTTTAGCAGCGTTCCACTTCCGCTTTTATTGGCGACCCTTTCGTTGCTGATCTATTGGTGGCGCTTCCGTGTGCCTTTTGCGATGGCCATGATCGCTGTTGGGCTTTTTTCCGTTGCGATTGTATTCGCTGCCAGCCGGGGCGGCCAAGTCGAAGAGATCGGTGATCTTTTCCTGCTTTCCGCAGGCGGTCCTTTCGCATGGATCACGCTTGTCCTTGGTACATTGGTTTTTGCCGTCGCGATGTTCTTTGATATGAGCGATCCGCACCGGGTCACACGGCGTTCGGCCAATGGTTTTTGGCTGCATGTCGTTGCTGCACCAGCTTTGGTGAACACGATTGCGCTGTCGTTGTTAGATAGCGACCGCGATGGGATCTTGCTGGGCGTACTTATGTTATTCGCCATTGTTGCCATCATCATTGATCGGCGATCCTTCTTGATGGCCGCTATTGGCTATATCGTCGCCATCGCTATTACCTTGCTGGATGGCGACGGGGCAGCGATGACCGTGCTGATCCTTGGCGTTGTACTTCTTTTGCTAGGCGCCTTCTGGGAGCGGATCCGCGCTTGGATCTTGCGTCTGCTGCCCGGCTTTATCCCGCTTCACCGCTTGCCACCTTCTCAAGTCTGAGGACATCTATGACCGACCTGACACCCCGCGAAATCGTTTCTGAACTAGATCGGTTCATCATTGGCCAAAAAGACGCCAAGCGCGCCGTTGCCGTTGCCCTGCGCAACAGATGGCGACGCAAGCAGCTTGGCGATGATTTACGGGATGAGGTATACCCCAAGAACATCTTGATGATCGGCCCTACCGGTGTTGGTAAAACAGAGATTTCACGCAGACTGGCAAAATTAGCCCGCGCACCCTTCATCAAGGTGGAAGCCACGAAATTTACCGAAGTTGGGTATGTCGGCCGCGATGTCGAACAAATCGTGCGCGACCTTGTCGATACCGCCATTCTTGATACGCGCGAACATATGCGTGAAGATGTACGCGCCAAAGCGCATGCTGCCGCAGAAGATCGCGTCATTAACGCTGTTGCTGGCAGCGACGCACGGGATACCACACGTGAGATGTTCCGTAAAAAGCTGAAAACCGGTGAACTAGACGATACCGTGATCGAACTTGAGCTTGCCGATACATCCAACCCACTGGGCGGCTTCGAAATACCCGGTCAACCTGGCGGTATGACCGGCGGCATGATGAACCTGGGCGATCTTTTTGGGAAAGCCATGGGCGGGCGCACCGTCAAAAAGAAGATGACCGTCGCCGAAAGCTACGAGGCACTTATCGCTGACGAAGCGGATAAACTGCTCGATGATGAGATCGTCACGAAAGCAGCACTTGAGGCCGTGGAACAGAATGGCATCGTATTCCTTGATGAGATTGATAAGGTTTGTGCGCGCGCAGATGCGCGCGGCGCGGATGTGTCCCGCGAGGGCGTTCAACGCGATCTTTTACCACTGATTGAGGGAACAACCGTTTCGACCAAACACGGTCCAATCAAGACCGACCATATTTTGTTCATCGCCTCAGGCGCGTTTCACGTTGCAAAACCATCCGATCTGCTGCCCGAGTTGCAAGGGCGCCTGCCAATCCGGGTTGAGCTGCGCGCACTGACCGAAGATGATTTTGTGCGCATCCTGACAGAGACGGATAATGCGCTTACCTTGCAATACTCAGCCCTGATGAAGACCGAAGAGGTGACCGTCAGTTTTGCTGACGATGGCATCAAAGCACTGGCAAAAATCGCCGCTGAGGTAAACGAGTCCGTCGAGAATATTGGCGCGCGTCGCCTTTACACCGTGATTGAACGTGTCTTTGAGGATTTGTCGTTCAACGCCCCCGATCGGTCCGGTGAGGACATCACAATTGATGCCGCTTTCGTTGAGACGCATCTGGGCGAACTGGCCCGATCTACAGATGTAAGCCGATACGTTCTCTAGCCATCAAATTAGCCCTTTCGCACGACGCCCTTCGCCGTCATCAAAGGGCGTATGACAACCCAACCCGGATACCTGCGTTTTATTCGTGAAAACCTGCCATTTCTGGGAACAGGTGTGCTGTTGTCGTTCCTGTCCAGTTTTGGGCAGACGTTTTTCATCGCCATTTTCGGCGGCGAAGTACGTGAAGCATATGGTCTGTCCAACGGTGATTGGGGCATGATCTATATGATCGGTACCGGCGCGTCCGCGCTTGTGATGGTCTTTGCCGGAGGGCTGGCCGACCGGTTTCGGGTTCGTACATTGGGTATCGCGGTAATCTTGTTATTGGCGGGCGCCTGCCTGTTGATGGCATTCAATGCAACAGCAGCCCTTTTGCCCTTTGTCATCTTTGCGCTTCGATTCACAGGGCAAGGCATGACAAGCCATGTCGCAACTGTCGCGATGGCCCGGTGGTTCGTGGCAACCCGCGGGCGTGCGCTTGCGGTCGCAGCTTTTGGTTTCATGTTTGCAGAAGCAACACTGCCATTGACGATGGTTTGGCTGAAATCCTTTATCGACTGGCGAACACTTTGGATGTGTTTTGCTGGTTTCTGCGTTCTTGCCTGTATTCTGCTACATCGCCTGCTTCGCTTGGAACGCACACCCCAAGCCATGTCGGACAACAGTCAATCAACCGGTATGGAAGGCAAACACTGGACCCGTAGCGACGCCCTGCGCCATCCACTTTTCTGGGCGATGATCCCAGCCGTGATGTCTTTCTCTGGGTTTGCGACAGCCTTTTGGTTTCACCAGGCGCATTTTGCCGAAATCAAGGGATGGTCTCATCTGGCGCTTGTGTCCGTATTTCCCCTTGGGACGACCGCTTTGGCATTGTCGACAATCGGATATGGTTGGGCCATTGACCGGTTCGGCGCCATTCGCCTTTTGCGTATTTATCTGCTGCCGCTGGTAATCGCATTTGTTTTGCACTGGTATGCCCCATCGCTGGTCTGGACCGGTTTGGCTGTTATCTTGATGGGCATCGCGGGCGGCGGACAAGCTACTTTGCTAAACGCCTGTTGGGCAGAATTCTACGGAACGCAACATTTGGGCGCGATCAAATCGGCGGCAGCAGCATTAATGGTGCTTGGGTCGGCGATTGGACCGGGGCTAAGCGGTTGGTTAATCGACATCGGTGTCGGATTTGAAACCCAGCAACTTGGCTATGCCGCCGTTTTTGCATTTGCCGCATTGCTACTGATTAAACCAACCCAAATGGCGGCCAGAGCTTTAGCGGTTCCGACGTAGATACACGTAGTAGGCCCCATCGCCGCCATGCTTTTGATGGGCAGGCGTAACTTGCAAAATCGTCGGGGCCAAAGGCGCCAAGGCAAGCCATCTTGGAACTTGGTGTCGCAAGACACCATATCGGGTTGGAATAGGACCACCATCATCACGATCCTTGCCCTTACCTGTAATCACCAGGACGAGCCGTCGACCCGCAGCCTGCGACTGTAAAATAAACCCGACAAGTTCGGGATGTGCTTCCGCCAATGTCATGCCATGAAGATCGATCCGCGCCTCAGGCGACAGTTTCCCCCGTTTCATCCGCCCAAATGACTTGTGGTCCATATTGATCGGCGTGCGACCGAGGCGGTCTGCAATTTCGGGTAGGATATCATGCGCCCGGTGTACCGAAGCCTTTTCACCGACCACAAAGCGGGGTGCTGGTTCTTTGGTGAGTGGTTTCGTTTGCGCAGGTGTTTTCGGCTTTTCTGGTAAGGATGGCTTAGGGTCGATTGGAGTCGTCCGTTCTGCGACACGGTCCCAAAGCGCGCGTTCTTCCGCCGATAAGTGTCGTGGCCTTCGCATTACCGATGGGTCGCAATAAGACGATGCGCAATTGTTGTTGGCATCAGTACAATCATCCGGCCGGCGTCCTTGATGGTACCAGCCTCGCGGCCTGCCGCATCGCCGGTGCCGATAAAGATATCAGCGCGTTGCGCCCCTTTGATCGCTGATCCCGTGTCTTGTGCGATCATCAAGCGGTTCATCGGTACGGCGCCTTCCTTTTCGATCCAGACCGGAGCGCCCAATGTGACAAACGCCGGATCAACCGCAATGGATCGGCCCGGTGTGATAGAGCGGTTCATGGCACCCAATGGACCGCGCTCTGCTGGCACTTCACTTACTTCACGAAAGAAGACATAGCTTTCATTTTCCCACAAAAGTGCCCGGCCCTCATCCCGATTCTCGCGAACCCAGTTCCTGATCACCGCCGCCGAAACCTGATGTGGTTCAAAAACACCACGATCGACCAGTGCCATACCAACAGACGAATAATTCCGACCATTCTTGCCACCATAGCCGACCCGCATGACCGACCCATCCGGCAATTTGATCCGACCAGATCCCTGGACTTGCAGAAAAAACAGATCAACCGGGTCGGTCAACCAAGCCAATTCTAAGTCGCGACCAGCAAGGGGGCGATCTTCATCAATCTGACGGCGGGTGAAATACGGCTCGCCCGGTGTCAGATCGTCTGGAACTGCATATATGGGGTATTGATAATCATTGCCACGTCGACGTGATCCCGGCAATTCGGGTTCAAAGTATCCGGTGAAGACCATTGGTGTCCCATCTTCGATGAGGATAGGAACAAAGAATTTTTCAAAAAAGTCGCGTGGGTTTGGATCAGTTGCTAGAAAATCGCAAAGCACTTCCCATTCGATACCGGGTATATCGCGGCACGTATTTTGGAAGACAACCAATGCAGATTGATGGTCATCACCCGCCCAACCGTTCAGATCATCAAAGCTAAGCTGTTGATAGGTAGGTTCGGCCATCACACTGCCCGTCAAAGTCAACGACATGCAAAGGCCGCCAAACCAGGAACGTATCATTCGCCAGTGGCAACAAGCCGCCAGTTTGGATCGCCAGAGTCCATGGACCGCGAGAATGTCCAAGTATCTTTCTGACGTTTGATTTCCTTTTCGCTTCCTTCAACGATATCACCAGCATTGTCGCGTACCACAGACGTCATCTCGCTTTTGAAGCGAACAGAGATGTCCCCTTCTTTAGTCGCTTCGTCAAATTCAGCATGGGCCAGTGTCATATCGCTCACGCCGATAAAATTCGCCTCAACCGTCAGACCCTTGCGTTCGCGATCTTCGACAACACCGGCAAAAGCTTCGTAAACATCATCCGATATAAACGGCTTGATCGATTCCAGATCGCTGTTTTCAAACGCCATCAGGATCATTTCATAAGCGCCGCGTGCACCGCCCAGGAATTCACCAACATTAAAGCTGGGATCAGTCCGCTTCATAGCGGCAAGCGCCGTCGCCGCCGCTGATCCTTCGCTTACGTGATCTGTGATATCCAAATCTGGCCCACCATCGATAACATCGAATTCAGGCGTACGACGACGATCTGGATCAGGACGGGTAACAGCAGGTTTTTCAAAACCTTCGCGTGTTCCCAAGACGCCGCGAAGCCGTATGATCAAAAAAACAGCGATGCCGGCAAGCACCAGAAGCTGGATTAGCGGAGAGTTCATTAGGACCTCGTTCAAGGAAGGCATGGAAACATGCCCAATCCATACTTATGTAGGTCAGGGGCAGGCCCAAGTCCACCTTGCCTCAAAACAACTTACGAAAGGTTCAAGATCATGTGGCTACTCGTCGCATTTATTGTAATCCCAATGATCGAAGTTGCCCTGTTTATCCAGGTCGGCGGCTTTATCGGTGTTTGGTGGACATTGCTGATTATTCTCGCCACAGCGATTGTCGGTTCGTACCTGGTACGCAGCCAGGGGCTGCGCGAGCTGGGCAAGCTGCAACAATCCTTGTCTAATCTAAAAGATCCATCTGAACCGCTTGCAAATGGTGCCATGATTTTATTTGCCGGCGCGCTTTTGTTGACGCCAGGTTTCTTTACCGATGCAGTCGGGCTGTCACTGCTGGTTCCTGGTGTGCGTCGGACCGCATATCTTTGGGCAAGAGAACGCGTCAAAATCAAAACCTTTCAAATGGGCGGTGGCGCACAATCGCAGCAACAGGCAGATCAACCGTCCGACACAGTTATCGATGGAGAGTTTGAGGACCTTACTGCGAACAAAAAACCAACACATGGCCCGTCGGGCTGGACCCGGCATTGAGCCTTTGCAAACGGCCTGCTAGGAACGGGTAATTTTTATTAACTGGAGCAGTTTCCAATGTCCGATACACCCGAAAACGGTGCAAAACCCGCAGAACCCAAGCAAGTGAACAGCCGTGTCGTCGCCCAGTATATCCGCGACATGTCTTTCGAAAACATCCTGGCACAAAAAGGCGTGTCAGGTGACGCACAACCTGAAATTCAGGTGCAGGTTAACTTGGACGCACGTAAGCGGTCGGCCGAGAACCAGTTCGAGGTCATCACCAAGCTGAACATCACCAGCAAGACCAAAGAAAAAGGCGAGCCGCTTTTCGTTCTTGAGCTGGAATATGCTGGTGTTTTCCAGATCGAAGGTGTTCCGGATGAACAAATGCATCCGTATCTGTTGATCGAATGCCCGCGGATGACGTTCCCGTTCCTGCGCCGCATCGTTAGCGATGTCACACGCGATGGCGGCTTCCCGCCATTGAATCTGGAAACTATCGACTTCCTGTCGCTTTATCGCACAGAGCTCGCCCGTCGGGCAGAAGCAGAAAAAGCCAAAGTTAACTAAACGACTTTTTCCAAAGCGCATCGTCGCCCAACGCATCTATGAATGCTGTATGGGCGGCGGCCTCTTCTTCGGTAAGCTTTGACGCAAGCGGCGTTGGCCGTGCAGTCGGGCGCCAATTATCATCCTGATGATCATTTTTCGTCTCAGTTGACGCTGCTGTTAATGCAAAGTCAGGCTGCCTGCCCCCAATCAGCTCAAGATATACTTCGGCGAGGATTTCACTGTCCAAGAGCGCGCCGTGAAGGGTCCGAGACGAGTTATCGATGCCAAAACGCCGGCACAAGGCATCAAGTGAAGCAGGCGAGCCGGGAAAACGGCGCCGTGCGATGGCTAACGTATCCAGGGCCTGATCCATTGGCAAAAGCGGCATGTTCAGCCAGCCAAGTTCAGCATTCAGGAATTTCATATCAAAAGCGGCGTTGTGGATGACCAGCCGCGCATCGCGGACAAACGCGACAAATTCTGCAGCAATTTCTTTGAATACTGGTTTGTCGCTCAGGAATTCATCACCTAGGCCATGCACGGCAAAAGCCTCTTCCGGCATCGCGCGTTGTGGGTTGATATATTGATGATACGTGCGCCCCGTTGGAACATGCCCGATCAGCTCTACGGCACCAATTTCGACGATCCGATCACCCTCGTCCGGTTCAAACCCTGTGGTTTCCGTATCTAGAACGATCTCACGCATAGGCTGGCCCCGATAATTTAGCGATCAAGTCTTTCACGGCTGCTTTTGTATCATGAATGTTAAGCGTCTCAATCACATGATCCGCACGCGCCCGCTTGGTTGCATCGGGCATTTGGCGTGCCAGTATATCGTTAAATGCCGTTTCAGTCATACCAGGGCGGGCCAAAACACGGGCCCTTTGGACATCGGATGGCGCCGTCACAACGAGAACCGAACTCAACCAAGCCTCCGCCCCCGTTTCGAAGAGAAGCGGTATGTCGAACACAAGCAATGGATCTGAATGGGAGGTAATGAAGCCTTGTCGATCTTGAGCGACAAGCGGATGTACAATCTCTTCGAGTTGGTTCAGCACATTCGGATCAATCTTGATAAGATCTTTCAGCCGATCTCGGGAAACAGCGCCATTTTCGATAGCTTCGGGAAATCGCTTGGCAATTAACGGTACTGCAGCACCGTCTTTTGCGTACAAGCGATGAACTGCCGCATCAGCATCCCAAACGGGAACACCAAGAGACTGAAACATCTTTGCCGTGGTCGATTTTCCCATCCCGATCGATCCGGTCAGACCAAGCAGATATGTCATGCGAGAACAGCCTGGCGTGTATTGTCGTCAACCTCTGGACGCATGCCGAACCACCGCTCAAATCCGGGGACACCCTGGTGTAGCAGCATACCCAGACCGTCGACCGTCTTGCAGCCGATGGCTTCTGCGGCGATCAAGAAAGGTGTGCGCAATGGGGTATAGACAATATCCGTAACAACCGTTTGAGATTGCAAATCGTCCAAGGGTACCTTGAATTCCTGTGCGCCCTTCATCCCAAGTGATGTGGTGTTGATCACAATATGTGCGTCAGCCAACATCGGGCCGGCCTGCACCCAGTCGACAACTTTGATACGTGCACCAAATTCAGCCCGCAGCGCCTCAGCTTTTGGACGGGTCCGATTTGATAGCAATATCTCAGGCACGCCTGCATCAGCCAATGCCACAATGATCGCCCTTGCCGCGCCACCTGCACCGAGAATAGCAGCGGGTCCGGATTTGGGATTCCAGCCGGGTGCACCCTGTTTCAGATTTGCTATGAATCCATAACCATCTGTATTATCAGCAAAAATCCTGCCGTCTTCTTTGAAAGTCAGTGTATTTGCCGCACCGATTAGCGTTGCGCGGTCAGTGATGTGATCGGCAAGTTGAAGTACAGAGACCTTGTGCGGCAAGGTTACATTTGCGCCGATAAAACCTTGGCCCGGTAAAGATCGGATTGTGGTTTCCAAATCCTCTTCGGCAACTTGAAGCGCAGTGTAACTGCCAGCCAAATCATAGCGGCGGAGCCAATAATTGTGGAGTTTCGGTGAGAGCGAATGACTGATCGGATTGCCGATCACACCTGCTTTTGGAATATCCGTCATTATTCAATTGTCCCTCTAAGCGCGAGATAAGACAAGAGCTCAAGAAGCGGCAGCCCCAGCACATTGAAATGATCACCTTCGATACGTGTGAACAAACGTACACCTTCTTCTTCAAGCTTGTAGGCCCCCACCGCATGCTGGATGCTTTCCCAGTTACGAGAAACATATGATTGAAGGTAGGTATCCGAAAAATCGCGCATGAACAGACGAACGAAACCGACATGGCGCCACAGTGGTTTACCATCAAGATAGATAACAGCTGCAGAGAAAAGTTGGTGCTTTTGTCCGCGCAGCTTTTTTAACTGATCAACCGCTACCTCTGTCGAGGCAGGTTTGGCGAAAATCGTCTGCCCCATCGCAAGAATTTGGTCACAGCCGATGACAAGGGCACCGGGTGCTTTGACCGACACACGTTGTGCCTTCATTTCTGCCAGGCTGCCGGCAATATCACGCGGGCTGGCTTGCTCTGCTTGCAAAGACTGGCGAATGAGGTCTTCATCAATGCGCGCAATCACTGTGGTAAAGTCCACGCAAGCGTTACGGAGCAATGTTGCCCGAATTTCTGAGCCAGAAGCCAAGATGATCGGCTCAGACATGTGGATAACCTTTAGGAAAAACGATGTGCATTCAAGAGGACCAACTGTGCATCTTCAGTCCGCCAACGGCTGGCTGGGGACTGTCCAGGTTTTCTATCACGACGATCCAACGGTTTTCCACAGTGCGTAAGAATAATTTGTGCTTGGGGACAAACTAGGATCAAACGCATGACATCCACCTTCTCGACAGCACATTGCTGGGTTCGGATGAGGTACAAGGCATTGATAATAATAATGTATATTTGAAAAATGCTACTACTTCTCAATCATCTAACGGCCGGGGATAAGTTTGAGGATAGAAAAATAAGTCACAGAAAATCTGCGTACAAACAACTACATCATCTTTTCTTTCTTTCTATATTTATCAAAGAAGAAAAACAAAGAAGGTAAAACGGCATGGATATATTGATCGGATACTATGATTGGATCAAAGCGGTACATATCATGGCCGTGATCGCTTGGATGGCAGGATTGTTCTATCTGCCAAGACTATTTGTCTATCATGCTGAGCGTGCTGCAGTCGGTTCCGAAATGGATAAAACCTTTCAGATCATGGAAGAAAAGCTACTGCGGGTGATCATGACGCCGGCGATGATTGTCGCTTGGGTGGCCGGACTTATGATGATTGGGATGGGTGGGTTTGATTGGGGTTCTGTTTGGGCCTGGGTTAAAATCATATCTGTTGTCTTGATGTCAGGTGCGCATGGCTGGATGAGTGCACGACGGAAGGATTTTGCAACTGGTCAGAATACACGGTCTGGACGGACGTATCGGTTGGCGAATGAGGTCCCGACAGTACTGATGGTCTTCATCGTTATTGCGGTGATAGTGCGGCCGTTCTGAAACATTGACTCGCATAGCATGTCTAGCTTATACGCCGAGGCACTTCCCGTCCGGGAAAGTATTTTCCATGTAATCTCAAAAATAGGGCAACTTTCTTTTGCCCGTGGAATGCTTCTATGTCCCAACATCGATTGAATCTTGCTGATCTCAAGGCGCAAAGCCCGAAAGACCTACTTTCGCTGGCTGAAGAGCTTGAAATTGAGAATGCGTCTACGATGCGCAAAGGCGACATGATGTTCGCGATCCTGAAAGAACGGGCGGATGAGGAATGGGTCATCGGTGGAGACGGTGTTCTAGAAGTGCTTCAGGACGGGTTTGGATTTCTCAGATCACCCGAAGCAAACTATCTGCCAGGTCCTGATGATATTTATGTATCGCCTGATATGATCAGGAAACACTCTTTGCGGACCGGGGATACGGTCGAAGGCGTGATGAAAGAGCCAAATGATAGTGAGCGGTACTTTGCGCTTACATCGGTGGAACGGATCAACTTCGAAGAGCCGGAGAAAGCGAAGCATAAGGTTGCGTTTGACAACTTGACACCGCTCTATCCTGATGAGCGGCTAAATATGGAAGTGGAAGATCCGACGATTAAGGACCGGTCAGCCCGGATTATCGATTTGGTTGCGCCAATTGGTAAAGGGCAGCGATCGCTGATTGTTGCACCACCGCGGACGGGTAAGACGGTGTTGCTGCAAAATATTGCCAACTCGATCGAGAAAAATCACCCAGAGTGTTATCTGATCGTTTTGCTGATTGATGAGCGTCCTGAAGAAGTGACTGATATGCAGAGATCAGTGAAAGGCGAGGTTGTTTCATCCACTTTTGATGAGCCAGCGTCGCGCCATGTTGCGGTTTCTGAGATGGTAATCGAAAAGGCGAAGCGGCTGGTTGAACATAAGCGTGATGTTGTCATCCTACTGGATTCGATTACGCGTTTAGGACGAGCATTTAACACGACCGTCCCATCCTCTGGTAAGGTTCTGACGGGTGGTGTTGATGCGAATGCGTTGCAACGGCCGAAGCGTTTCTTTGGTGCTGCGCGGAATATTGAGGAAGGTGGATCGCTTACGATCATTGCGACAGCTTTGATTGATACGGGATCGCGGATGGATGAGGTAATCTTTGAAGAATTCAAAGGTACTGGCAACAGCGAGATTGTGTTGGATCGGAAGGTTGCAGATAAGCGCGTCTTCCCAGCGATGGATATCCTGAAATCTGGTACGCGGAAAGAAGAGTTGCTGGTCGATAAAGGTGATCTTGCCAAGACTTATGTGTTGCGTCGGATTCTCAACCCGATGGGGACCACTGACGCAATCGAATTCTTGATTGGAAAGCTGAAGCAGACCAAGACAAATTCTGACTTCTTCGATTCAATGAATACGTAATTTATTGTTTATTTACAATAGGTTGTATATTTGGACACGATTTTTGCCCTAGCAACGGCGCGTGGTCGGGCCGGTGTAGCGGTTGTCAGAATATCTGGCAGCCAAGCACGGGGTGCGGCAGGCCGAATTATGCGGGATGTTCCAACATCGCGCGGTGTCCGTCGCCTTTTTGATGCTGAGGGCGAACTTTTAGATAAGGCTTTGGTATTGTGCTTTGATCGCGGTCGAAGCTTTACAGGCGAAGACGTTGTAGAACTGCACTTACATGGCAGTCCAGCGATTGTCGTGGCGGTGCTAAGCATTCTTGGTTCAGATACAGCTTTGCGTCCAGCCGATGCGGGAGAGTTTACAAGGCGGGCGTTGGACAATGGTTGTCTTGATTTAGCACAGGTTGAGGGACTTGCTGATCTGATTGATGCCGAGACAGAGAGCCAGCGAAAGCAGGCTTTGCGTGTGTTCTCTGGCGCCTTGGGTGAGATTGCAGAGCGGTGGCGCTCAATGTTGATCCGCGCGGCAGCTTTACTAGAGGCTACGATTGATTTTGTTGATGAAGAAGTACCCGTTGATGTGACGCCAGAGGTAGATCAGTTGCTGCGGGCAGTTACGCTGGAGATGAATAAGGAGATCGCGGGGGTACATATCGCTGAACGCATTCGGGATGGTTTTGAAGTGGCGATTATCGGTGAGCCGAATGTTGGGAAGTCTACTTTACTTAATCGGCTTGCTGGTCGAGAGGTCGCGATTACTTCGGAAGTAGCAGGTACAACGCGGGACGTCATTGAGGTTAGGATGGATTTGCAGGGTATTCCTGTGACAGTTCTTGATACAGCGGGAATGCGGGAGACAGATGATTTTATCGAAGGTCTGGGTGTAGAGAAAGCAAAGGAACGCGCCGCAAGAGCGGATGTTCGTGTCCATATGATGTTAGATGATAGTATACCAACACCAAATATCGATAGCGGAGATATTTACGTGCGAGCAAAGGCAGATCTGTCAGACAGTGCTGCGCTGTCGGTTTCCGGTATGACAGGTGCTGGTGTCGACAGATTGATTGGGTTGGTAAGCGAGATTCTTGAAGAGCGCGTTGCTGCCGTTGGCGTTGCTATGCGTGAACGACATCGGAATGCAATGCAAAGGGCGGTAGAATACCTAAGTGTAGCGGTCACTATGTTGGAAGATGAAAACGCTACAGTGGATCTAATTGCTGAAGAGCTTCGATCGGCGATTCGATCGGTAGATAGCCTTGTTGGCCGGGTTGATGTAGAACATGTATTAGATGAGATCTTTTCCAGTTTTTGCATTGGCAAATAAGGAGTGTTTCACGTGAAACATTTGGATTACGACGTGGTTGTTATTGGCGGTGGGCATGCCGGAGCTGAAGCTGCACATGCTGTCGCGCGTATGACACGTCGTGTCGCGCTTGTTACGCTAAGTCGTGACACGATTGGTGTCATGTCATGTAATCCAGCGATTGGTGGTTTGGGAAAGGGACACCTGGTCCGCGAAATTGACGCACTTGATGGTGTTATGGCCCGGGTAGCTGATAAAGCTGGTATTCAATTCCGTCTTCTAAACCGAAAAAAAGGTCCAGCAGTTCAGGGTCCTCGGGCCCAATCAGATCGTGCAATCTATCGGTCCGAGATTCAGCGAGAGCTATTTGAGCTGGATGACCTCGATATTATCGAGGGCGAAGCGACTGATCTTCTAATGGAAGGTGATCGTGTCGTCGGTGTGTCGTTGAAAGATGGATCGGAGATTAGGTCCTGTAGCGTCATTTTGACCACAGGAACATTTCTGCGTGGTGTTATCCATATTGGTGACGTATCTCGGCCAGGAGGACGCATGGGCGACGATCCATCAATCAAGATGGCCGAGCGGCTCGAAAGCTATAACCTGCCGCTTGGACGCCTGAAAACTGGTACACCGCCTAGATTGGATGGTCGGACTATTGACTGGGATCGCTTAGAAAAGCAGCCCAGCGATACTCAGCCTGTGTTGTTCTCGTTCCTATCGAGTGCCCCTTTCGCCCGACAAATCGAGTGTGGCATTACGCATACAAATGAGAAGACTCATGAGATCATTCGCAAAAATCTAGATAGATCCGCGATGTATGGTGGGCATATCGATGGAATTGGTCCTAGATACTGCCCCTCAATCGAGGATAAAATTGTCCGTTTCTCCGAAAAACCGTCGCATCAGATATTCTTAGAGCCGGAAGGGTTGAACTCAGATACAGTATATCCAAACGGAATCTCGACATCGTTGCCCGTTGATGTGCAAAACACCTATGTGAAATCAATCTATGGTCTTGAAAAGGCGGAGATTTTGCAGCCAGGATACGCGATCGAATATGACTATGTGGATCCCAGATCATTGAAGGAAACACTTGAATTGCGCTCGGTGCCTGGACTTTACCTTGCAGGGCAAATTAATGGGACGACAGGTTATGAGGAGGCAGCTGCGCAAGGCCTTGTAGCAGGACTGAATGCGGCATCAGCGGCAGCTGGAAAAGACACAATCGTGTTTAGTCGAAGAGAATCCTATATAGGAGTGATGATTGATGATCTTATCACCCGGGGCGTATCAGAACCGTATCGAATGTTCACATCACGCGCTGAATTTCGGCTCTCACTTCGCGCGGACAACGCAGATCAACGGCTAACAGAATTTGGTCGCAAAATTAGCTGTGTTGGCGATGAGCGTTGGCAAAAATACTCATCGAAGATGGATAAAATTAATAGCGCACGGGTTGCGCTTGATAAAATTACAATAAGTGCTCGTGATATCGCTGGATCTGGCGCGAACCTAAATGCTGATGGCCCTAAAAGATCGGCTTTAGACGCACTGTCGTTGGCTGATTTTGGTTTTGCTCAACTACAGGAAATTGAGCCTGCAACGACGTCTATTTCTAAGGACATTCAAAAACAAATCAAGAATGATGCGTTATATGCACATTACATTGCCCGTCAGGCCCGAGACATTGCAGCTTTGGAGCGGGATGAAAAACAACGAATACCAGATGATTTTGATTACGGAGCAGTTGGTGGATTGTCGAATGAGCTCGTGGTGAAGTTGGTTTCGGTACGGCCTAGCAGTATCGCACATGCTGGGCGGATTGAGGGAATGACCCCGGCGGCGCTCATGCTGTTGATCAGTGCGTTGAAGCGGCAGCAACAAGTGGCGACAGGCACCTAATATGCCGAATGAAGTTGCCGGCGAAGATGTTTCACGTGAAACATTTGATGATTTAATCAAGTTCTCAGATTTGGTCCGAAAATGGACCACGAAGATCAATCTTATCGCTCCGAGTACCATTGATGACATCTGGAGTCGGCATGTCGTCGATTCATCCCAACTATTTCGATATGCTCCAAATCAGTTCAACCATTGGGTCGATATCGGCAGTGGAGGTGGCTTTCCCGGGATTGTCATGGCGATATACGCAAAAGAACAACAGCCTGCTGCAAAATTCACTCTCATTGAGAGTGATCAGAGAAAAGCGACATTCCTGAGAACAGCGTCCCGAGAGTTGAGCTTGAATGTAAGTGTCGTTGCCGCTCGAATCGAAGATGTCCCATATGGCGCAGCAGATATTGTATCGGCCCGCGCCTTAGCCACACTATCTACCCTTCTCCCATTGGCTAATCAACACCTCGCACCTGATGGAACTTGTCTATTTCACAAAGGGAAGCGTGTTGATGAAGAAATAGAGGAAGCACGGAAAAATTGGCTGTTTGACCTTGAAGAACACCCAAGTTTCACCGATCCTGCCGCCCGACTCCTCGTTATTCAAAGGATATCTCGTGCCGAATAATTCTTCTTCAAACGGCCCCAAAATCATTGCAATAGCGAACCAAAAGGGTGGAGTTGGGAAGACAACCACGACTATCAATCTTGGCGCAGCGTTGGCTGAGAAGACGAAAAAGGTCCTTTTGATTGACCTGGATCCGCAAGGGAATGCCTCTACCGGACTAGGTATTGATCAAGATATGCGTCAAGCTACCACATATGATCTTTTGTCCGGCGACGCTGATCTTTCCGATGCATCGCAAACTACGGCGATTCAGAATTTGTCGATCGTACCCGCAACCACCGATCTAAGCTCTGCAGACATAGAACTTATCGACAATGAGAAACGAAGTTTTCTACTCAAAACTGTACTCCGCGATATTTCAAACGACAAAGCCCCGTATGACTATATCTTGATTGATTGTCCTCCATCGCTCAATATATTGACAGTCAATGCCATGGTCGCAGCGCATTCAATCCTTGTACCGCTGCAAAGCGAGTTTTTCGCGCTTGAGGGTCTGTCCCAATTAATCCTGACAGTAAGAGACGTACGGCAGTCAGCAAACCCCGACTTGCGGATCGAAGGGATCGTGCTGACAATGTATGATGCGCGAAATAATTTATCGCTTCAGGTCGAGGAAGATGCGCGCGACAATATGGGCGATATGGTTTTCAAAACGGTGATCCCACGGAATGTCCGAGTCAGTGAGGCGCCGTCGTTTGCCATCCCAGTTCTCGCCTATGACAGTGGTTCAAAGGGTAGCGCAGCGTATCGATCGCTTGCTAGCGAACTTATCAAAAACAACAAAAATACAGGGACATAGAAAATGGCGAAGAAGACAACAAAGACCCGTGGACTAGGTCGCGGCTTGTCGGCGCTGATGTCTGATGTGGCGCAAGATGGTACCGAAAATGTAGGCACCAAACGCGCCGACCTCGTTGTGCCTATTGAGCAAGTTCATCCCAACCCTGATCAGCCACGACGCACCTTTGATGAAGATGCTTTGAAGGAACTGGCAACTTCGGTTGCGGAAAAAGGTATTATCCAGCCGATTATCGTCCGTCGCCAGGGCAATTCCGAAAGCTATGAAATCGTTGCAGGCGAACGTCGGTGGCGGGCTGCGCAAATTGCCAAATTGCACGAAGTACCGATCCTGATACGTGATTATGATGATACGGAAGTCCTCGAGATTGCGATCATCGAAAACATCCAGCGTTCTGACCTGAACCCGGTGGATGAGGCAGCTGGCTATCGTCAGCTGATGGACAAATTTGGCCACACTCAAGAGAAGCTGGCAACAGCGCTTGGCAAAAGCCGTAGTCACATCGCAAATGTCATGCGTCTATTAACCTTGCCCGAAGAAGTGCAAGGGTATTTGGTTTCAGGCACGCTCTCAGCTGGTCATGCCCGGGCACTTATCGGCAAAGACAATGCCGTTGAGTTAGCGCGTGAAGTTATCCAGCGTAAACTTTCCGTCCGCGACACCGAAAGCTTGGCGAAAAAAGGACCGGCGATCAAGAAGAGGTCTGTATCAGGTGCGCCGGTGCCGAAAGATGCCGACACCGTCCAAATTGAAAACGAACTTACCGCAAGCCTTGGTATGAAAGTCACGATTGATCATAAAGCCGGCGATAATGGTGGTAAGCTCGCGATTTCATACAAATCGCTTGATCAATTGGATGATCTCTTGCGGACCTTGTCCGGCGGCTAAGGTGAAAGTAATTCGCGTAGAACAGCATTCAAAACCGGCCGGCCTTCTGCTGTAGATCGTAACCGGTTTTCTTGAATATCGAGCATACAAATTTCTATTAAGCTACTGATTTTTTTATAAAAAGTATTTCCACTTAATGCATTCAACCGGTCTAACGATATACCGTCCCGCAGCCGCATCCCCATCAACAAAAACTCTGAAACTTGATCCTCGATACTCAACGAAGAACGGTTAGATTCGCCGCTGCCACTCTTGTTGACTTGGGATAACCACGAGGTTGGGGCGCTAGGGGCTTCCGTTGAATAACGTTGGCCGTCGATGGTCAGTCGTCCATGAGCGCCTGGTCCGATCCCGGCATAGTCACCATATTGCCAGTAAATCCGATTATGCGTGCTTTCGAAGCCTGGCTTTGCATGGTTCGAAATTTCATAACCATTGAATCCAGCGGCGTCGCAAATTTCCTGTGTTAAGGCATACATGTCGGCGGCATCATCATCGTCTGGCAAATCGCGCAACTTCCCTGCCGCATAGCGATCTCCAAACGCCGTGCCGTCCTCGATGGTAAGTTGATATAAGGACAAATGATCAATCGCCATGGACAGCGCTTGCTTCAGTTCCGCCTCCCAAGCCTGTAACGACTGTCCCTGTCGTGCATAAATCAAATCAAAACTGACGCGATCGAAATTCTTACGGGCGATTTCAAATGCATCCAAGGCCTCTGCCGCGCTGTGCAAACGCCCCAACGCGCGTAAATCGGTGTCGTTCAGCGCCTGAATGCCCATTGAAACGCGATTAACGCCAGCACCGCGATATCCGGCAAATCGTCCGGCTTCGACTGAGGTCGGGTTAGCTTCCAGCGTGATCTCTATATTGTTCGCAATCTGCCAAGTCGCGCGCACTTTGGTCAGCACCGCATCGACAAGATCAGGGTCCATCATACTTGGCGTTCCGCCACCAAAAAACACTGACCGCAAAATACGGCCTTCGGTTTCAGCTCCGATCCGGCCGATTTCGCTCAGATAGGCCCTTTTCCAAGCTTTCTGGTCAATCTGGCTGACAACATGCGAGTTGAAGTCGCAATACGGGCACTTTGCCTGACAAAATGGCCAGTGGATATAGAGCCCAAACCCGCCATGTTCCCAGTCTTCAGGCAAAGCAACCAGCGATCAACTTTGCCATCGCATCGGCGCGGTGGCTGATCTTGTTCTTTTCCCAGCGATCCATTTCCCCGAAGGTCACATCATAACCATCAGGTTGAAAAATGGGATCATATCCATGTCCTTGATCGCCGCGCATCGGCCACACTATTTGCCCTGGCATCACGCCTGCAAATACTTCGTCATGACCATCTGGCCACGCCAGAACCATCGTGCAACAAAAACGAGCGGTCCGCGGAAATGGCGCTGATACAGTCTCTAACGCAGCCCAAGTCCGCTCCATTGCCAAATTAAAGTCACGTCCGTTTGGCGTTTCGGCCCAATCTGCCGTGTAGACGCCAGGCGCCCCATCCAAACCATCAACCTCAATACCGCTATCATCGGCAAGACAGGGCAAGCCCGTCGCCTTTGCCGCCGCATGTGCTTTGATCCTCGCATTGCCAACAAAGGTTGTTTCCGTTTCTTCCGGCTCTGGAAGTTTATGATCGGCGTTTGATGTCAGCGAGATATCGAACGGAGACAGCAGATTCACCATCTCCTCCAGTTTACCGGTATTATGGGTTGCGATCACCAAAGTATCGCCATCGAATTTCCGCATCAGGACACCGCGGTCAATTGTGCTTGTGTCAGTTCAGCCACGCCTTTTTCGGCCAGATCCAACAGCCCATCCATTTGCGCGCGGGTGAATGTTGACCCTTCTGCGGACATTTGAACCTCAATCAACTTACCGCCCGTCATGACAAAGTTGCCATCGACGCCAGCCTCGCTGTCTTCGGGATAATCAAGATCAAGCACCTCTTGCCCTGCATAAATGCCGCACGAGATCGCCGCGACCGGATCGACCAATGGATCGGCCACAACATCCCCTGCTTTCATCAGTTTTTGAACGGCAAGCTTTAGCGCGACCCAACCGCCAGTGATCGATGCGCAGCGTGTCCCGCCGTCAGCTTGTATGACATCGCAATCAACAACGATTTGCCGCTCACCCAGCGCCACACGGTCAACGCCTGCGCGCAAGGATCGGCCAATCAGCCGCTGAATTTCTTGTGTCCGGCCCGATTGGCCATTCTTTGCCTCACGGCGCATGCGCGTGTTCGTCGCGCGGGGTAGCATTCCATATTCAGCTGTGACCCAACCGAGGCCAGAATTTTTCAGGAATGGGGGCACGCGTTCATCAATTGTTGCGGTGCAAAGCACATGGGTATTCCCACATTTGATCAGGCAAGAGCCCTCCGCATGCATCGTTACCCCCGTTTCAATGGTAACAGGGCGCATTTCATTGGTCTGTCGGCCGGATGGACGCATGGGATCACTCCTAATTGTTGCTTCTCTCGGATACGCTGCTCAATTATGAAATCCAACCCCGATTGACGCCGGGCATGCTTTCGTTTTAATTGCCTCGCCCTAGTTTGAGAACCTGATGAACGATCAGACGCCCAACATTGAAGAAATGAACGAACGATCGCGCGAAGTTTTTCGCCGCGTTGTCGAAGGCTATC
This sequence comes from Yoonia sp. BS5-3, assembly GCF_038069655.2. Taxonomy (NCBI): domain Bacteria; kingdom Pseudomonadati; phylum Pseudomonadota; class Alphaproteobacteria; order Rhodobacterales; family Paracoccaceae; genus Yoonia; species Yoonia phaeophyticola. The sequence continues at coordinate 1,233,006 of NZ_CP150951.2, forward strand.
TCGAAAGCGGTGCACCTGTGGGCTCACGTACCCTGACTCGCAGTTTCTCTGAGCAGGTCAGCGCAGCCACGATCCGAAATGTCATGCAGGATCTTGAGTTTTTGGGTCTTCTCGACAGTCCACATGTCAGTGCCGGTCGGATACCCACGCAGCTTGGTCTTCGTATGTTTGTCGATGGATTGCTTGAGGTTGGCGACCTGGACAATAAAGATCGTGAAACAATTGATCGGACGCTTGGCGGCCATGATCAAGATGTTGGGACGGTTCTAGATCAAGTTGGCCAAGCTTTATCTGGCGTTACGCATGGTGCTAGCCTGGTTCTCACCCCAAAACACGAAGCGCCGATCAAGCACATCGAATTTGTTTCACTTGCACGGGATCGAGCCCTTGTTGTGCTGGTCTTCGCTGATGGTCATGTTGAGAACCGGATTTTTACACCACCCGCCGGACAAACCCCCTCATCCATGCGCGAAGCTGCGAATTTCATCAATGCGATTGCTGAAGGTCGGACATTGTCCGAGCTTGGTTCAGTGATTTCCCGAGAAATTGCTGCGCGGCGTCAAGAAATTGATAGCCTAGCGGCCGATTTGGTCGAAAACGGGCTGGCGCTCTGGGAAAATGAAGGTGAAGCAACCGAACGGCTGATCGTGCGCGGCCGGGGCAACCTGCTATCTGACAGCGAAGATGAAGTCGACCTGGAACGTATCCGTAGCCTGTTTGATGACCTCGAACGCAAACGTGATATCGCCCAATTCCTGGATTTGACCGAAGATGGCGACGGTGTGCGCATTTTTATTGGGTCAGAGAACAAATTGTTCTCACTTTCGGGTTCCTCTCTCGTCGTTTCCCCTTATATGAACGCCGACCGCAAGATTATTGGCGCCGTTGGTGTCATTGGTCCGACACGTTTGAACTATGGGCGGATCGTGCCCATCGTAAATTACACCGCGCAGCTGGTGGGCAAGATGATTGCCGACCGCTCATGACAGGAAAAATGGATGTCTGAGAAAGAAGAAGAACTGCAATCGCTTGATGAACTCGCTGCAGAAGCGGATGAGCCTGGTTTTGATCAAGCCGAAGCGACGTTCGACGAGATCGAGGCGCTCCGGGCCGAACGCGACGATTTCCGTGATAAATTTATGCGTGCGCTGGCCGATAGCGAAAATATGCGCAAACGGGCTGATCGTGATCGACGCGAGGCGGAAAATTACGGCGGCTCCAAACTGGCGCGGGATCTTTTGCCAGTTTACGACAATATGAAACGCGCCCTCGCCTCTTCCCAGGAAGGCGAAGAAAAAGTACCCGATGCGTTGCTTGAAGGGATCGAGCTGACCATGCGTGAGCTGATCAATGTATTCAAAAAGCACGGGATTGAACCAATCGAACCTGAAGTCGGTGACAGGTTTGATCCGCAAAAGCACGAAGCCATGTTTGAGGCACCTCTACCCGACACAAAGGCCGGAGATATCATCCAGGTATCCACGACAGGCTTTATGCTACATGATCGGCTGCTGCGCCCTGCGCAGGTCGGCGTATCATCAATGCCGGCTTCATGATAAACTCTCTGAAAGCAGGGGCTTTGCTCCTGCTTTTATCTTTGGGTACGGCTTTTGCGCAGTCCTACCCCGCTGACGTCGATCATTACATCAACGACTACGCGAACCTTCTGAATGATACAGAAGAAGACAGTCTGCGGGCTACATTGGACGAACTTTATCAAGAAACCGATATCGAGTTTACGGTTTTGACAATCCCACGGATGTCGCAATACGGCCATGACGGCAGCATCGAAACCTTTGCCACCGGGTTATTTAACACCTGGGGTATTGGTGACGCAGACCGAAATGATGGTTTGCTATTGCTGGTATCACGTTTTGATCGCGAACTCCGGATCGAGGTTGGTGCAGGCTACGGTGATCAGCTCAACGGTGCCATGCAGTACGTTATCGATAAGAAAATTGTCCCTCATTTTCGTGTAGATGACTATCCCGCAGGTATTGAAGCTGGCGTCACCGAAATCATCTACGAAGTCACCGGCCGCTAACCGGGCGAATATGACAGCTCTTGGCTTGTTCGGACATGGAATGGTCTGAAACGGGTCTTTGTCGGCCTTGGTTGGTGGTTGCTGGCCCCGGTTTTTGCCGCTTTTCCGTTTGTCGTCCGGCTTGTCCGGCGTATTCAACGCAACAGACCGCGCATCTGTCCAAATGATCGCAGCAAGATGCGTCGCCATCTAGAAGAATCCGAAGATGACGGCCTGTCCCCTGGTCAGCTGATGGAAGAGCAGCTGGAAAGCGTTGACTACGATGTTTGGTATTGTGACCACTGCGATCATATCACAATCGAGGCTTACCGCAGCTGGCTCTCTCGCTATGGTGCGTGTCGCGAATGCAAATTTCGAACGGTTTCTGGCAATAGCCACACCATCCGCGTGGCAACCTATTCTTCAAGCGGTTTGCGCCGGACAGACTACAGTTGCCATCATTGCAGTGCGCAATATTCGGTGACCCGTACGATTCCGCGAAAGACAAAAAGCTCATCATCGAGCTCAGGCAGCCGTCGCGGCGGTGGACGATCCAGTGGCGGTGGCGCTAGTGGGCGTTGGTGAGCCGTTAGATTCCAGCAGATTCGTTTGGACAGAACATCAGAGTTTGTCCCGCCAAGATGATGGCGGGACAGTGTGACGACTTAGAATTCGTAAGTCACACGTACACCGAATGACCGGCCGGGCTCATATAGCGGGATCAGGTCGTCAGAATCGACAAATTCTTGACCGTAGGTCGCGTGATCAGCGTATTGGGCATCAAACAGGTTGGCCACCTCGCCGCGCACTGTAAGACCTGTCAATTGGCGTGGCTTGTATTCAGCAAACGCATTAACGACTTCGTATTGTGGCAACGGTGATGCATCCGAACCAAAGTTGTACAGATCCGTCCGCTCAAGTGCGATTTGTGCATCGCCCCCTACTGTAACGCCGATGGCGTCAAAAGTATGGCCAACCTCAAGCACAATTTGTTCGCCGACTGGCGTTGTCAAATAGCGACCGGAATAACTATCCGCCTGGACGCCGTTAATTTCGCTGTTAATGTTTGCATAGCCGAATTTAACGAAACCTTGCGCCCATTTGTACTGAGCGCCCATCTCAAAACCTACTGATTCAAGATCGGATGTCGTCTCTGGGGTGCCTTGTGGGGTACGTGCATTCTCAATCACAGTACGAAAGACTTTGGCATCTAGTTCTAAAGCGCCAAGATGGGTAGCGGCACCGATGTAGATGTTTTCAGAGCGCGCGACTTCGATTTCATCCGGATAAACCCAACCAGTGTCCATGATAAAGCTCTCAGCCAACGCGATACCACCCCAGCCATGGGATACACCCGCGCTTAACGTGATTGTATCTGTGACATCCACGTCAGCGGCGACGTTAGAAGATGCGCCAACATTTTCATAAGATGTCCCATCGAGTCCCTCAAAACGCTGTGCGTCGATCCGAGCACCGGTCGATACCCGCGCACGGTCTGCCAGATCGAAACGACCTTGGGCGAAGAGACCAATGTTTTGCGCTAACTCTTCGGCAAAGAAGCCACCACCGCCAACTTCTTCGATGTTGACAGAGTCGCTGTAGAAGTCGGCACCGACGACAATCGTACCGCTGTCGATAGTGAACTCATTTTGCGCCTTACCAGTAACGCTTTCACTGGTGCCGCCAAATGTACCGAATGCACTTTCTCCGGTTTCCAATTCGGTTGTGTTATATGCAAGCTGAAGGAATGGTGCCCACAGATTGGTTGTATTGCCTCCGGTATAGGAAAGGACCAAGTTCTGCCGGGTTAGACCATAAAGCCGTGTGCTGGTTGCTCCAATCGTTCCCGCAAAGTCAGCTTGGAACGGCCGTTGTGCTGCATCTTCGACACGTTCATAGGACAGCTCAATTCTGCTGCCATCGGTGCCATTATAAGCAACCTTAGCCAGTCCACTTTCCAGTGACGTGCTGGAACCAAGGATCGTATCGCCATTCCCATCTTCCTGGACGTCACCATCGGCGACATTACCGAACACCAGATATTCAAAATTGCCATTCCGACCATACAGGGCAAGGTTTGCTGAAGCAGTCTCACCATTGCTTTCAAACCCGGTTGAGAAACGGCCGCCAAATGTTCGGCCTGGTTCCAAAAGATCATCAACGTCTTTGGTTTCAAATGCTATTGCACCGGCCAAGGCGGCCGGTCCAGCGTCTGCTGGTGCGACACCGGGATCGACCCGAACGGCTTTCAACAGTGTCGGATCAATATAGGTTGTGGCAGAATGGTGGAAAATCCGATTGTTCTGCCTAGCCCCATCAATGGTGACGTTCAGGTTATTTTCCTCAACACCCTGCACGTAGATTTTCTGTGAAACAGGAAGCGAGCTCCCAACTGAGATCGCAGCTTCGGTGCTAAATACATCTTGCAGATCGGTTGGATCGGTCCGTGTGAGATCTTCGTTGTCGATCCCGATTGTTGTTGTGGCGTCGGACCCAAGATAGATCGTCCCCAGAACAAATGGTTCGGTGGCCTGCGCATGGGCCATACCAGCGGTGAAGGTTGCCACGACACTGGCAACAAAGGCGTTCGTTTTCATTGCTATCCCCTAATTCGAAGTAGTGGGTAGCTAGTGAAACGATGGCTGCCTGGACTATCGGGCCTATTTCACCGGCTTTCAGGGATGGCAAGTCGCAGAGATCGGAAAAGCATCCTCACCGGTATTTATGTAAGTAGTGTTGCCCAAAATCCGCGTGGGTTGATTAGCCTTGAACAAAATACGGTAACCGCCGAATTTACAGTAAATCCCGTAGTTCATAAACAAGGGCAAGTGCCTCTTTTGGGGTCAACTCATCGGGCAAGACATCCTTCAATTTGTCTTCGACAGCAGAGCTTGGTTCTGGTGTCGTAACAGGTGCCGGCGTGGCTGCAAACAAAGGTAGATCATCAATGATCGCCTTACTGCTGGAACCGCCCTCTCTTTCGCCTTTTTCTAACGCGTCCAAAACGACCTTGGCCCGTTCCACAACAACAGGCGGCAGACCCGCCAACCGGGCGACTTGCACACCATAGCTTCGGTCTGCCGTTCCGCGTTTCACCTCGTGTAGAAAGATCACATCGCCTTCCCATTCCTTTACAGAAACGGTGGCGTTTTCCACGCCATCCAGCTTTGCTGATAGGGCAGACATTTCGTGGTAATGGGTGGCAAAGAGTGCGCGGCAGCGGTTCACATCATGTAAATGCTCTAGTGTGGCCCAGGCGATCGAAAGCCCATCATAGGTGGCCGTCCCCCGCCCAATTTCATCCAGGATCACCAAGGCGCGATCGTTGGCTTGATTCAGGATCGCCGCCGTTTCCACCATTTCGACCATGAACGTGGAACGGCCCCGTGCGAGGTCATCCGACGCACCGACGCGGCTGAAAATTTGACTGACGATACCAATATGCGCTTCATTCGCCGGAACAAAACTACCCATCTGTGCGAGCACGGCAAGCAAGGCGTTTTGGCGCAAAAAGGTCGATTTACCGGCCATGTTTGGGCCGGTTAGTAACCAAATAGATGCATCGGTCAGCCCGCAATCATTGGCAACAAATGGGGCACCGTCTTTTTGCAACGCGGCCTCGACAACTGGATGCCGCCCGCCCGTGATCTCAAAGGCGCGGCTGTCATCTACTTTCGGGCGGACCCAGTTTTCAGCGACGGCCAGATGGGAAAGTGCGGCAGCCAGGTCGATCTCGGCCAATGCCCGGGCCAATGCTCCCAAAGGACCGGCCTGCGCAATAATTGCCTCTGTTATGCTAGAATAGAGTCGCTTTTCGATCTCAAGAGCCCGCCCACCAGCATTCAATATCCGTGTTTCAATCTCGGATAGCTCTACGGTCGTAAACCGCACCTGATTGGCAGTCGTCTGGCGATGAATGAAGGTTTCACTTAAGGGCGCTGCCATCATTTTTTCCGCGTGGGTTGCGGTGGTTTCAATGAAATAGCCCAGCACGTTGTTGTGCTTGATCTTCAGCGACTGGACGCCGGACAGCTCTGCATATTGGGCCTGCATATTGGCGATCACAGACCGGCCCTCATCCCGCAGGGTCCGCACTTCATCTAGTTCTTCGTCGTAACCAGGGGCGATAAAGCCGCCGTCTCTGGCCAGTAGCGGCGGTTCAGCGATCAAAGCCTGATCGAGTAGATCTAGAAGCCGATCATGTCCGGTCAAATCCTTGGCGGCAGTCGACAGCAGGTTTGGCATTGCATCGGGCAGCGCCTCAGCCAATGAAATCGCCTGACCCAGCGTATTGCGCACTGCTGCCATATCGCGCGGCCCCCCACGATCCAGTGCGAGGCGGGACAACGCGCGATCCAAATCGTACACGCCGCGTAAATGGTCCTGGATATCGGCCGTCAATCGACTCTGTTCCACCAGAAAAGCAACAGAATCCTGCCGACCTGAAATGACAGACAATGTACAAGATGGCGAGGATAACCTACGCTCCAACAGACGCGCACCACCTGCCGTGACGGTGCGGTCGATGCAATGCAGCAGCGATCCTTGACGTCCACCACCGATGGCCTGCGTTAATTCCAGCGATTTTCGGGTGGCAGCGTCGATCTGCATGCCAGCCGATTGCCCTTCAAGAACGGGTGGTCGCAAAAGCGGCAAGTTTCCTTTTTGGGTGATCTCTAGATATTCCACCACGGCGGACATTGCGGCGATTTCTGGTCGGCCAAATTTGCCAAATGCATCGAGCGAACCGATTTTGTAGAGATTGCAAAGGCGCTTTTCGCCAGCAGAACTGTCAAATGCGGCGGCTCCCAAAGTGGTCATTGTGGCGCCGGAATCAGATACTAACCCGGCCCAATCAGCCTCTGATCCATCGACAACAATCAGCTCTTTTGGGGTCAATCGGGCCAATTCAGGGCCTAGCATGGTCCCGGGGCACGTCATGACGTGAAACGCACCGGTTGAAATATCGACCCAAGCTAACGCACCCTGATCGCGCACGACATGATAAGCCGCCAGGAAATTATGCCGGCGCGCGTCCAACAGTGAATCCTCGGTCAAAGTGCCGGGGGTGACCAGGCGGACAACTTCGCGTTTCACAACGGCCTTATATCCGCGTTTCTTCGCTTCGGCTGGGCTTTCCATCTGTTCGCAAACAGCAACGCGAAAGCCCTTACGGATAAGCGTCAGAAAATACCCCTCAGCCGCATGATGCGGGACGCCGCACATTGGAATTTCATTGCCCTCATGCTTGCCGCGCTTTGTCAGCGCGATATCCAACGCTTCGGCAGCTGCGACGGCATCGTCAAAGAACATCTCGTAGAAATCGCCCATACGATAAAACAGCAGCGCATCCGGGTGCGCTGCTTTGATTTCAAGATATTGTGCCATCATGGGCGTGACATTGGATTTAGCGGTACTCATGCATCCCCCCGGATCATCAGTGGCACATTAACAGGCCATGAAAGACGCGACACCCCGAAATGAATACGTTGCGAGCGGTACACCGAAACCGTTATGTCTGGGGTCGCAACCTTGGGGGGACACGATGCCGAAGACGAAACTGACGCGTGAAGACGCACTGCAATTCCATATGCACCCTGCCCCGGGCAAATGGGAAATCCAAGCGACAGTTCCGATGACAACCCAGCGCGATTTGTCATTGGCCTATTCCCCAGGCGTCGCCATCCCGTGCGAGGAAATCGCCGCCGACCCTGCAACGGCTTATGATTACACCAACAAGGGAAATCTGGTCGCCGTGATCTCAAACGGGACGGCGGTTTTGGGGCTTGGCAATCTTGGCGCGCTCGGCGGTAAGCCGGTAATGGAAGGAAAATCCGTCCTTTTTAAGCGTTTTGCGGATGTAAATTCGATTGATATCGAACTGGACACCGAAGACCCCGAAGAGTTCATCAAAGCGGTCCGTCTTATGGGCCCAACCTTTGGGGGGATTAACCTCGAAGATATCAAAGCGCCGGAATGTTTCATCATTGAACAAACCTTGAAAGAGCAGATGGACATCCCCGTGTTTCACGATGACCAGCACGGGACGGCGGTGATCTGTGCGGCGGGTCTGCTGAACGCGCTACACTTGTCGGGTAAGAAAATCGAAGACGTCAAAATCGTGCTCAACGGCGCCGGTGCGGCGGGGATTGCGTGTCTTGAACTGCTCAAGGCGATGGGCGCCAAGCATGACAATTGCATCATGTGCGACACGAAGGGCGTCATCTACCAAGGTCGAACCGAAGGGATGAACCAATGGAAATCGGCCCATGCGGCAAACACCAAGGCGCGTAGTCTCGATGACGCAATCAAAGGGTGCGATGTCTTTCTAGGGGTCAGTGCAAAGGGGGCGGTGACTCAGGAAATGGTGTCTAACATGGCCCAAAACCCTGTTATTTTTGCCATGGCGAACCCCGATCCGGAAATCACGCCCGAGGATGCACATGCCGTCCGCGAAGACGCGATCGTGGCCACAGGGCGCAGCGACTACCCCAATCAGGTCAACAACGTGCTGGGCTTCCCCTACTTGTTCCGGGGTGCGCTCGACATCCATGCACGCGCCATCAATGACGAAATGAAAATCGCCTGCGCCGAAGCTTTGGCCGCCCTCGCCCGCGAAGACGTGCCGGATGAGGTCGCAATGGCCTACGGCAAAAAACTGAGCTTCGGGCGCGATTACATTATTCCCACGCCTTTCGATCCTCGGCTTATCCACCGGATCCCGACAGCAGTTGCACAGGCGGGAATGAAAACTGGTGTCGCGCGGCGGCCCATTGTCGATATCGAAGCGTATGAGGCGAACCTCAAATCGCGGATGGATCCGACGCAATCGATCCTGCGCAGTTTGAATGCACGGGCGCGGGCCAACCAGTCGAAACTCGTCTTCGCAGAAGGGGATGATCCGCGCGTCTTGCGGGCTGCTGTGCTTTATCAACGCTCAGGCATGGGTAAGGCGTTGATTGTCGGACGTGATGAAGAGGTAAAGGAAAAACTCACAGCCGAAGGGTTGGCCGAGGCATTCGAAGAGCTGGAAATCGTCAACGCGGCGAATACGGCACATTTGGATACTTATAAGGATTTCCTCTATCAACGATTGCAGCGCAAAGGTTTTGATGGGCAAGACGTGCACCGGCTTGCCGCGCGGGATCGTCATGTTTTTGCGGCATTGATGCTCGCGCATGGGCATGCTGATGGCATGGTGACTGGCGCTACGCGAAAATCGGCGCATATCCTGGAACTTATCAATCACGTTTTTGACGCCGAGCCGCATGACGGGGCCGTCGGCGTGACTGCCGTCCTACACAAAGGACGGATCGTGCTGATTGCCGATACCTTGGTGCACGAATGGCCGGACGAGAATGACCTTGCTGATATCGCCGAACGTGGGGCTTTTGTGGCAAGGGAACTCGGGCTTGAACCACGGGTGGCGTTCTTGTCGTTTTCGACATTCGGTTACCCGGTCTCAGAACGGGCCGAGAAGATGCATAAGGCTCCCAAGGTACTTGATACCCGCAATGTCGACTTCGAATATGAGGGCGAAATGACAGTTGATGTGGCGATGAATGTTCGCGCACAAGAAAACTATCCATTTCAGCGCTTAACGGGACCAGCCAACGTGCTAGTGGTGCCTGCACGGCACTCGGCGTCGATCTCGGTCAAATTGATGCAGGAAATGGCGGGGGCGACTGTGATCGGTCCCATTCTGTCTGGGATAGGGAAACCTGTACAAATCTGCTCAACCGTTTCCACGGTAAATGATATTTTGAACATGGCTGTAATCGCAGCTTGCAAGGTGGACTGATGGCAATTTGGAATCTTGGATCAATCAACGCGGACTACATCTATTCGGTACCGCATATTCCGGCGCCAGGTGAAACGCTCAGTTCGACGAAGCGGCAGGCCTTTCTTGGGGGTAAGGGGGCAAATATGTCAGTTGCTGCCGCCCGTGCTGCGGCGCATGTGAACCATATCGGGGCCGTCGGTCCAGATGGCGGTTGGGCGGTTGAACGGTTGTTGGAATATGGCGTAGATATCCGCAATATCGCCGAAATAGACACTGAAACAGCCCAAGCTATCATCATGGTGGACCCCGGGGGTGAAAACGCGATTTTATTGCATCCCGGTGCAAATGCGGAAATTCCGCAAACCACGCTGCAAACTGCTATGGCCGAGGCGCAGACTGGCGATTGGCTGGTTATTCAGAACGAAACGAACCTTCAAAGAACTGCCGCTGCACTTGGTAAGCGGATGGGATTGCAGGTTGCGTATGCAGCAGCACCTTTTGATGCGGCGCGGGTACAGGCGGTTCTGCCACATCTTGATTTTCTGATCCTGAACGCGATCGAGGCCGAGCAGTTGCATAAGGCGACAGGTCAGTCGCCCAAGGATCTGCCGGTGCGCGATGTGATCGTTACACTCGGGGCTGATGGGGCTGATTGGTACGGCACGGGCGAAAAGGAACATTTCCCCGCGCGTCAGGTTGATCCGGTCGACACGACAGGCGCGGGGGATACGTTCACCGGATATGTGCTCGCTGGGCTGGACCGCGGAATGCCAATGGCACAGGCGATCAAACAGGCAACCAAGGCTGCCGCGCTAATGGTAACGCGGCCCGGAACGGCTGATGTCATTCCTGATCTGTCCGAGGTACAAGCGCTTCAGTGATCGGCAAAAATCGCGTCTTCACCCCATAACGCGGTTACACGGGCATCTCTGCCACACGCTTCGCGATAGAAAGTATAAGCCTCGGCCTGCGTTTTAACGCCGCGTCTGGTCACGACAAGTGTGGTGCCGCGATAGTAATCCTGATGAATGGGTTCTGCTGGATAAAATGGACCAGCTTCCAAAATTGCCGTGACGACCTGTTGTCCCAGCACCTCTTGCGCAACCAACTTTGCAGTCTCTGCAGCTGCATATTCGGCCGTATTAGAGACGAAAACAGCCGTACGGTAGCTATCGCCGCGGTCACAAAATTGGCCACCCGCATCGGTCGGATCGATCGAGCGGAAAAACGCATGTAATAATTGTTCGTAGCTTACAACATCCGCATCGTAAGAGATCTGGACAGCTTCATAATGGCCAGATCCCTTAAGCGTGCGATATGTCGGGTTTTCAGTTGTCCCCCCAGTATAGCCCGAGACAACCTCACGGACGCCAGGAACGGCTTCAAAATCGCTTTCAACGCACCAAAAGCAGCCGCCGGCAAAGATCGCGGTGTCGGCAGCGGTTTTGACAGGAACGATGATACTGAAGGTCGCAAGAAACCATTTTAACATCTGATCACGCTCCGAAACTTTCGAAACAGCGTAATCAGATGATCAATGCGTTGCAATTCACCCCAAGGTATCAGTTTTTGGTTTTTCTGTTCCGTGCCGCCAGCAATTTCAAACGCAAGGCGTTCAACTGGATAAAGCCTTGCGCATCAGACTGATCGTATGCGCCCATATCATCTTCGAATGTGACATGTTCTTCAGAATAAAGCGTTTCATCCGACCAACGGGCAACAGTCGTAACCGAGCCCTTGTACAGTTTCACCCGAACAGTGCCGGACACATGTTCCTGGCTCTTGTCGATCAGGGCTTGCAGCATTTCGCGTTCAGGTGAGAACCAGAAACCATTGTAGATCAGCTCGGCATAGCGCGGCATGATGCTATCCTTAAGATGCCCAGCGCCGCTATCAAGCGTGATCTGCTCGATCCCGCGATGGGCTTCCAACAGAACAGTGCCGCCGGGGGTTTCATAGACGCCGCGGGATTTCATACCGATAAAGCGGTTTTCAACCAGATCAAGACGACCGACGCCATGCTTTCCGCCCAGCTCATTCAGCTTGGTTAGGATCGTGGCTGGTGACATCATTTCACCGTTAATGGCAACAGCATCGCCACGCTCGAAGGTAATTTCGACCATTTCGGGTGTATCAGGGGCTGCTTCAGGGCTGACTGTGCGCTGGTAGACATGTTCCGGCGCTTCTTCGGCGGGGTCTTCCAGAATTTTGCCCTCAGATGAGGTATGCAGCAGGTTCGCGTCAACGCTGAAAGGGGCCTCGCCGCGTTTGTCTTTGGCGATGGGGATTTGGTGCTTTTCAGCAAAATCGATCAGCTTGGTGCGGCTGCCCAGATCCCATTCACGCCATGGGGCAACAACCTTAATCTCAGGGTTCAGCGCATAGGCGGCCAGTTCAAACCGGATCTGGTCGTTCCCCTTGCCTGTCGCTCCGTGGGACACGGCATCGGCGCCTTCTGCGGCAGCAATCTCAACCAGCCGCTTGGAAATCAACGGACGCGCAATGGATGTGCCCAGAAGATACAGACCTTCATAAAGCGCGTTCGCACGAAACATTGGGAAAACGAAATCGCGGACAAATTCTTCGCGCAGGTCCTCGATATAGATGTTGGTTGCACCCATCATCTCGGCCTTTTTGCGGGCAGGTTCCAGCTCTTCCCCTTGGCCAAGATCGGCGGTGAAGGTGATCACTTCGCAATCATACTCAGTCTGCAACCATTTCAGGATGATCGAAGTATCCAATCCACCAGAATAGGCGAGAACAACTTTTTTCGGGGCGGTCATGCGCTGGGCCTTTGCATCAGATATATCCTAAGCCGGGCGATACCGCTTTTCAGAAGGCGGGGCAAGGATCAGGCCATCATAGAGCTTTCCGGTAGTTTGCCTGCGCCATACAACCTTAGATTTATCAATGTGGATTTTGGAACAATCGGGGGAACGGAACAGCTGATTTCCCCATGAAAGCAGCCGCCTTCATGCCCATTTTCTCAGTGGGGCGCACAAAGACGAAGGACCAAAGGAGAAACAGAAAATGCTGGCTGCGAGACTTAGAAGTGTATCAAGCGTCGTGAATATGGCGCTATTGATTTTGGTGGGATGTATGGCCGCAGCGGCTGTGATCTATACAGTCATTTGCCTTTTGGGTCTGGCCCCTTGGCTTGAATTCACAGCTGTGTTTGGGGACACGGTCTTGCCGCAAGCAGGACAGTTCTTGCAGATCGTTGGTACGCTTATATTGATCCTCTTTGCGTCATTTCTGCCGTCCAGCGCCAAGATCAATCAATTGCAGAATAGCCATCGCGCGTTCCACCTGAAAATGGACGATGTGACGCGCGCTTATCATGCGGCTCATGCCGCAGATCGCTCGGGCATGTTTACACTAAAATCAGAATTTGATGCCGTACGTGAACGACTTGCATTTCTACGGGATCACCCAGAACTTGGAAATCTGGAAACAGATATCATGGAAATAGCTGCGCAGATGAGTCAGCAGTCACGTGATCTCGCGCAAATCTATTCGGATGAAAAGGTTGATCGGGCGCGCATGTTCTTGCGCCAACGCCAGCAAGAGGCGGAACAGCAAAAGGCGCGTATTGAACAAGCGTTGCAGGATTGCCGTGAAATCGAAAAATGGGCAGCCGAAGTAGACATGGAAGAAAGCATCGTTGCGTCGCGCCTGTCTCAGCTCGAGGCGCGGGTCGCCGAGGTAATGCCGACACCGAACGCGCCCTTCGGTGGTGCAAATGTCTATCCAATGCCACATGGTATTCCAGCAGAATAAAGGGCGCCCTGACCCCAGACTTACGGGGTGACCCAATATGCGCACTCATTTTGGTTTGCTAATATGCTGAAGTGAGGTACCGTGACCTACGGCCTCGCTTGGGCCACCGCCCCTCACTTCGGAAAGCACTGTCGTGCGGAGCCAATGGATGTGACCACACTCTGACGGGCGCGGGCATAAGGGGGGATTGCACCATGTCGCTCGTCCTGAGAAGGACACGAAAATGCAGCTTTCTGCACCTATCTACCTATTAAAACATCAGGCCAAGAGACTGGCGCGCGCAGGCAATTTGCCACTTCATAAGGCGTTGGACCAAGTGGCCAGCCGCGAGGGGTATCGCGGATGGAGTCATCTTACCGCTTCGGCCCAAACCGGCCCGGCCGAAGCGGTGATGCGGCATCTGACACCCGGCACCCTGCTGGTCCTTGCCGCGAGGCCGGGCCATGGCAAAACGCTGCTTGGGTTAAAACTGGCAAGCGAGGCTGCGCGACTTAACCGTCGGGGCTTTGTCTTTACGCTGGATTACCACCACCGGGATGTCGAAGGTCGGCTGACCGATATTGGTGTGACGGGTCACAATGGTCTGACCGTTGATACCTCAGACGGGATTTGCGCGGATCATATTGTTGATCAGATTTCAAAACATACCGCGCCCGCGCTGGTCATTGTCGACTACCTGCAGCTTCTGGATCAGAACCGTCGTCATCCCCACTTAAACGATCAGCTGGGCGCGCTGCGCCAATACGCAGATCAGACCGGCACCATCTTTGCCTTGATTTCCCAAATCGACCGATCTTTTGATCTAAGCGGCAAAGAAATACCGGATATCACTGATCTGCGTCAGCCGAACCCATTTGAGACGGATCATTTCGATGCAGCTTGTTTCCTGCATAACGGGCGACTTAACGTCACATCGCTAAAGGCCGCCCCATAGCATCGCGGGGTTGAGCCTAGCAGAAGTCCAGCGGGTATCCGACCGCTCAAATACCGGCCCCGGCCAGAAACGTCGCGTCTCCGTCATTAAACAGCATGGCGAGGGCCGTCTCGCGATGCGCCCAAATCGCGGTGTGGTCTGGCTCGGTCGGCTCGGCCAATCGGCGCACCGGAAAGGCCTGATAAATGTGGCAGATTTTTTCTGCCCATTTGTCGTATTCAGGCATATAGGCAAACCGCCGAAATACGCCCAGACGGCGCGGGCGGGTGATGCTCCAACCGGTTTCCTCGAATACTTCGCGGTGCAAGGCTTGCACCGGGCTTTCACCCGGATCGATCCCGCCGCCAGGCAGTTGAAATTCGTTATGAATTCCGCCCTGCCAGGTCAGCAAAACCTGATCCCCACGCAGCAAAACCGCATAGGCCCCATGCCGTACCTTGTATCGCTGACCGCTTTTGGGCGTCTCGCCATACCGTTTGATCATAGCTTATCCCCTTGGACCCGATCTTGCCCCGCTTATATAGGCGCGGTATGCCAGCCCTGTACATGTAAGGAAAGCCTATGAGCATCGGCAAAATCGCTTGGGATGATACTGTCCTGCCGTTTCAACTGGACGCCTCGGATATCCGTGGGCGCGTGGCCCGTTTGGATGGGGTGCTTGAACAGGTGCTGGCCCAACACGACTATCCGCCGGTGATTGAGGCATTGGTCGCTGAAATGGCCCTGCTGACTGCGTTAATCGGCCAGACGGTCAAGCTGCGGTGGAAACTGTCTTTGCAAGTCCGCGGCTCAGGTGCGGCCCGACTGATTGCCACCGACTATTACGGTCCCACCGACGAAGGCGCCCCTGCGCGCATCCGTGCCTATGCGTCCTATGATGCAGATCGGTTAGAGCCCGAAGGCGAAGGTTTCCCGCAAATCGGTGACGGGTATTTCGCAATTCTTATAGACCAAGGCGAAGGCATGACCCCTTATCAAGGGATCACCCCAATCGCCGGTGGTTCACTGTCGGCCTGTGCCCAGACATATTTTGCACAATCCGAACAAATCCCAACCCGGTTTGAGCTGACCTACGGGCGTTCACAGCAACCCGGCGAAGATGCGCATTGGCGGGCAGGCGGCGTGATGTTGCAGCACATGCCCAAAGCCTCACCCCATGTATCGGGTGAAGGCGGCAGCGGCGAAGGTGGGTTGATCGAGCCGGCTGATATCTTGGCCAATGATGAGGGCGAAAACTGGTCCCGCGCCAACATCTTGCTTGATACGGTCGAGCAACTAGAACTCATCGGCCCATCCGTGGCGCCAACGGATCTGCTGGTCCGTCTGTTCCACGAAGAGCAACCTCGGGTCTTTGACGCGCAAGCGATCACATTTGGATGCAGCTGCTCTGAAGACAAAGTGCGGCAAAGCCTGTCGATCTATTCAGCCAAGGACATCAGCACCATGGTGACGCCCGAAGGCACCGTGACAGCAGACTGCCAATTCTGCGGCGCCCATTATGTATTTGCACCCGAAACGCTCGGGTTTGAGGCAAAGGAACCCGGTGCCTGATCTTACCCAAAGACTGCAGGATGCATTGTCGCAATCAGGCGATGCATCCTCTGACTTTGACCTCAATGATGATGTGCGCGTGCCCGATCACGCGCTGACGGCAGCGTCCGTTTTGATAGGCATTCGGGCGGAAACAGAGACTGTTATTCTCACAAAACGCTCTGCGCGGCTCAAACACCACCCCGGGCAAATCGCCTTTCCTGGCGGCAAGCAAGATCCTGGTGATGCAGGGCCGATCGATGCGGCTTTGCGTGAAGCCCAAGAAGAAATCGGATTGCCCCGACATCAAGTCGACATACTTGGCGCGCTGCCCCCGCACCAGACTGTGACAGGCTATCAGGTAACACCGGTACTGGCACTCGTGAACGGGGGGTTTGATCCGACCCCAGAAGCTGGCGAAGTCAGCGAAGTGTTCGAAGTACCACTGCGGCATGTCACTTCACCTCAGATGTTCCAGATCGAAGGGCGACGCTGGCAAGGCCGCAAACGGCACTATTATGCCGTGCCTTACGGACCCTATTACATCTGGGGCGCCACAGCCCGCATCCTGCGCGCACTGGCAGAGCGTATGACATGATCCAGCTCACCGCATCCTGGCTGCAAGATCGGGCATCGCAACAAGTTTGCGCATTGTTGACTGATGCAGGCTATCAGGCCTGGTTTGTTGGGGGGTGCGTGCGCAACGGATTGCTGGGTGTGCCTGTGGCCGATCTAGACCTCTCGACCGACGCACATCCCGACCAGGTCACAGCCCTTGCCAAAGGCGCCGGACTTAAGGTGATCCCAACAGGGATCGCGCATGGAACAGTCACTATTCTTGCGGAAAACACGCCATTTGAGGTGACAACATTCCGGCGTGATGTCGCGACAGATGGGCGGCGGGCAACCGTCGCCTTTGCCGATAACATGACGGATGACGCGCGTCGTCGGGATTTCACGATGAATGCCCTCTATGCTGATGCGCAGGGTCAGATCGCGGACCCACTTGGGGGCTTACCGGATCTTCAGGCGCGGCGGATCCGGTTTATCGAGAACGCCGATCAACGGATCAAAGAAGACTACTTGCGCATACTGCGGTTCTTTCGGTTCTACGCATGGTACGGTGACGCCAGTGCCGGTATCGACCCCGATGGGCTTGCTGCGTGTGGCGCAAATGTCGAAGGGTTGCAGCAACTATCGGTGGAACGGGTGACCAGCGAGCTTCTGAAACTGCTTGCTGCGCCTGATCCAAGCCCTGCTGCCGCGTCAATGGCATCGACGGGGGGCTTGCGCAGATCCTACCTGGCGCAGAAACGGGCGCGCTTTCCGTGTTGGTGTATCTCGAACAAATGGGTGGCCTCCAGTCAGATGCAATCCGGCGGCTCGCAGTTTTGGGGGGTAACCCGGTGCAGGCGCTGCGCCTGTCGAAAGAACAAATCAAACGTCTTGAACAGATTGAAACGCAGATATCGCATGCCGAGGCGGCATATCGATTTGGGGCTGATGTCGGGATGGACCGTCTGATGATCGAAGCGGCCTCGCTGGGGCACGAAATAGACACTAACCTTGCCAAAAAGGTACAACATGCGGCCAATCAGACCTTCCCGCTAAAAGCGGCTGATCTGATGCCGGGACTGCAGGGTGCTGCGCTGGGCAAGGCGCTGAAAGCGGCCGAGGCACGCTGGATCGCGTCCGGCTTTTCACTGACAAAGGCCGAACTTCTTGAATGAATTTCTACCGCTTTTCGGGTTCGTTTTTCTGGGGCTATTCTCACCAGGGCCGAATGTCATCCTTCTAACAACATCAGGTGCACGGTTTGGTTTCAGCCGAACAACACCGCATATCCTTGGGGTGGCCTTTGGGGTAGGTATAACATCCGGCGTTACTGGCCTTGGGCTTGGGGCATTGCTGCAAACGCTGCCAGAACTGACGTTGATCCTGAAAATGGCGGCGGCTGGGTGGATCGTCTGGATGGCCGTGCAGCTATGGGGCGCGGACCCGGCGCAGTCTAAAGATCAGGAAAGGCCATTTACTTTTCTAGAGGCGGTTTTGTTCCAATGGGTGAACCCCAAAGTATGGGCTGTGGCATTCAGCGCGATGGCTTACGTGCCAGCAATGACGCCTCTGGGGCAGGCTGTGGTGTTAGGTGCGACATTCTCGGGGTTGAACCTTGGCGTTTGTCTGTTCTGGACGTCGACCGGAACGGCTTTGTCCTACCTTTTAACCAACCCAGGCATTTGGCGGCTCTTTATGCGCATCATGGCGCTTGCATTGGTTTTGTTTCCGGTTTTGGTTTTTCTTTGAAAAGAACCTCGTTATGCTTACGGCATAGTTCCCTCTTCGCTTCTGGCCTCTGATTGTGCGATTTCGCCGGCGCGATGATGTTTTTGTTGGATGATGTCGTTAGCGTTCTAATTTCAAAGCCAAGACCGCCCGTTATTTTGCAGGCAAACAACATCTACGGCCAAAAACGTGCCGTAAGCAGATAGGCAGGCAAGTCATGCAAGTCGAAACATGGATTGATCCGTTTAAGCGGGCTGATGGACCGCCGCCGCACACGCTGCTCGCCTTTCTGCGCTGGGCGATGTCGGGCGGGTTCAAAGTTATTGGTATTGCCGGTCTATGTTCATCTTTTGCGGGCATGTTAGAGGTCATGACGGCAGTGATCCTGGGCTGGGTCATTGATGCGGCATTGTCATCCAACGTCGATGGGTTCTTCTCAACCAATAGCTTGATGCTGATCGGCGTCCTGATGTTTTTCATGATCTTGCGGCCGCTATCCTTTGGGGTGTCCGGTGTGATGCAATCGGTCGGCATGGCGCCTGCGTTGAACAATCTGATCTTGTCGCGCCTGCATCGGCACACAATTGGCCAAGCTGTCGCATTCTTCGACAATGATTTCGCCGGGCGGATTTCGCAAAAGCAGATGCAAGCGGCGCGGGCGATGACCGAACTGACCGTCGATATGATCCATACAATCGCCTTTGCGTTGGCGTCTGTGGTGGCCTCTGTGCTGCTGCTTTTTACAATCGATATGCGTTCTGCGGTACTTTTGGCGGTCTGGGTGCTGGCCTATGTTTGGGTGATCAAGTTCTTCATGCCGCGCGTGCGTAAGCGGTCCAAGGCGCGGGCCGCTGCACGGGCTATGGTGACGGGTCAGGTTGTCGACACGATCACTAATATCAAAACGGTCAAGCTTTTTGCCCATGATGACCACGAAGACCGGGCCGCAATCGATGCGATGCACAGCTACTGGACGACCGCTGTCAGCTGGGGCTGGATGGCCGCCAGTTTCCGTTTTTCCATGATGTTGCTTGGTGGAGTGCTTCCAGTCATTTTGGTCGGTGCTACACTGTATTTCTGGACAACGGGCAGCGCGACAGCCGGTGATATCGCGGCAGCCGGTGCAATTTCCCTGCGCCTGGCCCAGATGACGGGCTGGGTCAGTTTCACGATCATGGGCATGTATTCGAACGTGGGCGAGATTGAGGATGCAATTCGCACGCTCAGCCCGGCCCATGCGCTGACTGATCGTCCGGATGCAAAGCTGCTAGAGGTGCCGCATGGCGCAATCACGCTGGATAAGGTTAGTTTCAACTATGGCGGCGGGCCGGGTGGGCTGTCGGATGTCTCGCTTGATATTGCGCCGGGCGAAAAACTGGGGCTTGTCGGTGCGTCGGGCGCGGGTAAGTCGACGCTGGTTGCGCTACTTTTGCGCCTTTACGACACCGAAGAAGGGCGCGTGCTGATCGACGGGCAAAATGTGTCCGCGGTCACGCAAGAAAGCCTGCGCCGCCATATTGGGATGGTCACGCAGGAAACGGCCATGTTCAACCGGTCGGCGCGGGATAACATCCTTTATGGCAAACCTGACGCCAGCCAGGATGAAATCGAAGCCGCTGCGACCCAAGCCGAGGCGCATGAATTCATCACGACGCTCAAGGATTTTAACGACCGGACAGGGTATGAGGCGCATCTTGGCGAACGGGGGGTCAAGCTATCGGGCGGCCAAAGGCAAAGGATCGCGATTGCGCGGGCGATTCTGAAAGATGCGCCTATTCTTGTGCTGGATGAAGCGACCAGCGCGCTCGATTCCGAGGTCGAAGCCGCTATTCAAGCCGCGCTTGAAAAGATCATGGCGGGCAAAACGGTGATCGCTATCGCCCACCGTCTGTCAACCCTGGCGCAAATGGATCGTATCGTCGTTCTTGACGCGGGGCGGATTGTAGAACAAGGAACACATGCTGATCTTCTGGCGGCAGGCGGGCTTTATGCCCGGTACTGGAACCGGCAATCAGGCGGTTTCATCAATGTAAAAGACGCTGCGGAATAACATGCTGACCATCGAAAGCCTGAACCATCTCGGCCTTGGCCGGGCCTCTGACGGGCAATCGGTCTTGCCGCGGGTTTTGCCAGGGGAATTGGTGGACGTGGCGCAGGATGGTACCATCCGCATCGTCACACCATCGGCTGATCGGGTCGCGGCACCTTGCAGGCATTTCAAATCCTGCGGCGGTTGCGCGATGCAACATGCCAATGATGGGTTTGTGGCCGATTGGAAGCAGGATATCGTCGCAAAAGCTCTGCAAGCCCGTGGCTTGGATCCCGATTTCAAACCAATCGTGACATCGCCAGCGCAATCGCGGCGGCGGGCCAAATATTCTGGGCGCCGGACGAAAAAAGGGGCGATGGTCGGCTTTCATACCAAAGGGTCAGACACCGTGATTGCAGTGCCGGATTGCCAGTTGGTGACACCAGCACTGACAGCCAGCCAACCGGTACTCGAAGCGCTGACTTTGCTGGCCTGCTCACGCAAGGGCGAAATCGATCTGACTGTGACCGAAGCGGCGCACGGGCCTGATATCCTTGTCGAAACAGACAAGGATCTGACACCGCAATTGCGGGTCGAACTGGCAGGGCTTGCAAATAAATACGGGTTGTCACGGCTGGTCTGGAATGATGAACCAGTTGTGGTCATCAATCCGCCTGCGCAGGATTTCGGGGGCAGCAAAGTAACGCCGCCACCCGGCGCATTCCTGCAGGCAACGAAACATGGGGAATTGGCGCTACTTTCCGCGGTTGAGCAAATCACAAGTAAGGCGATCCGGATCGTCGATCTTTTTGCGGGGTGCGGGACATTCACCCTGCCGCTTGCAAAACGGGCCGAGGTTCACGCAGTCGAAGGCGAAAGTCACATGCTCGCGGCGCTGGATAAAGGATGGCGCGAGGGGCACGAGTTGCGCAAGGTAACGACGGAAACGCGTGACCTATTCCGCAGACCGCTTGAACCGGATGAGCTTGGGTATTTTGATACGGCTGTCATCGATCCACCGCGGGCGGGTGCCGAGGCGCAGATCGATACGCTGTGCCGCTCTGACATTGGCACCATTGCGATGGTGTCCTGTAACCCCGTGACATTTGCGCGTGATGCAAAATCACTTGTAGATGCAGGTTTTGATATGGGCTGGGTCCAAACTGTGGATCAGTTTCGCTGGTCCGCCCATGTGGAACTTGTTGCAGCTTTCACACGCAAGTGAATCATTAACCAAATCTTTTCCTCCCTTTGGCCACAATTATTCAGTAATACAGTCAAAACGGCGCAGACCGGGGCAGTAGGCAGAGACATGATTTCAAGACGGTCAATGATGATTGGCGCCGCACTTGGTGCGGCAGGTTGTTCAAACGATATTCCAAGATATACCGGGCCAGAGGTAACGCGTATTCAGGTGTTCAAGCAGCAGCGCGTGATGCAATTGCTGCATCACAATGGGCTTTTGAAGCAATATGATGTCGCGTTGGGTTTCGCACCTGAGGGTCATAAAGCCCAAGAGGGCGACGGGCGTACGCCCGAGGGTGCCTACCGTATTGATCGGCGCAATCCGCAAAGCCGCTTTCACCTATCGCTGGGTATTTCATATCCAAACGCGTCAGATGTCGCGCGCGCGCGTGAGCTCGGGGTTAGCCCTGGCGGGGATATCTTCATCCACGGTACACCAAAGGCGTGGCAAGGTTACCGGGACTGGACCTGGGGCTGCATCGCCGTACAAAATCACGAAATGGACGAGGTCTACGCCATGGTCCAGACCAACACGAAAATCTTCATTTACGCCTAATTTTAGCGTTTAGCGAGAGGCAGCGAAGCTGCGTCTCAAGACAATCACGAAACGCTATAAATTCTAAACGGCGGATGGGATGGCCTGCTGTACAGCCGGGTCACTTCCCATGTTGAGCGTCCACCATAACTTGCCGCTTTGTTCCTGAAACCAGGCGAATCCCATAAAGCGGGCGTTTGGATCAACGATGACGGTGCGCGTATCATTTTGACCCATCCATGCAGCCAAAGTCTGCAATTCGGTCTCGTAGGATTCTGAGATATTCTCACCCAGCAATCGGCCCGGAAAGCCGACGCGGCGGGCGCGATCAAGTGGGCTTGACCCGTCAGATCCGAAAAGCCATGGGCGGTTCTGGATCGACATATCGCGGGCATGGGTCGCCGCAGCCGCGTTCAGGCGTGGGTCAAGTTCCACCGGCGTTACCCCAGCCCGCTGGCGAATAGCGTTCACACTGTCGAGCATCCGAAATTGCACGGCGGCTTCGTCGCGGGGTCTGATCCGATAGACGGATTGCAGTGGCAAACCATCTGGCCCAACGGCCCGCTCGGGTGTTTGACCACATGCGGCTAACACTGCTGCCGACAGACCCAACATCAATTCGCGTCGATACATTATCTTCTCGCCCTGTACTGTGCCGGTCTTGCTTACCGGTATTGTCCAGACACTTCAAACACACATCGTCGCACCTCAACGTTGCCTGACGATTGTTTGAATTGCGGTGGCCCCGGGGACACATTAGATCATAGAGTGATGAGCCTTTTCATAGGATTCGGAGTAGATGATGAAGAATGATTTTTCGCGCCGTGGGTTTTTGGCTGGGACAGCAGCCGTGATCGGAACAGGTGCTGCCGCGCAGGGTGCTAACACGACCGAGATTGAAAGCGATATCTCGCAAGGGGTGCAGCGTAATATCTCAAGCTTCCGTTCG
Organism: Yoonia sp. BS5-3; assembly: GCF_038069655.2. NCBI lineage: Bacteria > Pseudomonadati > Pseudomonadota > Alphaproteobacteria > Rhodobacterales > Paracoccaceae > Yoonia > Yoonia phaeophyticola. The sequence continues at coordinate 1,256,097 of NZ_CP150951.2, forward strand.
CTGGATTGGCAGCCCTATTTTAGCAATCTTCGCAACGGTGCCATTCTGGTCGATATCCAATCACGTGCGCTGCATTACTGGTCCGAAGATCAATCGATCTACAAGCTGTTCCCAACTAGCGTACCACTGACTGAGGATTTGACCCGTACCGGCCGTACCGAGATTACCCGCAAGGTAGAGGGGCCCAGCTGGGCGCCGACCCCTGCGATGAAAATTCGTAACCCTGAATGGCCTGATTTCATCGGCCCCGGCCCGGATAACCCATTGGGAACACACGCGCTTTATCTAAGCTGGCGGTATTACCGTATCCACGGCACGCATGACACGCGTAAGATTGGGCGGCGTTCTTCAAACGGCTGTATCGGTCTTTATAACGAACAAATCGCCGAACTTTATGGCTATGCCAAAGTAGGCACGCAGGTATTGCTGATCTAAGTATTGGCCGCAGCTTTTAGTTTTCTGGGGCGCCTATCCGGCGCCCTTTTTGCCGCGCGCCTCAGCTGCGTTTCCGGTGGACGATTTTGGAAAACACCAATCCAACGACACCAAATCTGGGTTTGATTGGCGGCGGCACTATTTCAGGAAGCACGTCGATAGATTTTGGCCGACTGGGTCGGCTCGGTCGGCTGACTTCGCTGCGCGGCCGGCGAGGTCGTTTGATTTTGCCGTCTCTAGCCTCAGAAGTTTCGGCGTTAAATTCTTCGATCCAGTCCAGCTTGCGCCGTTGATCAAGCGGTGTCACTGGCGGGGGCGGCGTTTCGGCTGTCTTGCCGACACGTGGCTGCGATTTCTTCACAAACTCATTGGTTTCCGACACCAAACGGGTCAGCGTTTTTCCAAGATTATCGTTTGAAACCAACTTGAAAGGCGCTGGTGCGGCTTTTGTGTCTTTGTTGATCATATCCGCCCATTCGCGGGCAGATTGGATGCGGTCTTTGGGCAGGATTTGCATGGCTTTGTCGATCGCCGCCAGGAAATCGGGATCAAAATCGTCAAAGCGGCCCGCCAGAGGTTTGCAAGGATCGGGGTTCTTTCCAGCGAATTCTGCCATACGGGTCTGGCTATTCGGCGGCGCTTCGCCGGTGATAAGGTGGTAGAATGTTGCGCCCAACGCATACAAGTCGCTACAGGGCGATTGTTTGCCGCCAGCAAAGTAAAACTCTTGCGGCGAATAGCCGTCTTTGACGACCAGCACGGATGACAAGGCGCGTGTTTCGCGGCTCGCCTCTTCGCGTGCGGCACCAAAGTCGATCAAAACCGGGCTACCCCATTTATCCAACAGGATATTGTCGGGCGAGATATCGCGGTGCAGTAGATCTTGGCGATGGACCAGATCGACGGCGTCCAGCACTTTGATCAACGTCTCGGTGATCTGGCGGGGCGTCAGAACCTGCTCTTGGTCCTTGATAATATGCAACATATCCCGGCCATCGATCAGATCGAGCACCATATATGCGGTTTCGTTATCCTCAAAAATCCGGTGTACACCCACAATGTTCGGATGCCGCATTTTGGCAATGCTGCGTGCTTCACGCATGAACATTTCGACAATGGCCCGGTATTTTTCGTGATGGGTATGGGACCGGACCAAAACCTGCAGGCCTTCACGGCGGCAGAATACTTCAGGAAAGCACTCTTTGATCACCACGTTCCGCTCAAGATAGTTGTCTTGCGCCAGATAAGTGATCCCAAAACCGCCATTGCTGAGCGGGCGTTTAATGGTGAACTGATCGCCAAGCAGAGTCGTTCCGGACGGGAGCGCTTCGCTCCTTTCTCTTGGAACATCCTCAGATTTGATCGTCTCCGCAGGGATCATTTTTCACCAAATATGCGCGCGTAATTTTGCGCGAGCGACACAAGAACTCTAGATAGACCGTTGATTATGCTGAATTATGTTTGCAATGGGGCCGAGTTGCGAAAAGTTGGGGGTTTTTGAGGTGTTTGATGTGGGGAATATCGGCGAAAATCGCTGGATTCTCCATTCCTATATTCTGATCTGGTTTTAAAAATACATCAACAAAATCAATAGTTTAAATCTTAACAGACCCATGTATTGCGCTTGCGTTACTGACGATTTTCCGCGGAATATGCATTCCAAACGCTCCGCGCCCAGATTGCCACAATTGCCGGTTTTTTGTGCGATTTGCTGCCTTCGTTAACGATCTGACAACGCTCATTTGTCGCGTATGCCTAGCGTACAGATGGCGTACATATGTTGTACATACGCAGTACGGTTGCCATTTTCCCTAATAAAATATGAACGAATCGATCAGTCCGCCAGAACGGACATGTCGATTCGAAGATGTGCTTTGCCATCACTTGTTCGCTCTTTGGACCATCCTTTTGGTCCAACGACCCCCCGAATCCTTTTGCGCAGATTCGCGAATGCAGCCGAGGCTACCGTATCCACAGGATTATCGAGATTGAGATCAAGTCGTGACCATCAAGGTCGGACGGGTTCGGAGCTGACAACGACAGCCGAAAAGCGTTTGGACAAGTACCAACCCTGTACCTGTCACCTGGGATGACAGATAGCACGAACAATAGTGGTGCGAAGCACACAGTGATCCGAAGGTAGATTATCCCCATCTCGGCCAGTTTGGGTGCGCCACTTGCTGCCATGATCGCGACCTGATCGCCAAACAGGATGAACAGCAAAATCAGCCCACCGCCAAGGACCAAGGCCAGACCATGCGCGCCAACAAATACAGCGCGTGCCGCTTCGATCCGTTCCCCGCCCAAATGGAAGATGGGCCTCGCGTTACGCGGAAGAAAGGTTTTTGAGATATCAAGGCAGAACTGAACCAAGATATCGTGTCCGCGAGAGGCAGGCGTCTGCAGCCTTGCCACCCGCACACGCGTCGTTTTCCTAGGCGTCAACGGGGGTCCGTTTTGTTCAGCGTTGTTGATTCTGATCTTGCAGCGTTACCCGAGCCAGCCTTTCAAGTTCGACTCAATCACCCCGGTCAAAGCGTCGATATGAGCCGCGTCGTCGTTTAGGCAGGGGATATAGGTGAAATCCTGACCGCCAGCCTCTTCGAAGCTTTCTTTGATCTCTTCGTTGATCTCTTCCAGCGTCTCGATACAGTCGGCTGAAAACGCGGGTGCGCAAACGGCGATGTTTTTTACGCCTTCTTCTTCGGCGAGCCTTGCGACTTCTTCGACTGTGTAGGGTTTCAGCCATTCTTCGGGGCCGAATTTTGACTGGAAGGTCGTTACGATTTGCGTGTCGTCCCAGCCGAGCCGTTCTTTTAAAAGCCGCGTCGTTTTCTGGCATTGGCAATGATAGGGATCGCCTTCGCGCAGGTACCGCTCTGGTACGCCATGATACGAACAGATCAGCTTTTCGGGTTTGGTTTCTGCTGCCGCGTAAGCCTTTTCAACCGATTGGGCGAGCGCATCGATATAGGCGGGGTTTTCGAAGTATGGTTCGACAATCCGCGCAATGGGCTGCCATTTTTCTTCCATCAAGGCCCGAAAGAACTGGTCATTCGCCGTCGCCGATGTGGCCCCCGCATAATGCGGATAGAGCGGGAAAAACAGGATTTTGGTGCATCCAGCCTCAACCATTTCGCGTACCTTTGATTTGGTTGAAGGGTTTCCATAGCGCATACAGAAATCAACGCGCACATCATCCCCGAAGCGCTGGATCATTTCTGCCTTGATCGCCGTCGTCTGTTTTTTGGTGATCGTCAGAAGCGGGCTTTCGTTATCTTCTTCGTTCCAGATCGATTTATACGCGGCCCCCGATGAAAAGGGCCGTTTGGTCAGGATGATGAGCTGCAAAAGGGGCTGCCAGAGCCAAGCAGAGTAATCGACCACCCGTTTGTCAGACAGAAATTCGCTGAGATATCGCCGCATTGGCCAATAATCGGTTGCGTCCGGCGTACCTAGATTTGCCAGAAGGATCCCAACCCGTGCTGGCTTGATTGCCGGATGATCTGCATTTGCGTGGACCGGACAGGTTGCCGGGCGTTCGGCCTTGTCGTCTTGTGCGTCAAACATTGTCATTGTTCCTTACCTAGCGCTGATTCCATCTGTTTGGAATGCACCTCAGTTTGATCAGAGGTAGATCAGTCTTCTGATTTATCCAGCCGCGTTTCGCTTGTATTCAGCGCATCCGCAAGCCGTGTTGTCGCGCTGCCCGGTCGCAGCGCCTGTGGTTGGTTTTCCGATGGTGCCCAGCCCGTCAGGGTGATGATTTCAAATGTTGCGTTCACCCGTCCGTCATCATTTCTGAAATTGGCCGCGTAGATACAGGCCGCTTCTGTCAGCATATTGCGCGCCGTTGCGTGTTTTATCCGATCATCCAACGCGTTGTTTTCGCCCATTTTGCGCAGGTCGTGCATCAAGTGAAATGCATTTGCATAGCTGGCTGTTAGTGGTGTGCTGTCAGCTACTGGCAAAGCGTAACCGGCCCGTTGTAACAGCCCGCCCACATCCCGAATTTCCCCCATCGGTGCGATCCGTGGCGACAGGCCGCCGCTGATCGCCACCTCGGCCTCGGCCAATGCGCTGCGCAGTTCATGCAGCGTTTGCCCCCCGAAAAAGGTGCACAGCAGCAGCCCATCGGGTTTCAGCGCATGTCTTGCCTGGACCAATTGCCCGACCGGGTCATTGGCCCAATGCAAGCAGAGCGTATGCAAGACCAGATCATGCTGCCCAGGTTCTAGCGCAAGCGTCTCATCATCTGGCACGATTGTCGCGTCCGGGTATTTTTCGGCCCAAAAATCGGGAAAACCAGTCACAATCGCGATTGATTGAAAGGTTCTATTAACCTCAATCAGTCTTTCTTGAAGTTCATCGGCGACCGTTTCGTGCAAAAATAGTGCGTTGCGTTCGGCGCGGGCGCGGTTGCGTTGCAGGGCGATCCGGTCGGTGAGTTGGGGCATTGTCATGCCGGTCATTTAGGGCGCATTCATGCGGTTGCAAAGTGTCATTCGGGCGATCTATCCCGCGCAATGCGTGGCCTGTGATACGCCGACGGAGTCTGAATTTGGTCTTTGCGGCACCTGTTGGCGTGATGCCAAGTTCATAGGCGGTCTTGTTTGCGATACCTGCGGCACCCCTTTGCCTGGCGATGATCCGGGCGAGCCTGTTCAATGCGATGATTGCATGACCATTGCCCGCCCTTGGGATCGCGGCCGCGCTGCGTTGGTCTACACCGGCATTGGCCGCCGTTTGGTTTTGTCATTGAAACACGGGGACCGCACCGACCTGGCCCGTCCTGCCGCATTGTGGATGACACGCGTCGCCCGTCCTTTGCTGCGAGATGACACGATCCTTGTTCCCGTCCCGCTTCACTGGATCCGATTGGCCCGTCGGCGATACAATCAGGCTGCTTTGCTTGTCCATGAACTGGGCAAGGCTGTTGGTCGTCCGGTCTGTGCTGATGCCCTGATCCGCCCCAAAAAGACCCGCGCCCTTGAGGGTCATAACCGCGAATCCCGTTTTGCTGCTTTATCCGATGCCATTGCCCCCCATCCCAAACGCGCCTCGCAGATTGCGGGCAAATCGGTATTGCTTGTTGATGATGTCATGACGTCCGGCGCCACCCTGGCTGCATGTGCAGAGGCTGCAAAACTGGCCGGTGCCGCAAATGTGTCAATCGTGACACTGGCCAGAGTGGTCAAAGATGCCTAAATCGGTGGGGACTTCGTTACGGGGACCTGATCAATGGCAAATGTTGAGATTTACACCAAACCCACCTGTGGCTTTTGCCACATGGCAAAGCGCCTGCTAAAGTCAAAGCAAGTGAGCTTTTCCGAGGTGAATATTATGCTGCAACCCAAGCGGCGCGAAGAGATGATCCAGCGCGCCAAAGGCGGTAGCACCGTTCCGCAGATTTTTATTGATGGCACCCATATTGGTGGCTGCGATGATCTGATGGCGCTTGAGCGCGCAGGCAAGTTGGATGCCTTGCTGGCTGCATGAAGGTTGCGCTGCTTCAGTTGAATGCGTCCGACGATCCGGCTGCCAATCTTCGTCAGACCGAGGCCCGCATTGCTGAAGCCGCTGCGCTGGGCGCGGGTTTTGTGCTGACCCCTGAGGTCACCAATTGCATTTCCCAAGACCGTGCCCATCAATCCAGCGTTCTCCAGCTTGAGCCTGATGATTTGACCCTTGCTGCATTGCGCGCTGCCGCCGTCCGTCATGATGTTTGGCTGTCGCTTGGATCGCTTGCGGTGAAGACAGATGATCGTCATGGCCGCTTTGCCAACCGCTCATTCTTGATTGATCCCAAGGGCCGCATTGTCGCGCGTTATGACAAGATTCACATGTTTGATGTGGCTGTGTCAGAGACCGAAACCTATCGCGAATCCGCCGGCTATCGACCCGGCCATAGCGCTGTTGTCGCCGAGACCCCTTTTGCCAATATTGGCTTGTCCATCTGCTATGATCTGCGTTTTGCTTATCTTTATCGCGCATTGGCCCAAGCTGGCGCGCAGATCTTGCTTGTTCCATCCGCGTTTTCACCCGTTACCGGCGCGGCCCATTGGGAGCCTTTGCTGCGCGCCCGCGCTATTGAAACCGGGTGTTATGTTTTTGCAGCCGCCCAAACTGGTACCCATGCAACAACCGCCGGAAAGCCCCGCAAAACATACGGTCACAGCATGGCTGTATCCCCTTGGGGCGAGGTCCTGTTGGATATGGAAACCGATGAGGGCGTCGCGCTGGTTGATTTTGACCCGAATGAAGTGGCACAAAGCCGAAAGCGCATTGCCGCGCTAAGCCATGATCGACCCTTTGAAGGCCCTTAATGTCCGACAATTCGCAGAACCTGGCCGTTTCGCTATTTAGCGAAATCCTTGTTGTGGACCAATTGGCCCGCGCAGGTGTTGGCCGTGCCTTACCAAAGGGGATGGAGCTATCCCATTTTTCGGTGCTGAACCATCTTGCCCATACCGGGACTGAACGTACCCCAGCCCAGATCGCCAAGACATTTCATCTGACCCGTGGTGCTATGACAAATACGCTTAATAAACTTGAGCGCGCGGGCTGGGTACATATCCGCCCCGATTGGGATGATGCGCGCCGCAAAATGGTTGCGATCAGTCCCGCTGGGATTGCCGCACGTGATGCAGCCCTGGCCGCGATCACCCCGGTTATCGCGGATGTTGTCCGAAAAGTTGGCGAAGACCGTGTTCGTACCGCATTGCCGGTTCTGCGCGAGATGCGCGCAAAGTTAAGCGAGATGGAATAAGTCAGACACCTTGGGATCAATGGGACCTGACCCTAGCGTGCGGCCAAGCCCATCCGCCAGGCCGATTGTTGGCTCCCAGCCCAAAAGTTGCTTTGCTTTTGCAATATTAGGGCAGCGCCTGGTGGGATCGTCGATGGGCCGCTGTGTGAACTCAACCCGGCTTTTGTTGCCGCAAGCCTGATTGATCTGGTCGGCCAGTTCCGCCACGCTGATTTCATTGGGGTTTCCAATATTGAAGACTTCGCCCCGCGCGGCATCGATCGCCCCGAGCCGCATTAGCCCTTGGACTGTGTCGTCGACATAGCAAAAGCTGCGCGTTTGCGTCCCGTCACCATGGACAGTCATGACCTGCCCGGCCTTTGCTTGCGCCATGAAATTTGGCACAGCGCGCCCATCCTCAATTTCCATACCCGGCCCGTAGGTGTTGAAAATCCGAGCGATCCGAATGTCAGCGTTTTGTGTGCGAACGGCGTCCATCAGCAGGCTTTCGGCTGCCCGTTTGCTTTCATCATAGCAGGCACGCGGCCCAATCGGGTTTACATTGCCCCAGTCAGTTTCGACCTGCGGATGCGCCAGTGGGTCGCCGTAAACCTCGCTTGTTGAGGCTTGAACTAAAGTCGCCTTACACGCCATCGCGTGTTCCAATAGATGCATTGCCCCCAGCACATTGGTCTTCCATGTCTGGATTGGGTCTGCTTGGTAATGGATCGGCGATGCAGGGCTGGCCAGATTGAAGATCACATCCGCCGCCCGAAAGTCACGAATTATGCTGACGTCTTGCCGGTCAACGGTCACACCGTCTGGCACGTGTCCAGTTCCCGTTGAAAAATTGTCGACCACATGCACCCGGGCCCCGGCATTCAGCAGCGCGCGGCAGAGATGTTGCCCGATAAATCCCGCCCCGCCTGCCACCAGGGCGGTTTTTCCGTCGAAAAATTCCATGAATTATGTCTCTCGCTCTGTAATCAGTCGTGCGGCTTCGGCGCTTTCGCTTTCAAATGTCAGGGTTTTTGCAAGGGCTTGCCCATCGGCGGCAATTTCTTTGGCTTTGTTTGGGTATGATCTGACCCAGTCGATCTGGTCGCCCAAATCACTTAGGTCAGCCTTTATTGGCACGTAATGTTCCCACGGTTTTAGTTTGTGATAGTACCATTGGTAAAATCCCCCTGGGCTGTTGACCTTCAGCACACAGCACCCCAGTTTCAGTCGTTGCATGAAATTGCACCATGCGTTGCTGTACCCGTCAATATCGACGGCATATTTCATGCTTCCCCATTGGTGCCTGTCGATCGGTGCGCCTGTCAGTTCAGCAGTCCTGAGGATGTTGCAAAAGGGCTGTGTTGGATCATAGAGAAACCGAAAATCCACCCCAAGCGCTTTGCACTTTAATGCCATGCGGATCCGTTGCGCGGTGCTGGGGTTGTCGATCAGTTTTGGATCAAGTGAAAATACACCGGTTCCGTTTGGTGCCCCGCGCCAGATGATATCGTCGCTGCGCGCTTCCCAATCAAGCGCTTGGCTTTCTGCAAACTTGTCCGTTTTCGCATAGCCCCTGTCGCGAAAGAAATGCGAATCTGGCAGCGCCGTATAAAGATCGGACGTGATCGCAAATCTGTATTGCGCGCTGGAAAGCTTGTTCCCATCGGACATGTCTGCCGTGATTTGCCGGACCGTGTCGGGTGTCTGGCTGAACCAATAGGCATAGGGCGCAACCCGTTCGCAGTAGATCGCTTGCCGGTACCCCCGCCAGCCTGGATTAATTAACCCTGTGATCCCTCCGTTTTCCCGGCGCAGGATCAGGTCATGCGGTGCCTGGGGTTCCTGTGAAGCCGCGATTCTGATTGGCAAGGGCGCGACGCCCGCCCGTTTGCACATGGCGTTGGTGCCGCTGCGCAGGCGCTGGATGTGTTTATATTGATGGATGGGTTCGCGCACCCATCGTTTTACAAGAGAATGGCGGGGAGGCATCGTTTCAATCTGGATTGCGGGCAAAATGGCCACGGGTTTCCATTTTTGTGCCTTGGTTCCCTTCGTTATTCAACGGGTTTTGTTGCAGCAGTCACATAGTTCACCGACAGGTCCCGATCCGAGATTGACCAGCTGAACTGCGCAAAATTGAACACAAAGCCTTTGCGGTCGACTGGCTGCATGCCTGCTTTGGTCATCAGCGCGAAGAGTTCATCTGGCGTGATGAACTTGTTCCATTCATGCGTCCCTTTGGGCAGCCAGCGCATCACCCATTCCGCCCCCACAATTGCCATCGCAAAGGACTTTGCGTTGCGGTTGATGGTCGAGCAGATGTGGATCCCCCCCGGTTTCATCAATCTTTGGCAGGCCGTCAGATACCCAAGCGGATCGGCCACATGTTCGACCACTTCCATATTCAGAACCGCGTCGAATTGTTCGCCTGCCTCTGCCATCGCCTCGGCGGTGGTGTGCCGGTAGTCGATATCCAGCCCTGATTGTTCCGCATGAATTTTGGCAACCGGGATGTTCCGTTCGGCCGCGTCTGCCCCCACTATAGTTGCCCCAAGCCGCGCCATGGGTTCGCATAAAAGCCCGCCGCCGCAGCCAATATCCAATATACGCAGCCCTTTGAACGGCGCATCTTCCTGCAAATCCCGTCCAAATTCTGCAGCAATCTGGCTGGTAATATATTCCAGCCGCACCGGGTTCATCATGTGCAGAGGTTTGAACTTTCCGTTCAAGTCCCACCATTCTGCGGCCATAGCCTCGAACTTGGCGATCTCGGAGGGATCAACTGTGTTTGTGGCCGACATTTTCAGCTCCGCATTATGGTCAGTGGCGATGATACTCGATATAGATTGCATATGGACAAAGTCGTAGGACAAAAGCGCGCAACGGCGCATCTTTATCCGCCAATTGACCCATTTGATCAGCGTATGCTGACCGTGGGTGAAGGGCATAGCATTTATGTTGAGCAGGCGGGGAACCCTGACGGTATTCCTGTGGTCGTTCTACATGGTGGTCCGGGCGGCGGCTGTAGCCCTGCCATGCGCCGCTATTTTGATCCTGAGATTTTTCGCGTTGTGCTGTTTGATCAGCGTGGCTGCGGCCGCTCGCGCCCCCATGCCAGCGTTGTCGGTAACACGACCTGGCATTTGGTTGCTGATATTGAACAGATCCGGAAGACGCTGGGCATTGATCGTTGGATTGTCTTTGGGGGCAGTTGGGGCGCCACGCTTGCCTTGGTTTATGCCCAAGCCCATCCTGCCCATGTCGCAGCTTTGACCCTGCGCGGTGTTTTCCTGATGACCAAACCAGAGCTGGATTGGTTTTATGGCGGCGGCGCCGGAAAATTCTGGCCTGATCTTTGGCAGCGTTTTGCCGGGATGATCCCCAATGACGAACATGATGACTTGATCGCTGCTTATCACCGCCGTCTGTTTTCTGGCGACATTCCGAAAGAAACCCGTTTTGCCAAGGCTTGGGCTGCCTGGGAAAACGCGCTTGCCTCGATCGGCAGTGACGGCATTACCGGCGAAAGCCCCGCTGATTACGCCCGTGCCTTTGCCCGGCTGGAAAACCATTATTTCGTCAATGGTGGCTTTTTGTCCGAGGATCAGCAGATTCTGCATCCCGCGCAGATGGCCAAGATAGCCGATATTCCGGGCGTTATCGTGCAGGGCCGTTATGATATGATTTGCCCCCCCATTTCGGCGCATCGCCTGGCGCAGATGTGGCGCAAGTCGCGTCTCACTTTGATTGGTCGTGCGGGTCATGCGTTATCAGAACCCGGTATCAGTGCTGAATTAATACGCACCATGGATATGATGGGCGCCCAGAGAAAAGCTTTGAGGCTTTAGGGTTTACAGATGAAAATTTCCCGTTAACATTCATGATAACACAGGGAACTTTATATCTTGGGCAACGTCCTAACGATCATTCTACAGCGCCTTGCGCTTGGCCTGCTTACCTTGCTTATCGTGTCGGTGGTTATCTTTGTCGCTGTCAATTTGCTGCCTGGTGACTTTGCGCAATCCATTCTTGGCCAAGGTGCCACGCCTGAGGCTGTTGCATCGATCCGCCGTGATCTTGGCCTCGATCAACCGATGGTTACCCGCTATTTTGACTGGCTTGGCGGCGCGCTGCGCGGTGATTTTGGATCAAGCTTTGCCCAAGCCAATTTTGCCAGCTTCAGCGGCACCAATTCAGGCGCCACGACTGTTGCCGCCCAGATTGCCCCGCGTTTTGCCAATACGATGTTCCTGGCCATGGTCACAGCTGCGATTGCTGTCCCCTTTGCGATCATTCTGGGTATTCTAGCTGCCCTTTATCGCAATTCGGTTTTCGATCGCGCCACAAACATCTTCACCTTGTCGTCGATTTCCAGCCCAGAGTTTTTCCTGGCCTATATCCTGATCTTGTTTCTGGCGGTCCTGAACCCGATCTTCCCGTCGCTTTCCAATATCTTTGAAGGCATGCCCTTTAGTGAGCGCCTGGAAAAATCGATGCTGCCTGCCCTGACCCTGACCCTGGTTGTCACTGCCCATATGATGCGCATGACCCGTGCTGCCATCATCAATCTGTTGGCCAGCCCATATATTGAGATGGCCCGCCTAAAGGGGCTTTCCCCCATGCGCGTGATCGTCAAACATGCGTTGCCCAATGCCCTTGCCCCGATCATCAATGTAATTGCCTTGAACCTGGCCTATCTGATCACTGGCGTTGTCGTGGTTGAGGTCGTTTTTGTTTACCCCGGCATTGGCCAGCTTTTCGTTGATAGCGTGAAGATCCGCGATATCCCCGTGGTGCAGGCCTGCTGCCTGATCTTTGCCTCAGCGTACATTCTACTGAACCTGACAGCTGATGTTATGTCTATCCTGTCCAACCCCCGTTTGAGGCATCCGAAATGATCTGGCTGTGGATTGCACTGGCGCTGGCCGGCATGGCTGCATTGGCCTGGGGATTTCGGTTTGCGGGTCAGTTGGCGACGTCAAATGCCCCAAAGTTTCGCGATATGCCTTTTGGTGTCGCCTATGGCTACATCCTGGGCGCCGTTGCTTTGGTATGGTTGACCTGGGCCTATTTTCAGGGCCGCAGTCCTGAACCAGAAATAGCCAATAAGTTCTTTTTCCTGCGTATTGCTATTGAAGGCTTCATCTTTTTTGCAGTTGCCGCGTGGCTGTTTCGCCTGTTTGGTCGCTATGTCGGCACCGCGTGGAGCCGCAAGCTGTTTCGCGCCATGCCGCTGACGGCCTCTTTTGGCATTCTGGTCATCCTGATCTATGCGGTTTTCGCGATTTTTGCCGGTGCGATTGCCCCTTACGGCCAAGAGCAGATTATTCCCGGTGTCGCTGCCAATATTATCCCCGGCGGTGATCCGGCGCTGGGCGGCAACCCCGATTTTCTTTTTGGCACTGATCAGATCGGCCGCGATATTCTAAGCCGCTTGATCTATGGTGCGCAGAATACCGTTGGTATTGCTTTTGCGACGACCCTTCTCGCCTTCCTTCTGGGTGGCACATTTGGGTTTCTCGCGGCCACCTTGGGCGGTTGGCTGGATCAGATTCTGTCGCGCATGGTCGATGTGTTGATGGCCATTCCGTCGTTGATTTTCGCCTTGTTGCTGATGACCATCGCCAGCGTTTGGGCCCCGGAGTTGGGCATTCCTCTGACCGTCTTTATGGTTGTCATCATCGCGGTGATCGACAGCACCCGGGTTTATCGTCTGGCCCGCGCCGTTGGGCAAAACATTGTGGTCATGGACTATATCGAGGCTGCGAAGTTGCGCGGTGAAGGTCTGGGTTATTTGATTTTCAAAGAAATCCTGCCCAACGCGACCGCCCCCTTGCTGGCCGAGTTTGGTTTGCGCTTCTGCTTTGTTTTCCTGACGATTGCCGCTTTGTCCTTCCTTGGTGTGGGGATCCAACCCCCCTTGGCCGATTGGGGTACGATGGTCCGTGATCTAAGCGGTTTTGTGAATTACGCGCAGTTTGCCCCGCTGGCTGCAACCACCCCATTGCTTGCTGCTGGTGCGATTGCTTTGCTGACCGTTGCGGTGAACTTTGTCGTGGACTGGATGCTGCACCGATCTTCGGGGTTAAAAGAATGAGCGACGAACCACTTCTGAAGATGCGCGGTGTCAAGTTGGAAGGCCGCAGCGATGAGACCTGGAACCCGATCATCAATGGTATCGATCTGACCCTTGCCCGGGGCGAGGTGCTGGGTTTGATTGGCGAATCTGGTGCTGGCAAGTCGACCCTGGGCCTTGCTGCCATGGGCTATACCCGTGACGGCGTACGTATCAGTGGCGGGTCCGTGGAATTTGACGGGATTGATTTGCTGACTGCCTCTGCCGCGGTCAAGCGCGATTTGCTGGGCAAACGTATCGCCTACGTGGCCCAATCCGCCGCCGCTAGTTTCAACCCTGCCCATAAGCTGATGGATCAGCATGCCGAAGGTCCGGTTCAGCATGGTGTGAACAGTCGCGCTGAGAGCGAAGAGGATGGGATTGAGCTTTATCGCAAACTGCGTTTGCCGAACCCGGATCAGATTGGCTTTCGTTATCCGCACCAAGTGTCTGGTGGCCAGTTGCAGCGCTGCATGACCGCGATGGCCATGTCTTGCCGTCCTGATCTTATTATCTTTGATGAGCCCACAACTGCCCTTGATGTGACCACCCAGATTGAGGTGCTTGCCTCGATCCGCGATATTGTGGAGCAGTTCAATACGGCAGCTATCTATATCACCCATGATTTGGCCGTTGTGGCCCAGATGGCTGACCGTATTAAGGTCTTGCTGAAGGGTGATGAGGTTGAGACCGCTGATACCCGTACCATGTTGGCGGCGCCGACACAGGAATATACCAAATCGCTTTGGGCTGTGCGTAGTTTTGAACGCCCGCTGAAGCCAGCCGTTCAGACCGGGGCCGTGCCTGTTATCAGTGTCCAGAATGTCGATGCTGCCTATGGCAAAGTGCCTGTTTTACATGATGTCAGCTTTGATATGCACGAAGGCCGCACGGTGGCTGTTGTGGGTGAAAGCGGATCCGGCAAATCGACAACGGCCCGCTGCATCACCGGGCTTTTGCCGCCGAAGGCCGGTCAGATCACGCTGGATGGTGAGGTTTTGCCGCTCGACTATCGCAAGCGCGACAAAAACCAGCTGCGTCAGGTGCAGATGATCTATCAGATGGCCGACACTGCGCTGAACCCGCGCATGTCCATTGGCCAGATTATCGCCCGCCCGGTCCAGTTCTATCTGGGTTTGACCGGTACTGAGCGCCGCAAAAAGGTTGAAGCCCTGCTTGAGCAGATCGAGCTGGAACCTAGCAAGTACTACCACCGTCTGCCGTCAGAGCTGTCAGGTGGTCAAAAACAGCGCATTGGGATTGCCCGTGCTTTGGCGGCCGAGCCCAAGTTCATCATCTGTGATGAGGTCACATCCGCACTCGATCAGTTGGTGGCAGAAGGTATTCTGCGACTATTGGCCCGCTTGCAGGATGAGCTATCACTGTCTTACATGTTCATCACGCATGATCTGGCCACGGTGAAGGCCATCGCAGATGAGGTCGTGGTGATGAAGGATGGCCGCGTCGTTGAGCAAGGCCCTAAGGCGGAAATGTTTACCCCGCCCCACCACGCCTATACTGATTTGCTGCTGTCCTCGGTTCCGGAAATGGACCCTGATTGGCTGACAAATCTGCTGACCGAACGCGGAGTTGATAACATCGGCGATGCCGCTGTTGATAAGATGTAGAAAGAATCACCTTGCTGGTGACTGATATCCGGGCCTGCGAATGCCCGAAGAAACAACCTAGGGAGAACGACAAATGAACGGAATTAGTAGACGCGGTCTATTGAAGACGGGTGCCGCTGCTGGTGTGCTTGGCCTGACGGGGATGCCCCTGCGTGCGCAATCGCGCGGCGGGAAACTGACTGCTGGTTTGGGCGGTGCGAACACTACCGATAGCTGGGATGGCCGCACCCATTCCGATATTTTCATGATCGCTGCCGCACATGGCACCGTCTTTGACTGTTTGACCGAAGTGGCCGCTGATGGATCCTTGAAAGGCGAGCTGGCCGAAAGCTGGGAAGCATCCGCCGATGCCAAGACCTGGACTTTCAACCTGCGCCAGGGCGTCACTTTCCACAATGGAAAGCCTTTTGGTGCGGATGACGTGATTGCATCCTTGAATATGCACCTTGGTGAAGAATCAAAATCAGCTGCCAAGCCGATTGTTGAAGCCATCACCGAGATGACCAAAGTCACCGATCATCAGATCCAGTTCACCCTGGCCAATGGTAATGCCGACTTCCCTTATCTGATGTCGGATTATCACATCCTGATGTTCCCTGCCGGTCAGATTGATGAAGCTATCGCCAATGGCATCGGCACAGGCCTGTACCAGGTTGTATCCTTTGACCCCGGTGTCCGCTTTGTTGGCCGTCGTTATGAAGATCACTACAAAGGCGACAGCGCTGGTTTCTTTGATGAGGTCGAGTTTATCGCCATCAACGACAACACAGCCCGCATGAATGCCTTGATGACGGGTCAGGTTGATACAATCAACCGCATCGACTTTAAGACCGAAGCCTTGCTAAAGGCCAACCCTGCTTTGCGCATTCAGGAAGTCACCGGGAACCAGCATTACAGCTTCCCCATGCTGACAAACACCGCCCCGTTCAATGATGTGAACGTCCGCCGTGCCTTGAAATATGGGATCAACCGTCAGGAAATGGTCGACAAGATCCTGCTGGGCCATGGTCAGGTTGGTAACGACACCCCAATTGGCCCCGCCAACCAGTATTTCGCTGCTGATATGGAACCACTGACCTATGATCCTGATCAGGCCAAATATTACCTGCAGCAAGCTGGTCTAGACAGCATCGATATCGATCTGTCTGCTTCGAATGCTGCGTTTGAAGGCGCTGTTGATGCCGCCCAGCTGTTCCAGGCAACGGCTTCGGCTGCTGGTATCAATATCAACGTGGTGCAGGAACCTGCCGATGGTTACTGGTCCAACGTTTGGCTGAAAAAGCCATTCTGTGCCTGCTACTGGTCTGGCCGTGCGACTGAGGACTGGATGTTCTCGACTTCCTATGAAGCTGGTGTGCCATGGAATGACAGCCAGTGGGATGAAGATGACAGCGCCCGCTTCCAAGAGTTGCTGATCTCTGCCCGTGCTGAGTTGGATAGCGACAAGCGCCGTGAGCAGTATGGCGAGATGCAGCAGATCTTGCGTGATGATGGTGGCGTGCTGATTCCAATGTTTGCCAACTATGTGCAGGCGGTGAACAACCGCATTGCCTCGCCTGATACAATCGGGAACCTGTGGCAGATGGATAACGCCCGTATGGCCGAGCGTTGGTCGGTGGCGTAAACCCCGGATACATCGAAATTTATGCAAAACCCCGCTCAAAAGCGGGGTTTTTTCGTTTCTTAACCACTTGTTAACCAACTGTTCAACGTGAGTTCACCTCACGTCATCTAGGTTTACCCCTGTTAGTGAGTAGCATCGTATTTGGTTGAGGATTGAGAGCCAAAGAACGTGCTGTTTCGAAGCGTAAAGTTCTGGTTCCTGGACCCCTTTTCATTGTGATTGGGCCATCCTGCCGCGGGCTTTACGTTGCGCGGAATATGATTGCTGGAGCGAACGCCAGTCGGACAGGGTCCTCAGTCCCTGTTTGGGTGGGGCCGGACTCAACACGTGCTTTGGTAATGCAATTCTGCCGGTCAGGCCGAGTGGTGGCATGATTTCAAAGGAGGCAAGTCAACTTGGTTGGCTTGCCTCTTGCTTATCTGCCTGTCCTTACGTATATGCTTCATAACAGCGGCGCCTTGGCTTCCACCCCCACGGCACCACCGGGAAATATCAACGGGCCGCGCGCCCGTTTTTTTGTGCCCAGATGAAGGGCTTTGTAAAAGATGAATGATCTGATCGCCAAGGCGGCTATTGACCGCCGTATCGCTGAAATTGTCACCCCGGTCGTTGAGGACATGGGATTTGAGGTCGTGCGTGTTCGTATGATGTCTGGCAAAGAAACCATTCTGCAAATCATGGTCCAGCGCCCCGATGGCCAAATCGAGGTCGATGAATGCGGCCAGATTTCCACGGCGTTGAGTGCTGTTCTGGATGTCGAAGATCCGATCTTGGATGTTTACAATTTGGAAGTTTCCAGCCCTGGCATCGACCGCCCCCTGACCCGCCTGAAGGACTTTGAGCAGTGGGAAGGTTTTGAGGCCAAGATCGAAACGGATGAGCTGATCGACGGTCGCCGCCGCTTTAAGGGCCAGTTGGCTGGTATTGAGGGCGATGAAGTTCTTATCAACATTACCGAAGGCACTGTTGGTTTGAAATTTGAATGGCTGTCAGATGCCAAGCTGGTTCTGACAGATGAGTTGATCCGCGACGTGCTGCGCGGACGTAAAGACGCGGGTCAGATCGACGAGACCCAGTTTGATGAAATTGAAACCATCATCGACGGTGATGAAAATGCGCCTGTGAAGGGCGATGCCGAGGAGAGAACTTAAGATGGCATATACATCCGCCAACCAGTTGGAGCTTTTGCAAACTGCCGAGGCTGTGGCCCGCGAAAAGAACATCGAGCCCGGGCTTGTTGTTGAGGCGATGGAAGAATCGCTCGCCCGTGCTGCAAAGTCCCGTTACGGCGCCGAGATGGATATTCGCGTCTCTATCGATCGCAAGACTGGCCGCGCCACCTTTACCCGTGTCCGCACGGTGGTTGAGGATGAAGAGCTTGAGAATTATCAGGCTGAGTTCACCGTTGAGCAGGCCAAGGAATACATGGAAAACCCCGAAGTGGGTCAGCAGTTCATCGAGGAAGTCCCACCCGTTGAGCTGGGCCGCATTGCTGCCCAATCTGCCAAGCAGGTCATTCTGCAAAAAGTCCGCGAAGCTGAGCGTGACAAGCAGTATGAAGAGTTCAAAGACAAGGCGGGCACCATTATCAACGCCCTCGTCAAGCGCGAAGAATACGGCAATGTCATCGTGGATGTAGGGGCTGGTGAGGCCGTTTTGCGCCGCAATGAAAAGATCGGTCGCGAAGCCTATCGCCCCAATGATCGCATCCGCTGCTTTATCAAGGACGTGCGCCGTGAACAGCGTGGCCCGCAGATTTTCCTGAGCCGTACGGCGCCCGAGTTCATGGCTGAGCTGTTCAAAATGGAAGTTCCTGAGATCTATGAGGGTATCATTGAGATCAAAGCCGTCGCCCGCGATCCGGGATCGCGCGCCAAGATCGCTGTGATTTCCTATGATGGCTCCATTGATCCTGTGGGCGCTTGCGTTGGGATGCGTGGTTCCCGTGTGCAGGCTGTTGTGAACGAATTGCAGGGCGAAAAGATCGATATCATTCCTTGGAATGAAGACATGCCGACCTTCCTTGTGAATGCGTTACAGCCCGCCGAGGTTGCCAAGGTTGTTTTGGACGAAGAAGCCGGCAAGATCGAAGTTGTTGTGCCTGATGAGCAGCTTTCCCTTGCCATTGGTCGCCGCGGTCAGAACGTCCGTCTGGCCAGCCAACTGACCGGTCTTGATATCGATATTATGACCGAAGAAGAAGAGAGCAAACGTCGTCAGGCTGAGTTTGAACTGCGCACCAAGCTGTTCATGGATACGCTTGATCTGGATGAATTCTTTGCCCAGCTCTTGGTCTCTGAAGGGTTTGCAAACCTCGAAGAGGTTGCCTATGTCGAGGTTGATGAGCTTTTGGTCATCGAAGGCGTCGACGAAGATACTGCCAGCGAATTGCAGGCCCGTGCCCGTGATTATCTGGAAGAGCAAGCCAAGAAAGCAATGGAAGCTGCCCGCGCCCTTGGCGTTGAGGACAGCCTTGCCAATTTTGAGGGTCTGACCCCGCAAATGCTTGAAGCGCTGGGCAATGACGGCGTTAAAACGTTGGAAGACTTTGCGACCTGTGCCGACTGGGAGCTGGCCGGTGGCTGGACCACAATCGATGGTGAGCGCGTCAAGGATGACGGTGTTCTGGAGCCATTCGATGTCTCCCTTGAAGAGGCGCAAGATATGGTCATGACCGCCCGCGTGTTGCTGGGTTGGGTCGATCCGGATGATCTGGTGACCGAGGAAGAAGAAGGCGAAGACGCCGAGACAGAAACAGAAGAGGCGGAGGCCTGATTTCAGGCCTTTGGTGGGGCAGTAAATGGCGCGTGGTGGCCACAACAAGCAGCGCGGTGATGTTGAACGAAAGTGCATCGTCACCGGCGAAGTGCAGCCAAAGGCTGGCCTGATCCGCTTTGTTGTGGGCCCGGACAATCAGGTGTATCCTGATGTCCTGGGCAAACTGCCGGGCCGCGGGATGTATGTGACCGCTGACCGCGATGCTTTGGATCAGGCAGGTAAGGGTCAGTTTTCGCGTAGCGCGAAACAGACGGTCGCCGTTCCAGATGGGCTGACCGCAGAAGTCGAACGTCAGCTGGTCCGCCATACGGTCGATCTGATTGCATTGGCCCGCAAGGCCGGACGTGCGGTTTGCGGCTTTGAAAAGGTAAAGGGCTGGCTTGCTGGTGGCGAACGGGTCCGTGTGTTGGTTCAGGCCAGTGATGGTTCGGACCGCGGAAAGACAAAATTATGGACGCCCGAAGGGGCCCGATATTTCGGATGTTTGACGTCAGCCGAATTGGGTTTGGCTTTTGGGCGCCAAAGTGTGATACATGGCGCGCTTGCCACTGGTGGACTCAGCAATCGTGTTGTAGAGGAAGCCACAAAGCTACGCGGTTTGCGCGAAGTGAACGGGGGCGATACGGCCGCCGAGAAGGATAAAGAAGCTAGATGAGCGATAACGACGGTAAAAAGACACTTGGCCTTGGTGGTTCACGTCCCAGTAACGTGAAGCAGAGCTTTAGCCATGGGCGCACCAAGAACGTCGTGGTGGAAACCAAGCGCAAGCGCGTTGTGGTCCCTAAGCCGGGTGCCGCGAAACCAGCCGGTGCCGGTGGCCCTGTCAAAGGTGGCGACCCCTCTAAGCGTCCTGCCGGGATTTCTGAAGCCGAGCTTGAGCGCCGGATGAAGGCGCTTGCCAAAGCCAAGGCCGCTGAGGCGGAAGAGCAAGCCAAGCGCGAAGCAGACGAAAAGGCCCGCGCAGCTGAGCGCGAAGCCCGCCGTGCTGAGATCGAAGCCAAGGAAGCCGAAGATCGCGCCCGCGAAGAGCGTGCCAAGGCGAAGGCCGAGGAAGAGGAACGCAAAAAAGCCGAGGCCGCCCGCGCCAAAGCTGCCGCTGCGGCCCCGCCCCCTGCCGCTGCTGTCCCTGGCGAGACTGAAATTTCCCGCCCATCCGCCGCACCGCGCAAGGCCGATCGTGGCAATGAAACACGCGATAAGGCCAATAAGTCCAAGCCGGGTCGTGGCAATGACGAAGGCCGCCGTTCCGGCAAGTTGACATTGAATGACGCAATGGCTGGCCGCGATGGTGGTCGCCAACGCTCAATGGCGGCTATGAAGCGCAAGCAAGACAAGGCCCGCGCTAAGGCGATGGGTGTCTCAGCTGAGCGTGAAAAGGTTTTCCGCGAAGTGGCGCTGCCAGAGGCGATCACTGTGTCTGAGCTTGCTAACCGGATGACCGAACGTGTCGCCGATGTCGTCAAGGCCCTGATGACCAATGGTATTATGGCAACCCAAAACCAGACCATTGATGCTGACACAGCTGAATTGATCATTGAAGAGTTTGGCCACACCGTTGTTCGCGTCTCTGACGCTGATGTGGAAGACGTTATTCAGACTGTTGAGGATAAGCCTGAAGATCTGAAATCACGTCCGCCGATTATCACGATTATGGGTCACGTTGATCACGGGAAAACATCGCTTTTGGATGCGATCCGCAATGCCAAGGTTGTTGCTGGCGAAGCTGGCGGTATTACCCAGCATATTGGTGCTTATCAGGTGAAAACGGACAGCGGCACCGTCCTGTCCTTCCTTGATACGCCTGGTCACGCTGCGTTTACCTCGATGCGGTCCCGCGGTGCGCAGGTCACTGATATCGTTGTGCTGGTTGTTGCTGCTGATGACGCAGTGATGCCGCAGACGGTTGAGGCGATCAACCACGCCAAAGCGGCTGAAGTGCCGATGATTGTTGCGATCAACAAGATCGACCGTCCTGCTGCAAACCCCGACAAGGTTCGTACCGATTTGCTGCAGCACGAAGTGATTGTCGAAAAGATGTCCGGTGATGTGCAGGATGTCGAAGTGTCGGCCATCACAGGCCAAGGTCTGGATGACCTGCTTGAGGCCATTGCGTTGCAGGCAGAAATTCTGGAACTGAAAGCGAACCCGACCCGTGCCGCAGAAGGCGCTGTTATCGAGGCCCAGCTTGATGTCGGCCGCGGTCCTGTTGCGACTGTTCTGGTTCAGAACGGCACGTTGCGCCAAGGTGATATCTTTGTTGTCGGTGAGCAGTACGGTAAGGTCCGTGCCCTGATCAACGACAAAGGCGAGCGGGTCAAAGAAGCTGGCCCTGCTGTTCCTGTTGAGGTGCTTGGCCTGAACGGTACACCTGAAGCCGGTGACGTTTTGAACGTTGTTGAAACCGATGCACAGGCCCGCGAAATTGCGGAGTATCGCGAAAAAGCGGCTAAGGAAAAACGTGCTGCGGCTGGTGCTGCCACGACGCTTGAGCAATTGATGGCCAATGCCAAAGCCGACGAAAATGTCAGCGAGCTGCCTATCGTTGTCAAAGCTGATGTGCAGGGCTCTGCCGAGGCTATCGTCCAGGCGATGGAGAAAATCGGTAATGATGAGGTTCGCGTGCGCGTTCTGCATTCGGGCGTTGGTGCGATTACCGAAACCGATATCGGTTTGGCCGAAGCCTCGGGTGCGCCGGTCTTTGGGTTTAATGTCCGTGCCAATGCAACGGCCCGGAATACTGCGAACCAAAAGGGTGTCGAGATCCGGTATTATTCGGTCATCTATGACCTTGTGGATGACGTGAAGAAAGCGGCCTCTGGCCTGCTATCTGCCGAAATCCGCGAGAACTTTATCGGTTATGCGTCGATCAAAGAGGTCTTCAAAGTGTCCAATGTCGGTAAAGTGGCCGGCTGTATTGTCACCGAAGGTGTCGCCCGTCGTTCTGCCGGTGTCCGCTTGCTGCGCGACAACGTAGTCATCCACGAAGGGACGCTGAAAACGCTCAAGCGCTTCAAGGATGAAGTGCCAGAGGTTCAGTCTGGTCAGGAATGCGGTATGGCGTTTGAAAACTACGACGATATCCGTCCCGATGACGTGATCGAAATCTTTGAGCGTGAAGAGGTTGAGCGCGAGCTGTAAAGACGTTCAATAGGATGAAATTATAAAAGGCAGCTTGTGATCAGGCTGCCTTTTTCTATACCGGTTCTTGGCCGTAGTTTTCCCAATACTCGCCCATCGCCAGCACGCATGACGTTCCATTGGCGTAGTTTTGTACGATGGTCCAATCCCCACTGGATGGCACGATCCAGATTTGGATCATCGCATCGGGGTCCCTGATGCCGCTGGCCTGTGGTGTTGCCCCATTTACGGTTTGAAGCTGGTCATGCAACCTGGTCGTGTCATCGCAGAACAGATCGGTGAATTGCGCCTGCCCAGTTTGCGGAATGGCGATGCAAAGGCCGGCGAATAGGGTACGTATTCTTGTCATTTTTGACCGTCGTCTTTTTCCGATACACAGAAGTGTAACAGAATTACGACAAATCACCTATGCCCAATTATCTCTGGTCATCCGATATGCTGTAAGCGATCTATTCCTCAGCTTCCTCAGCTTCCTCAGCTTCCTCAGCTTCCTCAGCTTCCTCAGCTTCCTCAGCTTCCTCAGCCGGTTCCGGTACGATCACCCCTGTCCCGACAGCATAGCTTGCCGGTATGTGTGGCAAATCCTGAACAATCGCCATCATGTCCAACTGCTGTAGGAGCCGCACAATGTCTTCATCTTCGGCAAGCGTAAGAAATGTAATTTCAACCTGCCCGTCCATGTTCATTGATAAGTGTCGATAGGTGACTGGCGTTGTTTCAGCCTGATCGGCCTCTTCGCTGATTTCTGGGTGGTCTATGACCGCTAGCCCGTCAAGGAATGCAAAGATGTTTTCGGCCTCTTGCGGTGTTGATGTGATTCCGCCTTTGGCCGCGCGCAGCCCATCGCGCGACAACATCACGCCAACCGCCATGATCTTATCGTCCTGCCGGTAAACCCTAACTCCGCCTGATTTGCGTGCAGCCGCGACCTCTTCAAAATACTGGAGCAGTTCGTTCGACGGGTTAGTGTATAGTGCTGTGCGCCGTATTTCATGGCCGACAATGGTTTCAAGCGCAGTGATGTCGAATGGTTCGGCCGTCCAACCCTGCGGCGGGGCTGGCAGTACGTCTTCGGGTTCGAATGGCAGCGAAAGGAAGATCCCGTCGCGCATCCCTGTTACCATAGTTGCGATTGACCCGAAGAATCCACAGCGACGCGTGCAACCGTCTTCGCGTCTTTCGGCATATTCCTCAGCTTGCTCATTCAACGTATCGTTGATGGCGGCGCGTGTCTCGGATCTACGATCCGGGGTCAAGTAGGTGTCGACCGCTAGCATCGCAGTCAGTAAGACGATGATCCCGCCTATCGCGGCCACGACCAGGGCAATTTTTCTCATAGGATGTTTCCGTCTTCTTTTAGCGTTTTCATCGCTGCAGCAACATTAGACGTCAGTTCAGGGTCCGAGCAAGACAGCGCGCGTTTTTAAAGCCAATCGCGCAGGATTGGAATTAGCGGGATGTCCGCTGCGGGCATTGGGTAGTCCCGCAATGCACTCGCCCGCACCCATTTCAGCGCCTGTCCTTCACGCGATTGCGGGATGCCTTCCCATTTGCGGCAGGCAAAAAGCGGCATCAGCAGGTGGAAATCGTCGTAAGAGTGGCTGGCGAATGTCAGGGGTGCCAAACAGGATGCCCATGTGTCGATGCCAAGTTCTTCTTGTAATTCGCGGATCAATGCTGCCTCGGGCGTTTCCCCGGCTTCGATTTTCCCGCCTGGGAATTCCCAAAGCCCGGCCATGGATTTTCCCGCCGGACGCTGTGCCAGAAGCACCCTTCCATCGGGATCAATCAACGCCACCGCTGAGACCAAAACCGTTTTCATGACCGGTAATCCGCGTTGATGCTGATATAGCCATGGGTCAAATCGCAGGTCCAAACGGTGCTTTTCCCTGCACCGATACCCAGATCGACGCTGATGCTGAGTTCGTCGTTCTTCATATAGGCGCTGGTCGCGTCTTCCGAATAGTCCGGTGCCCGCCAGCCATTTTCGGCGACGGTGATGTCTCCGAATTTGATATTGAGTTTATCCCGATCTGCGGCGGCGCCGGATTTCCCGACCGCCATTACCACCCGGCCCCAATTGGCGTCTTCCCCCGCAATGGCGGTTTTCACAAGCGGTGAGTTGGCTATGGATAACGCCACTTTATGCGCGTCACTGTCGCTTTGCCCGCCAGAAACGTTCACGGTCACAAATTTCGTGGCGCCTTCGCCGTCGCGGACGACCTGATGCGCCAAGTCCAGCATCACATTATGCAGTGCCTGGGCAAAATCGCTGTTTCCGCCCACATCGACGCCGGACGCCCCGGTTGCTGCCGCGATCAGTGTGTCTGATGTCGACGTGTCACTATCCACGGTAATGCAGTTGAAGGTCTTGGCGTTGTGGCCAGATACCAACGCTTGCAACGTCGGTTGCTCGATCTTGGCGTCCGTAAATATATAGACCAGCATCGTTGCCATATCTGGCGCAATCATACCTGAGCCCTTGGCGATGCCTGCGATCTTGACCGTTTGACCGTTGATATCCACCGACGCGCCAGCGCCCTTTGGGAACGTGTCGGTTGTCATGATTGCCTTGGCGGCGTCAGTGATCGAATCTGGTGCAAGATTCGCAGCCAATTCCTGCATCTTACCGACGATCCGGTCATGCGGCAGCCGTTCGCCAATCACGCCGGTTGACGCGGTGAAGATTCGACGCTCGTCGATTTGCAAAGCATCCGAGACTGCCCCACAGATCGCTTTGACGCTGCCATCCCCATACTTGCCGGTGAATGCGTTGGAGTTGCCAGAATTCACGATAATTGCCGCAGGTCCGACCGGATCCGCCCCTAATTTCGCCTGACAATCCAGCACATTTGCCGACCGTGTTGCCGAGCGTGTGAACACCCCGGCAATCGTGCTGCCGGGCGCAAGCGCCGCAAGCATCACATCATCACGCCCGGCATAATGCACCCCGGCCGCTGCCGCAGCGAAGGTGATACCATCGATAACCGGCAGGTCTGGAAAACCCGCCGGAGCAAGAGGAGAAATCGTCATAGTTGCCTATTGATCCAGAAGTTCGATCTGATCGAGCAGATTGACGTCAAACGCGCCTTCCTCGGGCCGTTCGATGACAGCATCTGCGGCCAAGGCCTCTAAACGTTCGGTCACGGCAAGTTCTTGCAATTCAGCTGCGATCTGCCGACGTGTTTCATCAAGCGTTGGTTGCGGTTTGGCACGTGTTTCCACCAATGTCGCCACATGCCAGCCAAACTGCGTTTCAAATGGGTCGGATACACCGCCGACCTCAAGCGAGGTTATCGCGTTTTCAAACTCGGGCACCATGGCGCCTTCGCCGAACCAGCCCAGATCACCGCCGCTTGGCCCCGTTGGCCCAGTGGATACGTCACGCGCGACATCAGCAAATGCGGCACCTTCATCGATCCGAGCCTTCGCGGCGATGGCCTCTTCCTCGGTTTCGACAAGAAGATGTGATGCGCGAAATTCGGGAAGCTCTTCCGCATCGGCATAGCGTTCTTCATAGGCGGCGATTACCATGTCTTCGGTCACGGATGTTTCGGCGATTTGTGTGACGACATCGGCGGCCAGCATGGAGCGGCGTTCATTGGTCAGGATGTAGTCAATCCGGCCTGGGGGCGTTTCGACTGAATCTGCCAAAAGCTGCTGTTGGATCAATTGGTCAACAATGCCGCCAAACAACAGCTCGTTCGGCATTTGGGCAAATTGCTGCGGCAATTGCGAGCGCGCGACGATCATCTCGCCCAATGTGATTTCGGTGTCACCCACTTTGGCCACAACTGTCGCCGCAGACACATCCTGCGCGGTTGCCGCAGATGACATCACAAGCGCGGTCGCCGCCGCCCCCAAAAATGTAACATGTTTCAGCATTAAACGTTCCCTTGATAGGCCGTGGAAGCCCACGGCGTTGACACTGCATATCCGGCCCCTTACATCCCTTGGACAGGCTCGAGGGGGCCATTTTACGCTAATCTTGGCCCTTTCTATGTGGCCTGTAACGTGGCTACAAGCGACCTCCTCTCAAATAGATGTCAGACAGGCGCAGACGCGCCGCCGGAGTGAATATGCTGGGTATCGGAACGATCGCCAAAAAGGTCTTTGGCACCGCGAATGACCGCAAGGTGAAAACCGTCCGTCCGCTTGTTGAGAAAATCAACGCGCTTGAGCCAGAGTTCGAGGCGCTGACCGACGAAGGCATCAAAGACAAAACCGAAGAACTGGCGACCCGCGCCATGGGCGGCGAAAGTCTTGATGCGCTTTTGCCCGAGGCGTTTGCCAATTGCCGTGAAGCTGCAAAGCGCGCCCTTGGTTTGCGCGCCTTTGACACACAGTTGATGGGCGGCATTTTTTTGCATCAGGGCAATATCTCTGAGATGAAAACCGGTGAGGGGAAAACCCTCGTTGCGACCTTCCCGGCCTATCTGAATGCGCTGACGGGCAAGGGCGTGCATATCGTCACCGTGAACGATTATCTGGCTCGCCGCGACGCTGAATGGATGAGCAAGGTGTACGCCGCCCTTGGCATGACCACGGGTGTTGTCGTGCCGCAGCAGCCCGCCGAAGAGAAGAAAACCGCCTACGCATGTGATGTGACCTACGCCACCAATAACGAGCTGGGTTTTGACTATCTGCGGGACAATATGAAATCTGAGCTGGATCAAATGTTCCAGCGCCCCCACCATTTTGCCATTGTCGATGAGGTTGACAGTATCCTGATCGACGAGGCGCGGACGCCGCTGATTATCTCGGGCCCCGCCCAAGATCGGAGCGAAATGTATGCTGCGATTGATAAGGTTGTTCCGACAATTGACGAGTCGCATTACACGCTGGATGAAAAGAGCCGGCAGGTTACCTTTACCGATGAAGGCAATGACTTTCTGGAGCAGAAGCTTGCAGAAGCTGAATTGTTGCCCGAAGGACAGACACTATACGATCCTGAAAGCGCGACTTTGGTCCATCACGTCAATCAGGCCCTGCGTGCCCATAAGCTGTTTGTGAAGGATAAAGACTATATCGTCCGTGACGATCAGGTTGTTCTGATTGATGAATTCACGGGCCGTATGATGGCTGGTCGCCGCTTGTCTGATGGTCTGCATCAGGCGCTTGAGGCCAAGGAAGGCGTTTCGATCAAGGCCGAGAACGTGACCATGGCCTCGGTGACCTTCCAGAACTATTTCCGGCTTTATGAAAAACTGGGTGGTATGACCGGTACAGCGGCCACCGAAGCCGATGAATTCCAAGAGATTTATGGTCTCGGCGTTGTCGAAGTGCCGACGAACCGTCCGGTTGCGCGGATTGACGAGGATGATCAGGTTTACCGTACCGCGCGCGAAAAATTCGATGGCATTGTTCATGAGATCAAGGAAGCCCACGCAATGGGTCAGCCTATCCTTGTAGGGACGACATCGATTGAGAAATCCGAATATCTGGCCAATCTTCTGGCTGCCGAAAACATCACTTACAACGTGTTGAACGCCCGTCAGCATGAGCAAGAAGCCCAGATTATCGCAGATGCTGGTAAGCTGAATGCCGTGACTATCGCCACCAATATGGCTGGTCGCGGGACCGATATTCAGCTGGGCGGCAATGTGGAAATGCGCGTTTTGCAGGCTTTGGCCGCTGATCCGGACGCCGATCCCGAGGCGCTGCGCGAAGCGATTGGCGCCGAAGTTGCTGAAGAGAAGGAAAAGGTCAAAGCCGCCGGTGGGTTGTTTGTTTTGGCAACCGAACGCCATGAGAGCCGCCGTATCGACAACCAGCTTCGCGGCCGGTCTGGCCGTCAAGGTGACCCGGGCCGTTCCGCTTTCTTCCTTTCGTTGGAAGATGATCTGATGCGGATTTTCGGATCCGACCGGCTTGATAAAGTTCTGTCGACTTTGGGCATGAAAGAGGGCGAAGCGATTGTGCATCCATGGGTGAACAAATCGCTGGAACGCGCTCAGGCCAAGGTAGAAGGCCGCAACTTTGATATCCGTAAGCAGTTGCTGAAATTCGATGATGTGATGAACGATCAGCGGAAGGTGATCTTTTCACAGCGCCGCGAAATCATGGAAGCCCAGGATTTGTCGGATGTCGCCAAGGATATGCGTGACCAGGTGATTGATGATCTGGTTGCTGACTTCATGCCGCCAAAAACCTATGCCGACCAATGGGATACAGAAGGTCTTCAGACCGCTGTGATGGAAACCCTTGGCATCGATGTACCGGTCAAAGATTGGGCTGCGGAAGAGGGTGTTGATGACGATGACATTCGCGAACGTCTTGAAGATGCCGCAGATGCATTCATGGCAGAGAAGGCCGAAGCCTTTGGTGAAACGACAATGCGCAGCGTGGAAAAGCAGCTGTTGTTGCAGACCATTGATACGAAATGGCGTGAACATCTATTGACGCTGGAGCATCTGCGTTCGGTCGTTGGCTTCCGAAGCTATGCCCAACGTGACCCGCTGAACGAATATAAGACCGAAGGCTTCCAGCTGTTTGAACGTATGTTGGATGGTCTGCGATCCGATGTGACGGCAAAGCTGTCGCAGATCCGACCCATGTCTCAGGAAGAACAAGAGCGCATGATCGCCCAGCTTCGTCAGCAGCAGGCAGCTGCCGCTGCACAGGTTGCTGCAGAGCAGATTGCTGCGCCACAGCCGGGACAAGCCCGCGAGGGATTTGATGAAAATGACCCTAGCACATGGGGCAATCCGGGCCGCAATGATCCTTGTCCTTGTGGATCTGGCAAAAAATTCAAACATTGCCATGGGCGTCTGGCCTGAACTCTGACATAATTGGGCCACCGTTTTTCACTATCGGTTGCTCACTGGTAATGTCGCGGAGATGGGGATGTCGCGTATCAGCACGTTAAAAACCGCTGCAAAGACGCTGGCTGTCGCGCTTGGCGTTGGCCTTGTCATGCAGCTTGGCGTCGATCCGGCTACATCCGAAGACACTGCCCCAACTGTAGACCGTAGCGCTGTGCGTACCTTGATGATGTCGACCAATGCGCAGGGGGAAGCCGTCTTTGGCGTGCCAGATGTTGTCACGACCCCATTACCGCATGCCCAGAATGTCCAAGCGGTTGTTGCCGTTGATATTGTCTACACTGAATTTGCGGTGCCGCAGATGGGTACTATTCTGGCCACACCAATTGAGGGATGCGCGGCGACATTGGATGCCACAGCCGCACCAGCCGCAATGGTTTCGTTGACCCTTTCTGCGCCTTGTACCGCTGATCAGGATCTTGTTTTGCGCCATGAAGGTCTGCAGATCACGGCGCGGACGGATAGTAGTGGGACTGCTGATTTCCTGGTTCCAGCCCTCGCGGTGAATGCTGAATTTTCGGTGCTCTTTGAGAATGTTGAGCATGCGCGCACCGCGCTTGAGGTCCCTGATATGCGCCTCTACGATCGTACCGTTTTACAATGGGCAGGGCGGTATAACTTGCAACTTCATGCACTTGAGGCAGGTGCGTCCATTGGTGATCCTGATCATGTTTGGTCTGCATCGATGCATTCGGCCAGTGACGCAATTGCTGGGACGCATGGATTTGTGACCCGTTTGGGGTCGGTGAATGTCGATTTGCCATACTTGGCCGAGATTTACACGTATCCCGCGGGGCGCGGTAAAGCCGTTGCGGATACGGTGTTGCAAATTGGTGTTGCGGTCACAGAACAGAATTGCGGCCGCGAAGTGGATACGATTGTGATCGAATCGCGTGCTGGTGAATCCGTAGTTTCCCATGGATTGGCTGCTGCGTTGCCGGATTGTTCAGCCGTTGGTGAAGTTGCGATCCTCCCTGATCATTTTCAGGGCGGCACCCTCACCTCGCATTAATTGCTTAACAGGCCATGCGCCCGAAAGCTGAGTTCGCAGGATTTCCCAATGATTAAATGATCATGCACCGTTAGACCCAAGCTGGCGGCGGCGGATGATATTTGCCGGGTCATTTGTATATCGGCGTCTGACGGTGTTGGATCACCTGAGGGATGATTATGCACAAGAATCAACGAGGCCGCGTTAAGCTCTAACGCCCGTTTGACGACTTCGCGGGGATAGACGGGCACGTGATCCAAGGTTCCCTTGGCCTGTTCTTCATCCGCGATCAGTACGTTTTTTGTATCCAGGAATAGGATGCGGAATTGTTCGGTGTCGCGATGTGCCATCGTCGTGTGGCAGTAATCCAGCAAGGCATCCCAGCTTGAAACGACGTGCCGCTGCATGATCTTGGCGCGGGCCAGCCGGTGCGCCGCAGCTTCGACGACCTTCAGTTCAATTACAACAGCGTCGCCAACCCCATCCACCTGCTTCAGCTGCCCAGTTGATGCCGATAGCACCCTGTTGAAATCACCAAAACGGTCGATCAGCCTACGCGCTAGCGGTTTGACATCCTGCCGCGGGATGGCGCGGAACAGGATCAGTTCCAGTAGTTCATAATCGGGCACAGCCGTTGCCCCGCCTTGCATGAACCGTTCGCGCAACCGTTTACGATGGTCGCGCATGTAAGATGGTGTGCGACCGCTGGGAACGGGCGTCACGCGAAGCACATCGTCGCTATCTGCAAATAGTGACCGGGATTCGGCAAACTGAGACATGATCCCAGATTGCCGATATCAAGGTTACTGCATGGTTAAGGCAGTTAGCCTTTCATCGAGTCCCAGAAGCTTTTGACCGACTGGAAGAAGCTGGACCCTTGTGGGTTATTGTCTTCGCTAAGTTGATCAAATTCTTTGAGGATCTCGCGTTGGCGTGCCGTCAGCTTTACCGGGGTTTCGACGGCAAGTTCGATGAACATGTCGCCTGCAGAGCCACCGCGCAGTGCAGGCATTCCTTTGCCGCGCAACCGCATTTGCCGGCCGGATTGGGACCCTTCGGGTACTTTCACCCTGCTGCGTCCGCCATCGATCGTTGGCACCTCAATTTCGCCGCCCAGCGCAGCGGTCGCGATTGATACCGGCACCCGGCAGAACAGATTTGTATTTTCCCGTTCAAAGAGCGCGTGGTCGTTTACTTCTATGAAGATGTACAGGTCACCCGTGGGCCCGCCACGCATGCCTGCTTCGCCCTCGCCAGCGAGCCGAATCCGTGTACCGGTTTCCACCCCTGCGGGGATGTTTACGGATAGCGATTTCTCTTTTTCAACGCGGCCTTGACCGTTGCAGCTCTGACAAGGGTTCTTGATGGTCTGCCCCATGCCGTTACAGGTCGGGCAGGTGCGTTCGACAGTGAAAAAACCCTGCTGCGCGCGCACCTTGCCCATGCCGTTGCAGGTTGGGCAGGTTTGTGGTTCAGAGCCGCCCTCCGCGCCGGTACCATTGCATGACCCGCAAGCCACCGCCGTTGGGACCGTGATGGTCTTTTGCATCCCGCTGAATGCGTCTTCCAGTTTGATCCGCAGATTATAGCGAAGGTCGTTGCCACGTTGCGGACCACCGCGCCGTCCGCCGCCGCGTCCACCGCCCATGAAATCGCCGAATAGATCGTCGAATACGTCTGAGAACGCGCTTCCGAAATCGCCTTGGCCACGTTGGCCGCCACCGCCGCCGCCCATGCCGTTTTCAAAGGCCGCGTGACCATAGCGGTCATAGGCTGCCTTTTTGTTTGCGTCTTTCAGGACTTCGTAAGCTTCGTTGGCTTCCTTGAACTGCGCTTCTGCGTCAGGATTGTCTGAATTCCGGTCCGGATGCAGTTCTTTTGCCTTCTGGCGGTAGCCTTTTTTGATTGCCGCAGCGTCCGCCCCTTTGGGGACGCCAAGAACATCATAATAGTCACGTTTTGCCATGATTACTTTTCCCCCTTGGGAATGGAAAAGACCGGCCCTCAGCGCGGGCCGGTCAATTTCCTAAAGGCTGTGCGCCTTATTCACCGCGCTTGTCGTCATCCAGATCTTCGAAATCCGCATCGAGGATGTCGTCATCTGCTGCAGGTGCGTCAGGCTCTGCTTCGCCTTCAGCTTCTTGCTGCGCCTTGTAGATCGCTTCGCCCAGTTTCATGGCAGCTTCGGTGACGTTTTGAATGCCGGATTTGATTTTCTCGGCTTTCAGGTCGTCGCCTTCCAGGTCGTCTTTCAGCGCGGCAATTGCCAGCTCAATCGCTTCGATCGTGGTTGGATCGACCTTATCCGCATGCTCTTCCATCGATTTTTCAGTCGAATGGATCAGGCTTTCGGCCTGGTTTGTTGCATCGACAAGCTCGCGACGGTCCTTATCGGCCTCGGCGTTTTCTTCGGCGTCTTTCACCATTGCTTCGATGTCGTCATCTGACAGGCCACCAGAGGCTTGGATGGTGATTTTCTGCTCTTTGCCGGTGCCTTTGTCTTTGGCGCCCACTTCGACGATGCCGTTGGCGTCAATGTCGAATGTCACCTCAATCTGCGGCATGCCGCGCGGTGCTGGCGGGATGTCTTCGAGGTTGAACTGACCGAGCATTTTGTTGTCTGCGGCCATTTCGCGCTCACCCTGGAACACGCGCAATGTCACGGCATTCTGGTTGTCTTCGGCGGTTGAGAAGACCTGAGACTTTTTCGTCGGGATTGTTGTGTTCCGGTCGATCAGACGGGTAAAGACACCGCCCAGAGTTTCGATACCCAGCGACAATGGCGTGACGTCCAGCAGAACAACGTCTTTCACATCACCTTGCAGAACACCGGCCTGAATGGCCGCGCCCATGGCGACCACTTCATCTGGGTTCACGCCCTGATGGGGGTCTTTGCCGAAGAATTTCGCGACTTCTTCGCGGACCTTTGGCATCCGGGTCATCCCACCAACCAGAACAACTTCGTCGATGTCTGATGTGGACAAACCAGCGTCTTTGATCGCGGCCTGACATGGCTTCATTGATGCTTTGATCAGATCACCGACAAGGCTTTCCAGCTTGGCGCGTGTCAGTTTCATCACCATGTGCAACGGCTGACCGTCAGACCCCATCGAGATGAAGGGTTGGTTGATTTCCGTGCTGGACGAAGATGACAGTTCGATCTTGGCTTTTTCAGCGGCTTCTTTCAGACGCTGCAGGGCCATCTTGTCTTTCGTCAGGTCGACGGAGTTCTCTTTTTTGAACTCGTCAGCCAGATAGGTCACGATGCGCATATCAAAGTCTTCACCACCTAGGAACGTGTCCCCGTTGGTGGATTTCACTTCGAACAATCCATCATCGATTTCCAGGATGGTCACATCGAATGTACCACCACCAAGGTCATAGACCGCGATTGTCTTGCTGTCTTTTTTATCCAGACCATAGGCCAGCGCAGCAGCTGTCGGCTCGTTGATAATCCGCAGCACTTCGAGGCCAGCAATCTTACCGGCGTCTTTCGTCGCCTGGCGCTGCGCGTCGTTGAAGTAGGCTGGGACTGTGATGACCGCTTGGGTCACATCTTCGCCGAGATATGTTTCGGCAGTTTCTTTCATTTTGCCGAGGATGAAGGCCGAGATCTGGCTAGGGGAGTATTTCTCACCCTTGGATTCGACCCATGCATCCCCGTTGCCGCCGTCGACAACAGCGAAAGGCATGTTCTTTTTGTCTTTGGCAAGGTCCTTGTCATCGAACCGGCGGCCGATCAGACGCTTCACAGCAAAGATTGTGTTTTCCGGGTTCGTTACCGCCTGACGTTTTGCAGGCTGCCCGACAAGACGCTCTTCATCGGTGAATGCCACGATTGATGGCGTTGTCCGCGCGCCTTCGGCGTTCTCGATGACCCGTGGCTTTGAGCCATCCATGATGGCGATACAGGAGTTCGTGGTTCCCAGGTCGATACCAATAACTTTGGCCATTTTTCAAATCCCTCTAGTTAGGCGGTTTGAGCAGCGCGGACCCAATAAGGCACCCGCACCAGTTACATGTTTTTGCGCATGGGTCTCACCCAGCGCAACGATCTTGGCGTATATAGGGATGCGATTTGGGGCCTGCAACCATAGGATCAACAGCAAAATGGTAAACTTGGCCTGTTTTTTGCGGAAGCTTGATCGTTTGGCCAGCAAAGCGGCCTTTTGGCCACCTTATCGCCCTGCTGACCAACTTTTGGATACTTTGCCCCGTGTGTAGAATTCGCCCATCAATCCGATCATCAACAATCCGATTCCAACATAGATCGGGTATGTAATTGAGGTCACAAACGGGGAGTAATGGAGGAAGACGAAACCCCTGACCTGATCGATGATGTGGAACAGGGGGTTCCAGTCGAACAACGCAACCATCGATGCCGGTAGCAGGTTCACGACAAACATTTTACCCGAAGCGATGACATTGATCCTGATGTAAAGCCTGCGAATAAGCGGCGCCAAATCGGGCATCCAGGGCACAATAGCCCGAAAAATCAGCCCGACCCCAATCCCTGTGAACCAGGCGAGCAGCATCATCGCGAAGGCCCCCTTTGGATTGTAGATCGTGATGGGTGTGAAGGCGATGTGATAAACTGTCAGGATAATGCAGAGCGCGAGAAACTGCTGATAAAGAGAAGCTATCGCCGATGCTATTACAGCTACAATCGTATTCATCGGCGCATGCAGCATCATAGGCGATGCCGGTCCCGCAGCAGCAGCCACGGCCGACAGCGCCCGAATATGGGTCATGTACATAAAGATGCCGGTCATGATGTAGAGCAGAAAATCCCCCCTAATCGGAGAGCTGCGCATCCCCAGCACCATGAACATGATCAAGAAGGCACCAACCATGACAAGCACTTGCATTACGCTGAGGATCAGCCCCACTACCGCATTGCGATGTTCCTGACGCAGCTTTCGGACACAGGTGTGATAGATCACCTCTGCCATCGTGAAGACGCTGCTGGGGCGTCTGCTTGTTTCAGGTTGGAACATTCGTTGCTTTCAGTTTTGCCAGCGCCTGCCTAGCATGAACTTCTTGATGATCGCTTGACGGAGGACCATAAGGGCCGCGCGGCTTATTTTCAACAACAGGAACATCTAGCATGGACTATGAAACACTCACCAAGGTCATGCGTACGCTGGCGTTGCAAGCAGGCGAAAAGATCATGGAGATTTACGCCAAGGATGACTTTGATGTCCGCGCCAAGACAGATGATAGCCCCGTGACCGAAGCCGATGAAGCAGCAGATCAGATCATCAGTGCAGGCTTGCGCGCAGCGTTTCCCGATGTGCCGCTTGTCACCGAAGAGCAAGCCGCGTCCCATCTACAAGACGTTAACACATTTCTTATTGTTGACCCGTTAGATGGCACCAAGGAATTCATCAAACGCCGGGGCGAATTTACCGTGAATATTGCGTATGTTCAGGATGGGACACCTGTCCGTGGCATTGTCTATGCACCTGCGAAGGGACGGTTGTTCTACACGGATCCGGCTGGACAATCGGTCGAAGAAATTGGCGATTTTGCTGACGATAGCGTGGGGCCGGTTGCCCCGATGACCGTGCGCAAACCTGACAATGCTGGCCTGTTGGTTGTTGCATCCAAATCGCACCGTGATCAGGCGACGGATGATTACATCGGCAAATACAATGTCACCGACATGAAAAGCGCTGGTTCATCGTTGAAATTCTGCCTTGTCGCAGCAGGTGAGGCAGATCTTTATCCGCGTCTTGGCCGCACGATGGAATGGGACACAGCCGCCGGTCACGCAGTACTTTCTGGTGCGGGCGGCCAAGTGGTGCGATTTGATGACCACACCACGCTCAACTATGGAAAGCCCGGCTTCGAAAACCCCTATTTCATCGCTTTGGCGCCTGGTGTTGCGTTGGAAATGCCCTGATGTCTGTCCTGATCGTTATTCCTTCACGCTATGCGTCATCACGCTATCCCGGCAAGCCGTTGGCACAATTGCGCGGCAGCACTGGTGAAGCCAAAAGCCTTATTCAGCGGTCTTGGGAAGCTGCAATGCAGGTTGACGGCGCCGATAAGGTCGTCGTTGCAACGGACGATACCCGAATTGCCGACGCTGCAGAAGCCTTTGGCGCAAAGGTCGTGATGACCGCAACGACTTGCCAAAACGGAACCGAGCGTTGCGCGGAGGCCTTGGCACATGTTGCCGGGGATTATGATATCGTTGTCAACTTGCAAGGTGACGCTCCCCTGACGCCAGCGTGGTTCATCGAAGATTTGGTTGACGGCTTAAAGGCTAACCCAAATGCTGATGTGGCGACGCCGGTGTTGAATACCAGCGGTGCGATGCTGGATGATCTGCTGCAAGACCGCCGTGAAGGGCGTGTTGGTGGGACGACCGCGGTTTTTGGCACTGACAACAATGCGCTTTATTTTTCGAAAGAGGTCATCCCTTTCACCGGGCAGGAATATGCGCCGGACGCTGCAACACCAGTGTTTCATCATGTCGGGGTGTACGCCTATCGGCCGTCGGCGCTGCGTGCCTATATGGGCTGGTCCATGGGTCCGCTTGAGGCGCTTGAAGGGCTTGAACAGCTGCGGTTCTTAGAGCGCGGTGTGCAGATGCTGTGTGTTGAAGTTGAAGCCAAAGGTCGCCAGTTTTGGGAACTGAACAATCCAGAGGATGTCCCTCGGATCGAACAGATGTTAAAGGACATGGGGCATCCATGACTGGAAATTGGGCGAAATCGAGCCGGGTTCGACGTAACGTGATCGATTTCCGGCCATTTTAGTCTTAATGTGGCCCTGTTACATTGATACTGACTTTTTCAGCTTAAATTGGGGGCACGGTTATGCATAAAAAAGTCACGAAGGCGATTTTCCCGGTCGCAGGGATGGGTACGCGGTTCTTGCCTGCCACGAAGTCTGTGCCAAAAGAAATCATGACCTTGGTGGACCGCCCGTTGATCCAATACGCGATTGACGAAGCACGCGCCGCCGGGATTGAGGATTTTATCTTTGTGACATCGCGCGGAAAGTCAGCGTTAGAAGACTATTTCGACCTTGCCCCTGATCTTGAGGCATCGCTGGAGGCCAGTGGTAAGTTTGCACTTTTGGATACACTGCGCGACACCAATATGGATAGCGGCGCGATTGCCTATATGCGCCAGCACAAGCCGCTTGGTTTGGGTCACGCGGTGTCATGTGCGCGCAAACTTATTGGGGATGAACCCTTTGCGGTGATCCTGCCAGATGATGTCATCGCAGCTGAAACCCCCTGTTTACAGCAAATGGTTGAGGCCCACGCAGAAACGGGTGGCGCCATGGTCGCCACCATGGAGGTTTCGCCAGAACGCGCATCATCTTACGGCATTTTGGATATCTCACGCAGCGACGGGCCCTTGATGTGTGTGAAAGGCATGGTCGAAAAGCCAGCGCCCGGAAAAGCGCCGTCTAACTTGGCCGTCATCGGGCGCTATATTCTGACACCCGCAGTACTGAAAAATCTTGATACGATTGAGCGCGGCGCGGGCGGTGAAATTCAGCTGACTGACGCGATTGCCAAGGAAATTGCCGAAGGCCGCGATGTTTTTGGCTATCGATTTGACGGACAACGTTTCGATTGCGGATCCAAGGCTGGTTTTCTGCAGGCGACGGTGGCCTTTGCGCTTGCTCGGGATGATCTGCGCGATGAGTTCAGTGAATATCTGGCGCAAATCAAAACGTTCCAGCAGGCCGCGCAGTAAGGCGTACATTGCGCGGTCCCGGCGACAGCTATTTGTCAAAGCTCTGGTTTAGCTACCGCTTGCGTTGGAAGCGCCGCAGGTTGCTGTGGCGCATCTGGCGCAAGCGCCATCAGATAACAGCCGTTTTCGATCGAACCGCGCAAATCGCAGATGATGCTATTCTATGTTTTGCGACCGTCCGAAACGAAATGCTGCGATTGCCCTATTTTTTAGAGCATTATCGCAAGTTGGGCGTCACGCAGTTTTTGATTGTTGATAATGACAGTGATGATGGAACGACCGCGTTTCTGGCCGCGCAGCCGGATGTTTCGCTTTGGACCACCGCACATAGTTATAAGCTGGCACGGTTTGGCATGGATTGGCTGGGGTGGTTGCAATGGCAATTTGGCAGCGGCCATTGGTGTTTGACAGTCGATGCGGATGAATTGCTGATCTATCCTGACAGCGACACCAGGGGTCTGCCTGCACTGACAGACTGGCTGGATGCGCGCGATATTACCTCTTTTGGGGCGTTGATGCTGGATATGTATCCCAAGGGTCGCTTGGCTGATGTGGACTACCAGCCGGATCAAGATCCGATCGAAACGCTGTCTTGGTTTGATGCGGATAACTACCGTCATCGCCAGCATCCCATCTTTGACAACTTGTGGATTCAGGGCGGGGTCCGTGAACGTGTGTTTTTTGCTGGTGACCCCCAGAAATCCCCGACCCTTAGCAAGACGCCTCTGGTCCGGTGGCATTGGCGTCATGTTTATGTCAGTTCAACCCACCAAATGCTGCCCAGGTATCTGAACCATGTTTTTGATAAAAAGACAGACCGCAAGGTCACTGGTGTGCTGCTTCATACAAAATTTTTGCCGAATATCGGTGTAAAATCAGCCGAAGAGATCGACCGCGCCCAGCATTTTGAAAACAGCGCGGTTTATGTCGATTATCACCGTGCTTTGACCGAAAACCCGGTGCTGTGGTCCCCGCAATCATATTTGTATAAGAATGCCCAGCAGCTGATTGATCTTGGCCTGATGTCAAAGGGTGACTGGGGCTGACGTGACAACAGATAGAAATAGGGGCAGGTAACGAATACTTGGGCATTTGGACATCATATCGGCTTCGATTGCAGCGCAGGCGCTGGAAATTGCGCGCCCGCCGCAAAGCGCGCGAACTGACCCCTGTTGAGGATCGCACAGATCAAATTAGGCCGGATGATATCCTTCTGTTTTGTACCTTTCGGAACGAAGATATTCGCCTGCCATATTTTCTGGAGTATTATCGCAGCTTGGGTATCAACCATTTCTTATTTGTTGATAACAATAGTGATGATGGCGGTTTGGAATATGTTGCCGCTGAACCGGATGTATCCGTTTGGTCAACGACTGCGGGCTATGGCGACTCGCGCTATGGTATTGATTGGCTCACGTGGTTGCAGGGCAAATATGCCCACGGGCACTGGGCATTGACGGTCGATGTTGATGAATTCTTTGTCTACCCATTTTGCGATACGCGCCCTATCCGCGCGCTTGCAGATTGGCTTGATGCCTCAGAAGTGCGTTCTTTTGGCGCGATGCTTTTGGATATGTATCCAAAGGGGCCTGTCACGGACGCCGTTTATAAGCGGGGGGCAGATCCGCTGGATGTCGCAAATTGGTTTGATCCGGGCAACTATATCATGAGCCGCAACAGACTTATGCGTAACCTGTGGATACAAGGCGGTCCACGCGCACGCATGTTTTTTGCAGACAAGCCCAAAAAAGCCCCGGCGTTGAATAAAGTGCCGTTCGTGAAGTGGCGCCGGCCCTATGCTTATGTCAGCTCGACCCATATGATTTTGCCGCGCGGCTTGAACCTTGTTTATGATCAACAAGGTGGCGAGAAAGCGTCGGGTATTTTGTTGCATGCGAAGTTCCTGAACACGTTTTCTGATCGCGCGACTGAGGAGGTCGCCCGCGCAGAGCATTACGGCCGGGGTCAAGAATACAAATCCTACATAGCCGAGCATGGCGTCGCACCGGACCTCTGGTCGCAATGGAGCGAGCAATATATCAACTGGCGCCAACTTGAGATTTTAGGCCTGATGTCCAAGGGAAATTGGGCATGAGCGTTGGCGTTGTCATGTTGGTTCATACCGCATTTGATCGGGCCGAGCAGGCGGTGCGCCATTGGGTCGCCGGTGGGTGCCCGGTTGTCGTGCATGTCGACAAGGATGTTGATCGGCACACTTATGATACTTTTGTCGCTGCTTTGTCAGATCTGGACCACGTTCTTTTTTCAAAGCGACACCGTTGTGAGTGGGGTGGTTGGGGCCTTGTCGCGGCATCGCAGGCTGCCTCAACCTTGCTGCTGGAACAGTTTCCCGATGTTCGGCATGCCTTTCTCGCGTCAGGGTCCTGTTTGCCACTGCGCCCAATCGCTGAGTTGCGGGCATATTTGGATGCCCGTCCCGATACGGATTTTATCGAAAGCGCCACAACGGCCGATGTGCCTTGGACTGTTGGCGGCCTTGATCGTGAACGTTTTACCCTGCGGTTTCCTTTTTCGTGGAAAAGGCAGCGTTGGCTGTTTGATCGTTATGTCCAGGTGCAACAGCTGGTCAGGTTAAGGCGCCGCATTCCCGAAGGCATTGTGCCGCATATGGGGTCGCAATGGTGGTGCCTGACACGCAGCACCTTGCAGGCGATCTTGAATGACCCGCGGCGCAAGCGCTTTGACGCTTATTTCAAACTGGTTTGGATCCCTGACGAAAGCTATTATCAGACATTATCGCGCTGCCATGCCAGGAAGATTGAAAGCCGTTCGCTGACGCTTTCTAAATTTGATTTTCAGGGCAAGCCGCATATCTTTTACGATGATCATCGCGAATTGCTATTGCGGTCAGGCTGTTTTGTGGCGCGCAAAATCTGGCCCCATGCTGATGAGCTATATGCAACCTTTCCCGTCAAGATCCCATCGGTACCGGCGCAAACCGAACCTGCCCCGGCAACGATTGATCGCCTTTTTGCAAGCGCGGTGGATAGGCGGTTGAATGGGCGGCAAGGGTTATTCATGCAAAGCCGCTTTCCGAACACAGATCGGGAAAAGGGCATCGCAGCTACGCCTTATGCGGTTTTTCAGGGTTTGGATGACCTGTTTCCGGATTTCACCGACTGGCTCTCGCGACGTAGTGGTGCGGAGATACATGGGCATCTGTTCGCAAAGGACCGCGTGCATTTCTCGGATGAGGCGTCAACTTATCGCGGCGCATTGTCGGACAATGCACGCTTGCGTGATTACAATGGCCGAATGTTTTTGACGAATTTGCTATGGGCCGGACGAGAGAAAACCCATGGTTTTCAATTTGGGCCAGCTGATAGCCAGGACATCAGATGGATGATTGCCAAAGATGCGCAAGCGCGCATTTGGGTTGTCTCAGGTGCTTGGGCGGTGCCGTTATTTTTGTCTGGTCGATCAGCTGCAGATGTGCGGGCTGAAGCGGCCCGGTTGCAGAGGATCGAAAACAAGTTTTTGAAAATTCTGCGCTCTAGTCACACCCGTGCGCGCATCGAGATCACAACACTGGCTGATTTCATGCAATCTCCCATGGATATGTTGCAGGACATCATTGACGATATTGCCGGTCATCGCGGGCAAGCCGTCACGGAGGTACCAAAGATGGCGGATTTAAGTGGTTTGGCTGGGTTTCTGCAGGACCTCAAAAATCAGGGCATGCATCCTTTTCTCACTGGTGAATTCACCGGGCAGACGCAGCGGAGCAGCAATGATGTTGATCAGCCAAAGCCTTATGTTGTGGGCGGAAAATGACCAAGTTTCGTTCTTTCATTATGTTGGCCGAAATGCGTACGGGGTCCAATTTTCTTGAATCTAACCTGAATGATCTGGCTGGTGTGCGTTGCTTGGGCGAACTTTTTAACCCCGCATTCATTGGTCACCCAAAAACAGATGATGTTCTTGGCATGACGCTTGACGCGCGCGAGGCTGATCCACTGGCGTTGCTGACCAAAGTGCAAGACCAGGAAGAACTTTGTGGGTTCCGCTATTTTCACAATCACGATCAGCGGGTGCTTCAACCCTGCTTGCAGGATAAACACTGTGCTAAGATTATTCTGACGCGCAATCCCGTAGATAGCTTTGTCAGTTGGAAAACCGCGCAAGCAACCGGACAATGGAAACTGACAAACGCAACCCATGCGAAAAGCCACCAGATCACCTTTGACCCAGAAGAGTTTACGGTCCATTTAGAGCAGTTGCAGGCGTTTCAAACCCGTGTGCTCCGGGTGTTGCAGACGACGGGACAGACGGCCTTTTACATCACCTATGACGATTTACGCGATATTGATGTGATCAATGGGTTGGCTGCGTTCTTGGGTGTGAATGCGCGTCTGTCGAACCTCAATCGGAAGCTAAAAAAGCAAAACCCTGAACCGCTGGAGGACCGGGTTGCGAATTTCACGCAAATGCAAGAGGCGCTGGGCCAGCTTGACCGATTTGATTTGTCACGCACGCCCCATTTTGAGCCGCGGCGTGGACCGGCCATACGAACCTATATCGCGGCAGCGCAGGCACCACTGGTTTACATGCCGTTGCAGTCCGGGCCGGAAGCGGCGGTTTCCCAGTGGTTGGCTAACCTTGATCAAGTTGATGTGTCGGCGTTGCAGAATAAATTCACGCAAAAGACGCTGCGCCAATGGCAGCGCAACACGCCCGGCCATCGAAGCTTTACTGTATTGCGTCATCCGCTTGCCCGTGCGCATGCCGCATTTTGCGACCGTATTCTGCAGGATGGTCCTGGCAGTTTTCGTGAGATCCGCGCGAACCTGCGCCGGGTTCATAAGTTGCCGATCCCTGAACAACGTCCGAATTTGCAGAAGTCATCAGGCTATGATGTTGCGGCGCATCGGATGGCGTTTTTGGCCTTTTTGACCTTTTTGCGAAATAACCTATCGGGGCAGACAGCCATTCGCGTCGATCCGGCTTGGGCGGGTCAATTGACCTGTCTGCAGGGCATGGCAGAATTTATGCTGCCGGATGTCATTTTGCGCGAAAACATGTTGGCGGCTGGCTTGTCCGATCTGGCAAATGATGTCGGTCTTCAAGACGCGCCGGACATTATCGATGCTGTCCATCCGCATGAAGGCTGGCTTGCGGCTATTTATGATGCGG
The DNA here is from genome assembly GCF_038069655.2 of Yoonia sp. BS5-3. Taxonomy (NCBI): domain Bacteria; kingdom Pseudomonadati; phylum Pseudomonadota; class Alphaproteobacteria; order Rhodobacterales; family Paracoccaceae; genus Yoonia; species Yoonia phaeophyticola. The sequence goes on from NZ_CP150951.2 coordinate 1,299,253, forward strand.
AACTCGAACGTGCCGCGCGCGAGGCCTATCAGCGCGACTATGATGTATTTGGATTTGAGGCCTGGGGCTAGGTCTTGACCCTAGGCAGCCTGCGACGGCTGAAATTCCGTTAGAATCGTATGGAGCGTTGCCGGTTCGCTATTGGCGCGCAGCTTAGCGCAAATTGCGTTATCGCGCAGCGTCCTTGATACCAGCGCCAGCGCTTTAAGATGATCGACGCCCGCATTTTCCGGGGCGATCAACGCAAAGATCAGATCGACAGGCTGCCGATCCACAGAATCGAATGGCAGAGCTTTTTCTAAGCGCAGAAAGATACCTTTGACATCGGTTGCATCCGCCATGCGCGCATGGGGCAAGGCAACGCCTTGACCCACACCCGTTGGGCCTAAACCTTCGCGTTGGATTAACGCGTCAATGACGGCGGATGGGTTCAATCCATAACTGGTTTCAGCCAATTCGCCCAAATCATGAAACAGTCGCTTCTTGCTGGTGCACGACGAAATCGTTTTCACTGCAGAAGGCTGCAAAATCTGTCCAATTTCCATGGGCCGTTTCTTTCACCAAGCGTCGGGGTCAACCCGATATGCGTGGGTCAATCCAACCAATATTTCCATCGTCTCGTCTGTAGACGACGTTGATTCCGTTATGTTTCTCATTGCGGAAGACAAGCACGGGCGCACTCGCGATTTCCATTTGCATCACCGCTTCGCCGACGGACAGTGAGGGGATCTTGGTCTCCATCTCTGCCACGATCATGCCGTTTACAGTGTCATGTGTCGCCTCATCCGACTCGTCTCTTGGCTCGAGGATATATGACCCTGCATCCGAAAGTTCAACTGGTTGCGAGCGACCGCTGTGATGATCCTTAAGACGCCGTTTGTAACGACGCAATTGCTTGTCCATTTTTTCGCCGCTGCCATCAAAAGCGGCGTATATCTCATTCGCCTTCCCTGTTGCTTGCGCAGTCAGACCTGTCGATAGATGAACGATCGTCTCGCACACGAATTCATGGCCAGACTTAGAAAAGACAACATTGGCATCAGTGGGGCGTCCTGCGTACTTTTTTAGGATTTCGTCCAGCTCAGTCCTGACATGGGATTGCAGGGCTTCGCCAATATCGATTTGTTTGCCGCTGATTTGATACCGCATCGTTTCTCCAGTTTGATTTGATCGGGCATGCGCAAACGCCTCCGGCTCGGGGGCTAGAGCGCATTATCCCGGTGATTGAAAAACGATAACAGCCCGTTAAAGCTTCGCTGATCCCCACACACGGGCACAATTGCCAGCGCAGTATCAGTGGAAGGACACGGGTTAGTCATCACCCATATTTGGCGATGAATCACCCTGCTTTGTCAATGATGCAGTGGTTAACGCCGACTGTTTGTCAATTTACACGGAAGTTATTACCCAGGTAGACCCGGCGCACATTCTCATCCTGAATGACTTCTTCAGTGGTGCCGTTCATCAGCACCTTTCCGTCGTGCAGAATGTATGCCCTATCCACAATTTGCAGTGTTTCCTGCACATTGTGGTCGGTGATCAGCACCCCAATCCCCCTGTTCTTCAGGTCAGCCACCAGATGCCGAATCTCGCCAACGGCAATCGGGTCAACCCCGGCGAATGGTTCATCCAGCAATACGTATTTGGGGCCCGCAGCCAGGCAGCGCGCAATCTCGACACGGCGCCTTTCCCCGCCCGAAAGCGCCACAGCAGATGCGCGCCGCAAATGTTCGACAGAAAACTCTGATAACAAAGCCTCAAGCCGTTCGCGTCTGCGATGTCGGTCAGGTTCGGCGATCTCAAGGATTGACATGATGTTGTCTTCGACAGTCATGCCACGGAAAATTGACATTTCCTGTGGCAGGTAGCCGATACCTAATTGCGCGCGCCGATACATTGGTAGCGCCGTAATCTCGCGCCCATCAATGATGACTTTTCCGCCTTCGGGTGTCACCAAGCCAGCGATTGAATAAAAACAGGTGGTCTTTCCCGAACCGTTGGGCCCGAGCAGGGCAACAACCTCACCGCGGCCAAGATCGATACTGACATCGCGAATAACCGGGCGTTTCCGATAGCTTTTGCGTAGATTGACAATGTGTAGACCAAAATCGCCTTCTTGGACGCTTAGGTTTGGGCTGGCTTCCATCAGTTGCCGCCTTGCTGCAGCACTGTCCGGACCCTGCCTTCCATGGTGGCAGTCCCGTCGGTCACATTGATCCTCATGGTCTCCGCAGAAATCGCACTGGCGCCTTGGGTCAACAGTACGTCACCCGACAGCAAGAGCATTCCTGTCACAACATCATAGTTTGCCGATTGCGCTTCGGCTGCCTCGTCTGCGGTGACGAACGTCACGTCCCCGGTTGCGATCAACTGGGTGATATCGCTGGTATCGGCAGCATAAACGACTTCGACATTTCCTGCTTGCAACCGCAAATCACCCTGACCGATGATGACATTTCCCGAAAAAATCGCCCGTCCGGTGTCTTGATCGACTGAAAGAGAATCTGCTGACACCTCAATCGCGGCTGAGGTATCAACCGTTATTCCACCAAGATCGATGTTCGTTTGTGCGGCAAGACTGCCAGCCCCAAGAATGCAGGCGAGCAAGATCCCAAAAATTTGTCGAAACACTGGTTTTTACCTTTTGTCGCCTGCGCTGTCACTGCTGCGGGTTATACACCAGTTTCACGCCGTTGGTGAATAGCATCTGCTGGCCTGTATTTTCAGAAGTAACCTGAAATGTCACCATGCCAGCAGTCAGCTCGCCAAACGGTGCCCGAATTTCGAGCAAACCATCGGATTTGACGACCCCGGTGTCCAGAGCGGCGATTAGGCCGTTGGTCTCCATCTCATACCCCGTCGAGGTGTGTAGTCTTGCGAGACCTAAGAAACGGGCGACTTTTTCGCGGCCATCCAATTCGCCCAGCGGCGCAGTGACTTCGACATAACTGCCGTCGGGGTTATCCATGCGGAGCAGCATTTCATTGATACTGACCGTATCGGGGTTTGCGTCATTTGGTGTTGCATTGCGTGCGGAAACCGAAAGGATAGCACCCTCTTCAGTGACACCTGAAAAGCGCGGCTGCGAAAGGCGCTGTTCTTGCGCTATTGCCTCGACCTCTGCGAAGGCGATGTCTGTTGGCTCGTTTTGGCCGCGTGCAAATAGGAAGAGCGTGGATAACAACCCCAAGGCGCACAGCGGCAAGACAATTTTAGCCCACCCTACCCACATTGAATAAAGGTTGTCGGCGTTGCCCATGATCAGACAATCCCGGCACGTAGGCAGTCATGAATGTGAAGGATGCCGACCACCTGTCCGCTGTCATCCGCATTGGTCACAAAGACGCATGTAATTTTGCGTTGGTTCATAACAGCAAGAGCCTTTTCGGCGAGCGCATCTGGACGCACTGTTGTGGGGCCTTTCGTCATCACTTCGCCCGCTTTATGGGTGAGCAAACCATCCATATGCCGCCGAAGATCACCATCGGTGACAATTCCGGCTAAACCACCATGATCGTCCAAAACGCCAACGACGCCAAAACCCTTTTGGCTGATCTCTAACAGAGCATCGCTCATCGGTGTATCGACATGCACAAGCGGTACTGTGTCTTCATGATGCATCAGGTCGGCAACTTTTGACAATTGTGCCCCAAGCTTCCCGCCTGGGTGAAAGTCGCGGAATTTTTCCGGGGTGAAGTCGCGATGCTTCATCAGTGCTACTGCAATAGCGTCACCCAATGCCAATGTCATGGTCGTCGATGTTGTCGGAACAACACCAGTACCACAAGCTTCACCGAGGTTGGGTAGCAAAACGGCGATATCGGCTTGCTGCAGCAAGGTACTGTTTGATCTGCTTGCGATGCCAATCATCGGAATGTCAAAGCGTCTTGTATAAGCAACCAAATCGGCCAACTCCGGCGTTTCGCCTGAATTGGACAATACGATGACGACATCCCCTTTCGTCATCATCCCCAAGTCACCGTGGCTGGCCTCAGCGGGATGTACGAAATGGGCTGGTGTTCCAGTACTGGCTAAAGTCGCCGCGAGCTTTCTGGCGATATGGCCCGACTTCCCCATGCCAGAAACAATAACCCGGCCCGTTGCCTGCAGCAGCAGCTCAATCGCGTCGTCGAATGTTTCGTCCAGCTGGGCTGCAAGTTTGACAAGCGCGTCTGATTCTTGGGTAATTACCTTGCGCGCGGTTGTGAGATATTTTGAGGGCTTTTTCATCAATGCGCAAAGATATCTGTTTCAGGCCAGCCAGCGAGGTCCAGTTGTGCCCTAGTTGGCAAAAAATCAAAACATGATTGCGCCAGATCCGCACGGTTTTCCCGTGCCAGTAATGTCTCAAAAGCATCTTTGAGCTGATGTAGGTAGAGTACATCTGATGCCGCGTAGTCGAGCTGCGCCTCTGTCAACTTTGGTGCTCCCCAGTCGCTTTGTTGCTGGTGTTTCGAAATGTCGATGCCCAGCATGTCTTGCAGGAGCGTCTTGAGGCCATGCCGATCTGTGTAGGTCCGCACGAGTTTCGATGCGATTTTGGTGCAATAAACTGGTGCGGCAAGCGCACCAAATGTGTTTAGCAACGCAGCAATATCAAATCGGCCGAAATGGAACAGTTTCAATACCAGAGGGTCTTCGAGCATTGCACATAGATTTGGTGCTTGCGTTTGTCCTTGGGCAACTTGCACCAAATGGCAATTCCCGTCGCCACCGGACATTTGGATTAGGCACAACCGGTCCCGATGCGGGTTCAGCCCCATGGTTTCGCAGTCAATCGCTACAATCGGACCAAGGTCTAGTCCGTCAGGCAGATCATTTTGGTAAAGAAAATTAGCCATCTAGAGCTTTCATTTACAGGTCTACTCCCAAATCAGATATGCTGTGCCGGTGTAATGCTCAAGCCCGCAATGCTTGTGTGGGTTGTTCACCGCCTGCGTCCAAAGCCCGATTTGCGTTTTGGGCAAGCCATTGTTCAAAGTCATCTGGCGGCATCGGGCGGGCGTAGCCGTAGCCTTGTGCCAATGTGCAGCCGCGACTTTTTAGATGCTCTGCTTGAACAGATTCTTCCACACCCTCTGCGATGACGTGAAACCCAAGTTCCGCAGCAAGAGCGAGAATCGCCCGGACGACGCTGTCGGCATTCTGGTCCGGTAGTGGCGCGATGAGTGAACGATCAAGTTTGATGCCAGATAGCGGAAGCTGAGTGAGTTTGGATAGCGATGCGTAGCCCGTTCCAAAATCGTCAAGTTCCAATGCCACCCCGCATTCTGCGAGGCTGTCGATATTGATGGCGGCCATGTCATCTGCTCCGTTGATCAGCGTTGTCTCAAGCACTTCGATGACCACCTGGTTGACGTCGAGACCGGATTGTTGAAGTTGCAATAAGAAACGTTCCATCAGATGCGGGTCCGCAATGGTGTCGGGTGCGGCGTTTAAAGAGATACATGGGCGCCAAATGTTTGTACGCCCCCAATTATTGGCGAGATCCATAGCCCGGCGCCAAATACAATGATCCATATCGATGGTCAGCCCTGCACGCTCGGCCGCTGGTAAAAACTTATCTGGGGTGAGAAGCCCATGTTTTGGGTGCCGCCATCTTGCCAAGACTTCAGCACCCTGTAATCGCCCGTCTGACAGCCGAATTTGCGGTTGAAACCAGGGTTCGATTTCTCCGTTTTTGATTGCATCGCTCAATTCAATCTGAAGCTGTTTTTGCGATCCAATTTCGTCCCTAAGGGTCAGCTCAAAGGGTTGTGATCTGTTGCCGCCTTCATTTTTTGCGTATTGCAGCGCCAGACCAACATCGGCCAAGATTGTAAATGGGTCTTGATGGGCTTCCGTTAGCTTTAGATAGCCAATACTCGTGACGATTGGCAGTCGTCGCCCCCCAATCTCGAGAGGATCGGCGAATGACGCGCGGACGCGATCAACCAGCGCTTTGGGTGGTTCATCTGTCACAAGGACAAATTCATCGCCGCCAACACGTGCGACGAGATGATCATCATCGATGCAGCTTTGCAGAATGTTTCCAACGGTGATCAATACGCGATCCCCGTATTCGTGCCCGACCTCATCATTGATGGATTTAAAGCCGTCAATCCCGATAAATAGGATACCCAACTCGCCCACGGTTCCATCCGAAATGCTGTTTTCCAAATAGGCCATTAGGCAGCTTCGGTTCGGCAGATCAGTGAGCGGGTCGTGATTGATGATGTATTCAAGCTTAGCGTTTGCAGATTGTAGCGCCGCTTCAGAACCGCGCAGGACATCACTTTGATGTCGCAATTTGCGAATGTTCGAATTGACGACAAGTTGGGCCGGCGTAAAGATAAAGATCCCCTCGACGATGAGAGCTACAATCGTTGCGATCAAGAGTTTGCGCTGCAAAACTGTCAGTGCCTGAACATCCGCGTTTGCGGCTTCTTCAAAAAGGAACGCTGCCGATAGAAGGGCTTCTTCTAACCCCTCCTGCTCAAAACATGCGATCAGCTTTGTTAGGAGTTGATCCCTTTGGTCTGGATCGGCATCTAAAAACTGCCGCGACATCTGGATAAAGTCAGTCATCATTCGATGAAGCGGTTGCCGGTCTTCAAAGTAAAGCGCCTGCAGATCATCCGACCAGATGCCGGAAGACATCATTCCGAAATGGGCCGTCTCTAGCCTAATCGCTAGTTTGGCCAAATCATGAAGGTCGGATGTGTTGTTTGTCGATATGTTTTCTGTAAGCAACAGTACTTCGTGTCCGTGGATAACCTGTGCAGTGCTCGTCTTGATGATTTCTGTTGCTGCAGCACTGCGTTCGATAGAGATGCGGTTGACTGTGATTGTCGCGAAAAGCAGGCCAAAAATGATGAATAATGCGACAGAGTAATGCACCCACAATCGTTCCGGATTGCTCTGGAGAAGGCGTCGGTGAACCCGGCGCGAGAGTGATCGCATGAATCGCATTAAGCGGACCCCAGTGACTTAACCCTCTAAACATTGCGTAGATTTATTAAGGTACAGTTGACCCCGTTTTGATCTTGTAAGAGCAAAAGCGGTTTAAGGCTTAATTAACCAATATTGACGCAGTCTTGCCACGGGGCGAAGAGAGTTAGGTTTGGTCTGATTGTGCGGTCATTATTTCACAGTTTTGTATTGTTTAGCCTGCTGCTGTTGACCGCATGTGGCGTTGCATACGTATCACCCCAAGTCGGTCAAAATGTTCGGGTTGTGCCGATCAGCGCAACATCACTGCAACAGGCGAATCGGCAGAGTTATGAACCAAAACAGGTTCCATCAGCATTTTCACAAGCTGCGGGCACCCCGATTTTGACGCCCCGTTTTGATGCTCTGCCTGAGCCGAGCCAAGCCGGCGCGCCGCCTGCGCCGCTCGCAGCGCGTCTTCCCCCAATTTCGGATCCCGGCCCTTATCGCATCGGGATTGGCGATATTGTGCGGGTGGTTCGGCCCGGTATGGTTCGTGCTGAGAATGACCCTGTTGGTTCGCAATCTCGTGGTGATCCTGTACAGACTTATGCTGTCCAAGATGATGGCGCGATAGCAATACATGATTTGGGTCGGATCACCGTTGCTGGCTTGACCTTACAAGAAGCTGAAGCCCGGCTTTTTCAGCAGATGGCCGAGCGTTTGGTAGAGCCGACTTTCAGCCTTGAAGTTGCCGAGTTCAAAGCCGCCCGCGTATCTTTAGGCGGGGCAGTTGCCAATGCCGCCGTTTTGCCCATTACGCTTACCCCGCTTCATTTGGATGAGGCCCTTGCCCGTGCGGGGGGCATAGCGACGGCGGATCTGACCAATACGTCTATTCGGATGTACCGTGATGGCGGGCTTTATCAGATACCGATGCAAGATTATCTGAGCCGCCCCGAGCTGCAAAAATTGCTTTTACAAGATGGCGATAGTATTTTTGTCGACACGCGCTTTCCGTTGGAGAAAGCGCAGGCCTTTTTCGAAGAACAGATTGCGGTGGCCCAACTTCGTCAACAGGCGCGCCAGCAAGCCTTGGCTGAATTGAATGCCGAGATTGACCGTCGCCAAGCTACCCTGACCGAGCGTCGTAGCGGTTTTCAGGATTTGATCGCATTGGATGCGGTTCCAAGGGACTATATCTATCTGACTGGCGAAGTCACCAATGCGGGGCGGCAAGCCATGCCCTTTGGACGCCAGATGACACTGGCGGATGGGCTATATGCGAATGGCGGATTTTCTGCGGAGACGGGAAACCCATCACAGATTTATGTGCTGCGCGATGCCGGTGCTGGTGACGTGACAGCATGGCAATTAGATGGTCGCAACGTCGCCAATCTGACTCTGGCTACGCGGTTCAATCTTTATCCGAATGATATCATCTTTGTCGCCGAGCAGCCCGTGACCCGCTGGAATCGGGTAGTGCAGCAATTGGTGCCCTCTTTGATCACAAGCGGGGCTGGTATAGCCGTGGCCAATTAGGGGCCCGGCCCTAGCTGGAGACCGAGATGTCGAAACGCTTACGTATCCTGTCAACGATCGTTCCATCTGATAAAGCAAGGCCGGTCAGTCGGTCGTAATCGACAAAACCAAGACCGCTGTAATAGCGCAGGCCCGGGGTATTATCGGCACGGATTGTCGCATCTATTGCGGCAACGCCAGCTTGGCTGGCAGCGGTCCTTGTCGCTTTGAATAGATGTTGCCCCACCCCTTTGCCAGCGGCACGATTTGCAACAAAACTGGCAATGATCGCCCAATCGTCTGGGACGCCGTCTTGTTCGGGTTTCGCCCAACGCAGCCATTGGAAGCCTAAAACGACCTCCTCTATCTCGGCGACCAGGCAGCTGATAAGCCCGTCGGACTCGATGTAGTGTTCCAGCATCGTCGTTTCATCAAAAAGCGTTTGATGTGCCGTGGTGCCGCCTGCCTCAATGATGGCGTTCAGGAGCGTGACCATATCTGGTGCGTCCGCAGCTGTTGCTGGCCGAATGATCATAGTGCCTCCATCAATTTTTGATGCAGCGCTGTGAAATCATCGCGTACCTCCATCGGGGGTCTTAAACGAATGTGTAATTTCTTGGTCAGCATAGGGTCTTGTTTGCCAAAAATTTTGTTAGCTTCATCAATGGTAAAGCCCGCGATTTGAACGGCTTCAAGCCAGGCAGATAGTTTATCTGCCTTTTTGATCTGGCGCTTGACGGTCGCCGGTATCTGGGCGGGCAGGCCAAATCGTAGATGTATGGCGGCGGTCAGCCTTTCATCCAATGCACCATAGCTAGGGCCAACGGCGGCTTTTACTGGGCTGATCATGTCGCCGATCACGTATTCAGGCGCATCATGCAGCAACGCAGCCAATTGCCACTTCACGGGCGCCTTGGGGTTTTGGGCGCAGAAAATCTCGGTCACTAACAATGAATGTTCGGCGACAGAATAGGCATAATCGCCTTTTGTTTGTCCGTTCCAGCGCGCCACAAAGGCAAGGCCGTGTGCGATATCGACAATTTCGATATCCATCGGAGTCGGGTCCAAAAGATCAAGTCTGCGACCAGAAAGCATTCGCTGCCAAGCACGTGTCACGTCTACACCACCGCATCATTCCAGATAAATTCAGGCTAATGTGCACGTCTGCTGCCGAGGCGCAAATGCAAAGTTGGGGTATGTAGGCCGTTGAAAAAAATCGTGCCTTGGCGCCGGTGAACCGATTTTCGGGTGTCCGAAGTGCGCAAGAGTGACACCGACGCATTCCTATGACTCATTGCTCTGACAGTGCTGGTAGGTCGGATCAAGCTGAGTTAGACGTGTCTTTGTCATGGAGGGCAACAACAGCACAATGAGTGATCCCTTGGTTGGTCAAGGCCAACGGCGTCAGGTTTCCGTCCTGTTCGCCGATATGGTCGGCTATACTGCCATGGTTGCTGATTTGGGCGAAGAACAGGCGCTGCATTTTGTCCGAATGGTCTATGAAACGTTGGTGCAAGCTGTTGAGGCCCATGGCGGGACCGCCCGTGACTTCGCGGGTGACAGCATCATGGCGCTTTTTGGGATACCGGAACCGCTTGAAGAACCTGCACTTCATGCCTGTCGCGCGGCGATGGCGATTCATGCGGCGTTTGAATCGTCTGCGGATGATATCGAGGCGCGTTTTGGTGTAAGGCCAGCGATGCGGGTTGGTATCAGTTCCGGTACTGTCGTGATGGCGACGGTGCAAAGCAATGACGGCCCCACAACGGCCGTAGGCAACACGGTCAATCTGGCATCCCGGATCGAACAATTGGCGCCAGCAGGTGGAACCCTGTTATGCGACACGACGCGGCGCCTGGTTGAATGGGTGACCGATATCTCGCCCTTTGGGGCCCGTCAGATCAAAGGTCTTGAAAGCCCGGAAGATCTCTGGAGCCTACAGTCGGTGCGGGATCGTTCGACACGGTTTGATGCCTCTTTGGCGCAGGGGCTTAGCGACTATGTCGGACGGCAGACCGAGCTGGACCTGATGTGTGATGCGCTCGCCCGGTCTGCATATGGCGTTTCTGTGCTCGATATCGTGGCTGAACCTGGCCTTGGTAAAACCCGCCTTGTTTTCGAATTCATGCAACATGCGTTGGCCGATGATCCGCTTGTCTTGTCCGGCTATTGCTTTGCGGACGGGCAGCAAACTCCATTCCTGCCGATCCTGGAAATCACGCGCAAGATGTTTGGGATCGTGGACGCCGACGATCCTGACGAGGTCAAGCGCAAGCTTATATCCGGACTGCATGCTTGTGACTGTCATTCTGACGTTCATCTGGCCATTCTCCTGAACCTGTTGGGACTGAAACCGCCTGCGGGTGTTCTTGATGGTCTCGATAGTGTTTTGATTGGCCTGCGCACACGGGAATTATTGCCGCAGCTATTGGCAGCGAAATGCGCGTTGCAGCCAGTCATTTTGCTGTTGGAGGACTGTCATTGGATCGACACGGCCTCAGAAGAGCTTTTGCATAATTTGATCCAACAAGACGACTTCAAAAACCTGCTGATCATCCAGACCCGCCGCCCGGAATATGCGCCGCCTTGGCTGGGTGATCCGCTAGCCAAAACGATCGCACTTCGCCCGCTTGGGTCGACCGATATTGCCCATCTCGCACAAAACCGGTTGGGTGTTGAAAACCTGCCCGAGGCGCTTGCAACGCAATTGAATGAACGCGCGGGCGGAAACCCCTTGTTCGGTGAAGAAATACTGAGCTTCCTGCTAGATGAGGGATCGCTGCGTATCAGTGACGGTGAGGTGGAATTTGATGCGCAGCAAAGCGCGCGCGATTTGCCCGTCACCATGCGTAGCCTGCTTACCGCCAGGTTAGAGCGGTTGACGCCTGAAGATCAAAAGCTGCTGCAAACGGCTTCGGTGATCGGGCGCAGGTTTAACCCTGGGCTGGTATCAGAGCTTTTGAACAAACCCGAGGGTATCGACGCGACGCTCGCGCGGCTGCAAGAGCAAGACGTTGTCTACCGGGAGCAGAATTCGTCGGATTACATCTTTAAGCACGTTCTTTTGCGGGATTCGGTCTATCAGAACCTTGTTTCAGCAGATCGGGTGGCGCTGCATTTGGCTGTGGCAGACGCGCTTGAGGTCCGCAATTCCAACCGGTTACAGGAAACAGCCGAAACTTTGGCATTCCACTACGGGCAGACAGACCGCAGCGATAAGGCGTTCCGTTACATCGTGATGGCTGGCGACAAGAGTTTAGGCGTCTATTCACTGGATGAAGCCAACCAGTATTTTGCATCGGCGCTGACGTTGTACCAAGATAATCCTGATTGCGCCCCAAAGGAACAATTTGCGGCATTTCTGGCAAGTTACGCGCTGTGTGCAAATATTTCATTGCGCGTTAATCAGATCATAGAGCTTGCTGAAACGGTGCGACCTGTGTTGGCGCAGGTTGGTGATAGTCCTGACCATGCCCTTTTTCTGCATCACTATGTGTCTTGTCTGATTTGTAATGCCAAATACCGGCAGGCCTATTGGGTTCAGCAAGAACTGACAGAAATGGCCAAGCGCCTGGGTGACCCGACCTCATTGGTTTACGCGATGGTGAACGAACTATCGGTGTCGATCTATTTTTCACCGATCACGAATGAGGAATTCGCAGCAAAAACACAGCAGATTGAAACGCATTTGGAACGTCTTCAGGACGCTTATATCCAAAATTACTTTCTTGCGACATTGGGCTGGAACGAGTTGACCCGAGGCCGGGTTGCAAAGGCGCATGCCGCCTCTGATCGGATGATCGCCGCGAGCAAATCAAATGACGATCCCCGGTCACTGGGCTACGGCACTGCGATGAAAGCTTTGATCGCGATGGTGACGGACGACCATGACCTAGCATTCCGCGAGGCGCAAACGGCGCGGAAAGTGTCAAAGGTGCCATTCGAAACTGCTATCGCAGATGCCGCCCGCCTGGCCGCCATGGTGCCGCTGCAAAAACCCGGCGCGATCGAGATGATCGATCAGCATATCAACACTTGTGACGATAAAGGCTGGGCGTTGTTCACCTTTGGTCCCGCAACCATGCTTGGCGTTGCCTATGCGATGAGCGGGCATATCGCCGAGGGCCTGCGCCAGATCGAAGGTGCAGTCCAGAAACGTACCGATGAAGGGTCTCAGATTTCGGCGGATTGGGCACGCTTGTTTTTATGCGAGCTTTATTTGGCTATTTTGACCGGCGAAGGCGGTGGATCATTGGCTGTTTTGATCCGCAATCTGAGGTCTATCCTTAAGGTGCGTCTGTTCGGTGAAAAGCGTCTGACCCGGATGATCGAAGAAATCCGCCTGAATCCACAATACGACGATCAGGGTCATTTCATAGCGCGTTGCGATATGATTATGGGCCTTTTATATAAGGCGAAGAAGAAAAAGCAGCTTGCGCGCACCCACCTGTCAAAAGCACGGGTTGTGGTAGAAACCGCGGGCCAATCGCCGATGCTGACACGCATTAACAGAGCATTGGCCGAATTGGCCTGAGCCGCGCTGCCTTATTCGGTCAGCGCAGCCAGGTATTTGATCGCCGTCATACTGGGCAAGAACGTGTAGGCGCCGCCACGGGCATTGATCAGCCGTGGGATTTCGCGCAACCGGATGCTGTCACCGTCGGGAAGGGTCATGTCAAACACGCTTGTTTCGGGTGTATTGGCTCCGAGAAGCGGATCGTTTGTGCCCGTGATATTTGGATCTTGTAGACCGACATTGATCCAATCGCACATGACCGCTTCGAATTGTGCGCCGATATTGGCGCCGATAAAGCTGCCCAGCAGGCCGCGTTCGGCATTATCAGGTGCCTTGGGGTCGAAATCCGGGCCATATGACATACCGCGCCGGACAAGGCGGCGGGTGTAGTTCGCAATGCGCTGCACGATTGGGCCGCCACGTGGATTACCACGTCGCAAATGCGCCCCGGCGGGACAGCGGGACGAATGCGTGTAGTCAAAATTAGTCAGTGAGACTTCTTTTTCCGGAAACTGCGCGTCTGGCGACAGCTCATAAGGGACCCCGTTACGCCAGCGTCCGCAGAGCTGTGCTGCGACGACCTCGCGCAGCGCCCCATGCATATCGAGCCCTTTGCCGATACGGTCCAGATGTTTGGGGTCAGCCAATTGGTCCCTTTTGGGATGATCCATCAGAAAGCTCGCTGCTTCGTCCAGATACCGTTCAAATGCGACAACGTCTTGCGACAAAATCCGAAAGGCGTTGAATGAGCCGTTAAAGCCCAGCTCTGGTGGACTTGGAACGCGAAACAGAACGCCTTCTTGTTTGGTTGGGTAGCCAAGTAGCGCGGTTCCAAGCGGATCCATGGGTTCATCAACACCGACTTGGTCGGGGTCAATCACATGTTTGAAACGCGGTTGAGAAATCCCATCCACGTAGTCAAAAAATACTTTCCCGTCAGGCAGGCTGCGGCCATCGCGTGTGCCGAGGATATGAAACGCTTTTGCGACTTGTGCCTCGATCTGATCAAGATGGGTCAGATCATCTGTGTGAATCGAAGCGATGATGTGGATACGCTTTGGCTGATCAAAGGGTGCGGGCCAGTTTTCAGGAGCACTTTCGCCAAAATCCCCGATTTTCATCGCGCGGGCGGCCATGCCCTGTTTGAATTCTGTCGGAAAGGTCTTCAGGTGCGCAGCCGGTGTGCCCAGTGCGCGCAGCCCCTCATATGTAATACCAATATTGAAGCAATACTCTGGCTTTACTGTCCATGTGGCACCGCGTGTGATGCCAGGGACATCAGCATTTCCCCCATCAACACCAGCTTGCAGAAACTGCCGAGCAGCGGACAGGTCACTGACTTCAAGGACCAAATGACGTACAAATTGGCGGCGATAGCCGCGCAGGATATTGCCCTGAATATCCGCAAGATCGAAATTATTACTCACCAGCCTTGTCCAAACTTTTGGCGCACTTGCGCGGCGGAAACTCCGGGATAGGCGCGATAGCCGCCCCCCAATGAAATGTTGCGATTGGCGTGCATCTGCAAAATGAAGTTACGCGGCAATGTGTTCAGCGCATGCGGCGGCTGATTGGGTGTCTTGCCCTGCGCAGCGTCTTGCAGACCAAACAGGTCTGTCGGGAAATCCGGGGCTTGAAACAGATCGTGTTCGTGGACCCAATCAATGAATTCTTCGACATTATGTTCGGTTGGGATCAGATGCTCTGCTCCGTCGACAAGCGACAAAACCGCGTCAAAAACGCTGCCAATTGTCGTGATGAAATCGCGGATATAGTTGCTGAAATCGCCATCATAAACCGAAATCATGCAGATATTCTTGTCAATCAATAGAAACCGGGCGAAATGCACGGTTCCAACATTGTCCAAACCTGCAAAAATCTCTTCGACATTTTGCGCAATCGCCATCGTGGCTTTGGCACGCCCGGCGGGTGATGCATCTTTCAGGGGCATGATGAGGTTCATCATGCGTTGCACATTCTCGCTGGGTTGCGGCGATGGTCGTGGGCCGCCGGGCAGCTTTGGCCTCGGATCGCGCCAAATCCAGTAGGGCACGACGATATAGCGAGAGAGAAATTGAAACCAACCCCTGTCTTGCAAGGAGTTGACATAAGTGTTGAACCAACCGTCCTGCATTGGATTACCTCTTAGAAAACGGGCACGGGGTCGCTTCCCGCAATTTACTGGAAAATTCGTAGGTCTTCAGCCTGACATGCAGCACCGGATCATCAGAAAACGCGATCCCATCTGTTAGGAGCCCCGGATTGAAACTGAGCTTCTCGTTATCTGCAATCTGGTCTTCGGGGATAGCATCAACGGTAAGCGTGCCCATCATGATCCGCTTGCGATGCGGTGGCCAAGATCGGGTGGAATCGTTGAAATCATCACCCACCTCTCCGATGGTCATCATAAGGGAAAAACGGGCCGTTTCATTCGCTAATCTGTCCCTGAGTTCTTGCCGCAAATAATCGTCATCGGGCGTTGCGTTTGGATCGGTGTTTAAAACCCCTGCAATGGGCTGCCAGGAAAAACGCACCCAGCGGCGCGTTCCATCTGGAGCCGTCACAATAAACGTATGTACGGCGTGATAGGCTGCGCGGACATAGCTGACAGGCGCACCAATCTGCGAGGCCTGCAATACGCTAAGCTGTGCATATTCATGTTCATCTGCGAACTGCAACGCACCCTCATCGGGACTGATCGTTTCGCCTGGGTAGGGATCACGTTCCGGCAAGATCAGCTTCAACAATCCTGCGATTTTTTGCCATGGCGTCTGGCCCTTATAGGGCTTGGGTGCCGCCATTTCAGCAAATTCCAGAAAGGTTTCAGGCGTTGGCGCAAAGAACTCTGGCAAGGTCATTGAGATCAGATCGGTGTCAGTCCCATCCGGCAGGTGAAATCGTACGGCCATGCCGCGCACATCGGACCACCCATCATGCACAACCGCACAGCCTGACCCGTTTGAAAACCGGACGATTACGTCGGTCTTTTCGGTGTCAAAGTGTTTTGCGATGCAGAAATTTTTGGCAATGGGCGAGGGTTCGAAAAACCCGGTGGCACTAATGCCAATGGTATGTACCGGGCGCAACGCCTTGTCGCCATCGGGGCGTTGTAAGGCAAACACGAGCTCTTCGGATATTTCGGAATCCTGCATTGATACCCTTCAGTTAATAAATTGTTAACAGCAATGGAATCACTCTAGAAAGATCCCAGACAAAAGCAACAGCGACCGCAACAGTTGCACAGTGGCTGTGAGGGTGACGGTAATTCACCAGCGTTGCAGCATCTCAATTGCCCTCTCCCAATGCTTGGTTTGCTTACTGGCTTCTATTGCCTGATCCATGAGATCGTAGGATTCCGGTTCATGCGTTGCGAGTCCGACCACCTTGGGTAACGGCGGGTTCAGCCGGACCAAACGATCTTTCAACACAAGGCGGGCCATCCAATATTGGTTTTCGGCGGATGTGGTTAGCATCATTTCGATCAATGCGCCTTTCGGCGCCTTTGAGGTGACGCCGAACCATTTCAATAGCCCCCAATCATCGGGATTCTTGACCATATCTTCGGATATATCCGCGGGCTGGAGCCCGGTACCGATTGATAACGCTTCGACATTTTCAAGGTGCTCGGCCTGATTGGCGGCAATCGCGACATTGATGCCGTTCAACACAGGGTTGTTCGCGAACATACCGCCATCGGCGAAATACCCGTAATCGGTGTCTTTGGTGCGGATAAGATGCGGTGGGAAATATGAAGGGGCCGCCGCACTGGCCAATGCAATGTCCAAAAGCGGGACGTCACGCATGTTCATCCAGCTTTCATATTGCAGCTCTTGATTTGTGATGGTGAAGGGCGCCCAGCCGATGTCGGCGCTGCGGTTCAGACAGACTGTATTGACGGCCAGAACCAGGTCAGTCGGTAACGATGAAAGTGTCCGATCGCCCACCAGAGTATGGCCAATCTCAACAAGCCCTGACGCATCATATTGTGCCCCGGTGATGCCCGGACCGCCGCCCAGCTTGAACCGTTTGAGCAATTCATCAAAGGCTTTGTCAACGATCCCCTGTTCATTCACGCGAAACAGCGTATCCGCGTCATCGCGGTAGTGTTTGGCAAGAACACCGATAAGATCGCCAGTATCTTTGCCCTGTGCGCGACCATCGGCCAGTGTAACCGCAATCAATCCACCGGTGGATGTACCTGCAAATCCGTCGGCCTTGTCCAGAAACCCTGTTTCTGCGTGCAAATCCTGCAATAGCCGGCAGGTCAGATATCCTCGAATGCCACCCCCATCGCAGGAGACCAATTTAAATGGCATAGGTACGTTCCAAAAATACTTTTGTTAATTCGTCCCACGCAGGTTGATGACAAATTATGGCTTTCTTAAGTTTCCGTGAACTTAATTTTCCAGTTTCTGCAGGATTGCCTCAAGCGTCTGCGCAATTTCGGTCAAATCGGTTTGTGTTGCGGTTGTTCCGGTGCTGCCGGATGCTGGGAGTGTTTGTGCAAGGGTGGCCCGTTCATCCCGGGCGGTATTTGCATTTGTGGCAAGCCGCGCCAGCGCACGGTCCACATTCCCCATTTGTTGCTGCAGACGCGCAATATCGGCCGCAGCAGTGTCTAAGGCGTCCATGCGTTCAGACAGTGCATTGATCCGACCAGTCAGATTGACCAATCCGCGCTTAGCCAGAGCAATTTCATCCATCACCAAGGTGGATGGGGCAATTTGACCATTTTCAGTCGTGATGCCCTCGACGGCATCCTGCAAGCGCGAGATGCGCCCGGTCTGATTGCCAAGGCCCCGCACAATTAGGTCGATCTCTTGTCGCAGACGTGCATTGTCTGCACCTTCAGGCATATCGTTTGAGGCTGGTCCGGTGGCGTTTGCTTCAAGCGCACTGATCCGGTCCTGAAGGCCTGCAATCTCTTGGGCTGGCGCGGAATTGTCGCTTCTGTCTCGTTGCATTAGCGGGACAAAACCAATGTAGGTTGCCACAATAAGGGCGGCGGCGGATATCCCCAGGGGTAACCGGTTATCCTTCAAAACATCGGACATGATGGCATCCTTTTGGTGGTCAACACGCTGTCAAAGCCTGCCGCCTCTTCAATGCTTTGATCAAGATGGTGGAACGTTCGGATCGGACAAAAGCAGATGAATGGTTACGCGATGATCCCTTCTGGCATTCTCGAAAACCGGTTTCTTGATGGAGCCTGAAGACAGCGGTTGCATCTAACATTTGCAACCGCACGACGGGGGAGGATGCGATTGTCATTCATCATTGATGCGATCTTTATTGGCGTGTTGCAGGCATCTCCGCTTATCCTCGCGGCGATGGGCTTTACGCTGATTTACTATCTGAATGGCTTCATCAATTTCGGATATGGTGAGGGCATCACATACGGTGCCTATTTCGCATCTTTTCTGAACGTCTCTTTTGGTCTTAGTTTCTATCTTTCAATTGTCCCTGCCGCCATGATGACCGGGGCGCTCAGTGTGCTGACCTACCTGTACGTATTCCGTCCGGCGACCCAGCGCGGTGTCAAACCAGCGGAACTGATCATCCTGTCCGTGGGTCTTTCCTTTGTTTTGCGCTATGGTCTTATATTGATGGTCGGGGCCGAGAATGTCTTTTTGAACGAGCCGCCGATAGCCTTTTTCACCTTCGCCGGAACGGGTGCGACCAGTCTGCAGTTTATTGCACTTATTTTGGTCTTTACCTTCGCATTTAACCTTTACTGGCTGATCTACCACACCGGGTTTGGCGAAAAGGTACGTGGATTGGCGGACAATCCCGACCTTGCCCAAGTCAGTGGCATCGATCCGCATCGCGTGTCGATTTATGTCTGGTTTATCGCGGGCGCGGCGGCTGGGCTGGCTGGAATTTTTCAGGGCGTCTTTGCCCTCGTGAACCCGTTGATGGGCTGGAACCTGATCCTGATCACCGTCATGGTTTCGATCATTGGGGGCGTTGGCAGTGTTCGCGGCGCACTGGTTGCCGCTGTCGTCGCGGGTATCCTGACCGCTGCGATTACACTGATCACAAAGCCGCTTTACGCAGAGGTCGTCCTACTGTCTGCGTTTATCCTGATTTTGTGGCGACGTAGCCCGAGGTTGGCGTAGATGGCTTATCTGATTTTCTCGCTGTCTTTGCTGTTGATCTATGTTGGGCTGGCGTTGGCGTTACATGTCCAATTCGGGATGCTGGGCATCGCTAATTTTGGCGTTGTTGGCTTCTGGGGCCTTGGTATGTACGCGATGGGCATTTTGCAGGTTCAGCTGGATATGTCTTTTGTGGACGCGCTGTTTCTTGTTCTCATTTTGTCGGTGGCCGTGTCTTGGCTGATGGGCTGGCTGATACTGCGATTAGACCCGCAGGCGACCCTATGCGCGACGATTGCTTTTGCGGCGATTATTTCCCTGCTGATTGTCACCGAAAAATGGGTAACAATGGGTGTCGTTGGCCTCGGCACGATCAGATATCCGTTTCGGATCGGAGACGGGACCGAGTTTCTCTATTTTGTATTTTTGGTTGCCATTGTTGTGGGTCTGCAGGTCTTGATCTTACGCTTGCATAAGTCGCCCACGGGCAAGCTGCTGAAGGCCATAAGGGACAATGAAGGGCTGTGCGCGTCGCTGGGAAAGAACACCTTTCAAGTCAAAATGTTTTGGTTTGTCCTCGCTTCGATTGTCATGTGTTTGCTTGGTGCACTGTCCGCCCCGCTGAACCAGTTCTTGACGCCGAATATGATGGTTCCGTCCGTGACCTTTGCAGTTTGGATCGCCTTGGTTCTTGGCGGTAAAGAGCACGCGCTGGGCGCAGTGATCGGGGTCTTTGTCACATTTGGCATTTTTGACATTCTGATCGAAACCTACGCGCCGGTCTCGCCCGACTTGGCGGTGGTTGTCCCGAACATGAAACTGTTCCTTTATGGCCTGCTGCTTATGGCGGTTCTGATTTATCGTCCAACTGGCCTGCTGGCACCCACAACGCCACCTGAAAAGGTTTGGCAGGAATTGCTGCGCACAGGAAAAACCGCCTTTTCGGGGGCGGCCACTTTGACGCAGCGTGGGGTTGAGAAGACCAAAGAAGCGCTTGGAAAAAAATCAGAACAATCCGGCGGCAACGACCCCGCAGGCAAGTCATGAAGCTTTCGGCAACCAACCTGACCAAATCCTATACAGGGCATACCGTGCTCGACATCCAAAATGCGCAGTTTGGAGGTCACGGGATTGAGGGTTTGATTGGGCCAAACGGGGCCGGGAAATCAACCTTGCTTGGCTGTCTGACCCGGCGTATCGCGGCCACGACGGGGGATGTTCGGCTTGAGGATGACGCAGGTACATCCACATCGCTTATGGGCGTGCAATCGTATGAGGTGGCACGCAAAGGATTGGTGAAAACCAACCAGCGCATCCAGAATTTTGACAGTTTGACGATCCGCGACAGCCTGCGCATGGCGGCAACGCCATCAGGCAAACAGGATTGGCGTAGCGTCTGGCGTTTGGCCCCGCCTGACGATGTGCTCGAAGCAGAGATTGACGTTCTGTTGTCCCGTTTTCCGTTCAGCGACCCAGATGGTTACGCCATGTCGGGTGGCGAAAAGAAGCTGCTGGATATTCTGCGCTGTGTGATCGTAAAGCCCAAGATGCTGCTGATGGACGAGCCCACCGCCGGGCTGCCTGATGAAATCACTAAGGACGTGATGAAGCTAATGCAGGAAATGGTGGATGCCGGCGAGATGACGGTTGTTATCATTGAACATGATCTTGATCTGATTTGGGCCAATTGCTCTTATGTGCACTTCCTGTCCGAAGGATCGATCCTGTTCGAAGGAAAACCTGATGCGGTGAAGAAAAACCGTGTTGTCGCTGAAAAGTATATGGGGGTCTGAACGATGTTTGACGTCCAGAACCTTGGCAGTGGATACGGCGATGTACAAATCCTGTCGGATCTCAGCTTTGAAGTTGGCAATGAAATTTTGGCGGTTCTGGGGGCAAACGGGGCCGGCAAAACTACACTTTTGTCGACCCTGGCGAAGGTCGTGCCAGTGCGCGAAGGATCGATTGCCTGGCAGGGACAGGACGTGTCCGCGACACCCGCTTATGAGCTGTCAAAGCGTGGCATTGCTTATGTTCCGCAGGAAGGCAACGTCTTTCCAAACCTGTCCGTGGCGGAAAACCTGTCTCTTGGCGCCCTAGTCGGTACGCGCTCCAAACAAGAGCGGTTGGACGAGGTCTACGCACTTTTTCCGCGCCTAGCGGAGCGCAAGGATCAAACCGCTGGCAGTTTGTCGGGCGGTGAAGGGCAGATGTTGGCGGTTGGCCGTGCCTTGATGCAGGATCCGCAGCTTTTGCTGCTGGATGAACCCTCGGCCGGACTGTCCCCGCTCTATGTCGATATCTTGTTCGAAAACATCGCGCAGGCCCGGAAGTCCCGCAATATCTCCATCATTTTGGCCGAGCAGAACGCAAAAAAGACACTCGAAATCGCCGACCGTGTGCTCGTTTTGAGTTTGGGTCGGATGCATTTGCTTGAACCCGCAAAGGGCTTGAGCATGAAGCGGCTGATGAAAGCATATCACATCTGACGTCAGCCCTAAAAAACCGCGCGAAAGCACGGAATCTGGGAGGAAAACATGACTACAAAATACTTATTGTCTACGGCAGTTGCAGCGCTGACGCTCACGGCTGGCAGTGTTTCAGCGCAGGATATCAAGGTTGGCCATCTGACTTATCATACGGGCGAGTATGGTGGGTTTGGTGAATTCTTTGATGCGGTCACGGATTTTGCGCTTGAGGTGATCAACGAAGACCCGCCCTTGGGCCGTCCGTTGACGCCGATCCATCAGGATATCGGCACAATTGGCGAGGCCCGCGCGGCAAGAAAGCTCGTTGATAGTGAAAACATCGATATCCTACTGAACGCGGCCCATAACTATCAGTCTTATCGGGATTACATCCTTGATAAGGTGGATGAGGCTGGCGGGCCATTGCTACCATCTGTGCATGGCGGCGCGATTGAGGCCGAATTTGGCGGCGTCGAATCAGAGCCGCTATTCCGCGGATCGCCAATGGATTCGGCGCAAGGTGCTGCTGCGATCTTGCACGCAGCGAATGCAGGCAAGCAGAGCATCGTGCTGGTTGCGACCGAAGTTGCTGGATCACAATTGCAGAAGAATGCGGGCGTCATTGCTGCTGAAAAGCTTGGAATGGATGTTCTGGCAACGATCGACATCCAGCCCAACCAACCGAACTATCGCAGTGTCGTTAGCCGTATCGCAGGGCTTGACCCTGATGCGGTTGTCGTCTTCTCGGCCCCGGCGGATGGGGGTGCTTTTGTCAAAAACGCGGCCGAGGCAGGCAATAGCTGGTTCATCGTTGGCACGCAGGAATGGCAGGAGCCGGGCTTTATTCAAACCTTGACGGCAGATGCGGCCGCTAAGCATGAAGAGGTCGTTCTGGCGGCCTATTCAAACTCTGGCAGCCCGGCATGGGATTACTATGAACCGACGCTAAATGCGTCATCCCATGCACCGCAGATCGGTGACGCGGGCAACTCCTACGCCATGCAATACTATGATCTGCTTGTCTCGACGGCACTGGCTATCGAAAAGGCCGGCACCACGGATTCTGCCGCTTGGACCGAAGCCATGTACGAAGTAACCGGGGGAGACGGCAAAATCGTCTACACCTACGCCGAAGGGATCGAGGCAATCAGGGCCGGTGAGGCGATCAATTACGACGGCGTGACCGGATCGATGGAATATACTGGCACCGGTGTTCCGGCTGGCATCTTCGGTATTTTCCGCTGGCAAGGCGAAGAAAGCCTTGAGCAGGTCGCCTTGGTTGACGGCGACGCTGTTCTGGAACTTGATCAATAGACACATCGACGTCGCTTTTGATACGGCCCCAGTTTTTTCTGGGGCCTTATTTTTGGCAAAAACTACGGATCAGAGCCGCAAAAAACAGACCTATAGCAATGTCGTCGCACCCCTCGTGATCCGCGAATCGTATCGGGCAGGTTTTGATCAGAATTGGACGGCCCGGAACAATCTCGGGCTGCACTAGGGAGGAACCAATGAAAAATTCTTTGAAACTGGGTGCGTCCGCGATCGCCATGACAGTGCTTGCCGGGGCCGCTTGGGCAGATGGGCATACAGGACCATTGAAGGTTGGCGTTCTGGCAACGCTTGAAGGCACCTACACAGCGCTTGGCGAAGACGGCGTGCGCGGCATCCGGACCGCTTTGGAAGCGGCTGACAACATGGCAGGCGGTAGAGAGATTGAGATCATCATCCAATCTACCGACACCAGCCCGGACAGCGCGGTCCGCGGTGCCCGGAAATTGGTTGAGCAGGACGGCGTTGAGATCGTGATTGGGCCATTGTCAGGCTCTGAAGGGATCGCGATCCGTGACTTTTCAAAGACCCAGCCAGATGTAACCTTTATCAACGGCTCCTCTGGTGCGCTTGAAACGACCTATGTTGATCCTTCTGAAAATTTCTTCCGGTTCAACACGGATGGCGGACAGTGGTCCGTGGGTCTTGGCCGATATGTCTTTGAAGAAAAAGGCTGGGAAGTCGTCGCGACCGTTGGTGAGGATTACTCCTTTGTTTATACGCAGGTAATGGGCTTCACTAAAGATTTCTGTGAAGCAGGCGGCGAGATTACTGAACGTTTATGGGTTCCTCTTGGGACAAAGGACTTCGGATCAATCATTGCCGCGTTGCCTGATGATGTAGACGCGATCTATCTGGGCCTTGGCGGTGGTGACGCTGTCAACTTCCTAAACCAATACCAGCAGGCGGGCGGCGACGCGAACCTGATTGGCGGGACGATCATGGTCGATGGGACCGTCCTGAATTCGCGTGGTGACGCAAAGAACGCACTGATCGGCACACCGTCGTCGGGTCCACAGGCAGACACCTGGGATAACGAAAACTGGCAAAACTATGTGAAGCTGTATCAGGATACATTTGCCCCCGAAGATCGTTTCCCCAGCCCCTCTTTGTTGGCGACCACCTACTACAACGCAACCAGCGCTATGCTGCAATGCGTGAATGATGTTGGGGGTAATCTGGGCGCCGGGCAGGCTGATTTCCGCAATTGCCTGACTAACCTGGAACTGGAATCGCCCACGGGCACGATCCGTCTCGATGAGAACCGGCAGGCGATTGCGGCCAACTTCATCTCAGAGGTCGTTGAGCTTGAAGATGGCACGCTTGCCAATGAAATGGTGGGTATGGTTGATGAGGTGACGCAGACATTGGGTCTGAGCAGCGCCGCATTTGATCAGTTGGGCCTGCCATCACGCGATACGCCTGAATGTCTGGCGTCTTACGAATAAGATCTGACTAAAGACACTGGCGGCACCAATTGATGCCGCCAGCAATCCGGACGAATTTCCGTCCCTATCCCGCACCCCGGAAGCGTTGTTCGAGATGACCCTGATCACCTTTCAATCGCGCATACATTTTGCCACCGACGTGCTGGAAGAGGCGCTTCGTGCAGAACTTGAAGAAAGCGAACACCGCCGGGTTCTTGTGATCCATGATCAAAAGCAACCTGACGCACAATTGTTAGAGCGAGTTTATATCTCGCTGCCTGACAACGTATCGCGCGAAGTGGTCGCCATTGCGCCGGACCATTCCAAAGTTGTTACAGGCGAGCTGGGCTTGGTGCATGAAACGAATGAGCGGGTTGATGTCATCATTGCCCTTGGCTCGGCGCGTGCCATTGGTCATGCGCGCAAATGCCGCCAACTATTCGCGCAATCACGCATGGCAAGCCTTCCCCAAGAGGAAAGGCGTACGCAAAGAACGCAGGCATATCTACCTGATTTCTTCGCGATCCCCGGTGTCGATGGTATGCCCGACCCTTGTCTATCGGGCGGCGCGACTGCCAGTTTTAAGACCAGCCCACCCAATGTGATTATCTGCGATCCATCTGTGATCGCTAAATCAACCGAAACTGATATTGCAAACGCCTTTGCCAAAACGCTTGGCCGTTGTCTGGGTACGTTTGCGGGTTCAAATTTCAACCCGCTTGCTGATGGTATGGCCGCAGAAGGCCTGCGCCGTCTGGCGATGATTTTGCCGCAGGTCTATGAAAACCAAACGGCGCATCCGTTGATGCGCGATTTGATGGCTGCGTCCCTGATTGGATCAATATCGCAACAAAAGGGTCCTGGATTGGTCGAAGCGATCGCAAATGCGCTGACCCTTTTGACGCAAAATGATGTCGATACCGGCTCGCTACAACGCATTTTGATGCCACGCCTGCTGCATGATTTGCAGCTGATCTCGCGCCATGATGAGGCGCTGATCTTACGTCTTCTTGATGCCGAAGACGACGCTTCCCTCAGCCGGAGCATCGAGGAAATATTGGATCCGCTGCCATTGAATAGATCGCTGCGCGATATGGGGCTTGCCCTGTCCGATGTTCAAAAGGCGATCACAGCGGCCCAAGATCGCATTCACATGCCTGGGCCCGTAGCCAAACAAATACAGACCATCGTCGAAGACGTCTTTTGAAGGATCAACATGAAGCCGCTTTTCATTAACGGACAATGGCTTGAGACCGGCCATGCAACACCGAACATCAACCCGTCTAACACGGATGATGTGATCGACCTTTACGCCGAAGGCGGACGTGCCGAGGCCGAAGCGGCAGTTCAGGCCGCAACGGATGCTTTTACCGATTGGGCGTTTTCCCCGGTACAGCAGCGCCATGACGTTCTGAAATTTATCGGTGATGAATTGATGGCGCGAAGGCAGGAAATCGGCGAACTTCTGGCCCGGGAAGAGGGCAAGATATTGGCCGAAGCCATTGGCGAAGCTGAACGCGCAGCGCGTATCTTTGATTTTTTCGCGGGCGAGGCGCTACGGCTCAGTGGGGAGGTGTTGCCATCGACACGCCCCGGTGTGGGTGTTGAAATTACGCGCGAGCCGGTCGGTCCCATTGGGATCATCACCCCTTGGAATTTCCCAATTGCCATCCCCGCGTGGAAGATCGCGCCAGCCATTTGCTACGGAAACACGGTCGTCTTGAAACCGGCCGAGCTGGTACCGGGCTGTGCCTGGGCGTTGACCGAAATCATCAGCCGGTCGGGCCTGCCAAACGGCGCCTTTAACCTGGTTATGGGGCCGGGCCGGGTTGTCGGTGCGACCTTGCTGGAGACGCCGCAGATCAGGGGGTTATCATTTACCGGCTCAGTGGGAACGGGCCGGATCGTTGCAGAGGCATGTCTGCGACATAACCGTAAGATGCAGCTTGAAATGGGCGGCAAGAACCCGTTGGTGGTCCTCAATGATGCTGATTTAGAGGTGGCGACGGATGCGGCGCTGAATGGTGCCTTCTTTTCCACCGGTCAACGATGCACGGCGTCGTCTCGTTTGATTATCGAAGACGGGGTGCATAGCCGCTTTGTTGAGATGCTGACTGAAAAAACCCGCAATTTGCGCGTGGGTCCCGCATTGGACCCGGCAGCACAGATGGGTCCGGTCGTGGATCAGGTCCAGCTTGATCAGGATATGCGGTTTATCGAAGAGGCCCGAAAGGATGGGGCAAATCTGCGGGTGGGCGGCGCGTTGAAGCAATGTGAAACGCCGGGCTTCTTTCTTGAGCCGACGCTGTTTACGGATACTGCCCCGGATATGGCCATCAATTGCGAAGAGGTCTTTGGACCGGTTGCGACAACGGTTCGGGCGCGTGACTATGAACATGCGTTGGCATTGGCGAATGACACAGAATTTGGCCTAACTGCCGGTATTTGTACAACTTCCTTACGATATGCCACCGATTTCAAGCGGCGTGCGCAGGCTGGAATGGTCATGGTGAATTTGCCGACGGCCGGTGTGGATTACCATGTTCCATTTGGGGGTACGAAAGGCTCTAGCTTTGGTCCGCGTGAGCAAGGGCGTTACGCGGCTGAGTTCTTTACGACAGTAAAAACAGCCTATTCGGCCGCTTGAAAACCGTAGAGTCGGATCATCTGCATTCGTACCAAATAGTCTGTTTTGATGCCCGGACGGTTGATTCGAATCGAAATTCGGTACGATATGACTGGGCCTTCTTGGGAGGGAAGGCATTTCAGGGAGGACACCATGAGTACGGCGCTTGCTGTGTCGCATGGCTATTTTGGTCGTGCCGCCATTTACGATTTAAACAGACCCATTACAACGCATGCCCATCGTGAAGGGCACTTGATTTTTATGGTTGGTGGCAATCACGCAACCGTCACCATCGGCTCTCGCAGTTTCGAATGCGATGAAACTTTTGCCGCAGCTATCAGCCCTTGGGCGCAGCATTCGTTTGAGCCAGCATCGGAAGGAAGCACCCAATGCCTCGTCCTGTATATTCGGCCGATGTGGTTTTTGGAAAATACCGGATCGTCTGATTACGCGCTCAGTTTTGGGCGGGCGCGGCTGCAAATGACCGACACATTGAAAGACATGCTCAATCGTCTCGTCAGGCTGATGATGTCGGATAGTCTTGACCTGAATGTCGAGGATTTACTGATTGATCTGACCAGCCAATGCTATGAGGCATCCTGGGTTGAACGAACACGGCCATGCAATCTTCAGGCGCATCGCAGCTTCAGCGACTTTAGGGTACGCCGGTCGCAGCAGTTGATGAAAAATTACCTTTGCGATCACAATGGTCTTGATGCTTTGGCAAGTGAAGTTGGCCTGTCGCGCCCCCATTTTTTCAAACTGTTCAAACGTCAAACAGGCGTGACGCCGAATGTCTATTTCAACACGTTACGGTCCGAGCGTGCGATCGACGATCTGCTGTCGACGAATAAATCTGTCACCGATATCGCCCATGATCTGGGTTTCGCGAGCCAGGCGTCTTTTACGCGATTCTTTTCTTTGAACGTTGGCATCTCGCCGACCGACTATCGCCGGGTCGCGCGCATCAGCTAGGGCCGCAATTTAGCGACCCTCAGAAACCAGTGAATACTTCTGGATACGTTCAAGCTGGCTTCTCTCACTTAATCTGACCTTGTCCGGGTCGCCAATGCGCGTCCGGCAAGGGAGGAAAAATTCATGAAAGGTGCAGGAGCTTTCCTGACCCGCGATCTCTTCTTGGGGCCAAGAAGGTGAGAGTATTTGCGGCGCGGCATCCGATTTGGGCGGGGATCATTGTGATCGCCGTGCTGATCCTGCTGTACATGATTTTTGCGATCTGGCCGGAATGGCTGACCGACGGTATCGGATCAAAGAAGATCTTCCTGAACGCGCTCTTCAATGGGGTTACGCTTGGTGGTCTCTATTTCCTGGTGGCGTCGGGTTTTACCCTGATTTTTGGGCTTATGCGCAACGTGAATATGGCCCATGGCTCTTTGTACTTGCTTGGCGGCTATCTTGGATTCTTTATCGCTGATCAGACAGGTCTATGGTTGCTTGCCTTCCCGATCACATTCCTGATCGTTGGTCTTGTTGGCGTTCTCATGCAGATCTTTGTCTTCCGCAGAATGGAAGGGCAAGACTTGCGTCAAACACTTGTCACTATTGGGATTTCCATTGTGGCAGCGGACCTGATGCTGTGGGTCTTTGGTGGTGATTTTTATAACATTACACCTCCTTCCTGGCTGTCCGGTCCGATTGAAACAAACCTGATCACCAGTCAGCGTGTCCGTAGTTCGGGTGAGGTGGTGACCAGCTATCTAAAATACCCCGCTGTGCGCATCGTCATCTTTGGCGCCTCGGTGGCCATTGGAGTCGCGATGTGGCTGGTGCTGAACCGTACACGCGTTGGGATGCTGGTACGGGCCGGTGTAGATGACCGCGATATGCTAAGCGCCACAGGCGCGCGCATTCAGGTTGTTTTTCTGGGCGTCTTCTTCTTCGGAGCCGGTCTGGCGGGTCTGGCTGGCGTTGTCGGCGCCACTTTCCAATCTGCAGCCCCGGGTGAGGATGTGCGGTTCCTACTGGCATCGCTGGTTGTGGTCATCGTGGGCGGTATGGGCTCGATCCCGGGCGCGGCGCTGGGCGCATTGCTAATCGGTTTAGCCGAGCAATTTGGCTCGGTCTATTTCCCAACCTACGCGGTCGTTTTGACCTTTCTAATCATGGTGGCGGTGCTGGCATTCCGTCCCCAAGGCTTGATGGGAAGGTAGCGCGATGACGATGGAAACTGACGCAAGAAGCCTCTCAAGCCCAGATCGCAAGATGTGGGTCGAACGGGTGCCAGCCGCCTATTGGGTTGTGGGGTTTATCCTGCTGATCTTGCCATCCTTTGCCTCTGATTTTGTGATGTTCCAGATCTTCGGATGGACCTTCATCCTTGGCATGATCGCCTGTTCGCTGATGTTTCTGGGCGGGTATGGCGGTATGGTTAGTCTGGCCCAGATGACATTTGCTGGCGTTGCAGGTTACATGGTGGCGATCTTTGGTGACAGCGCCATTGATACGATCAGCCAAGGTTGGCCGTGGTGGGTGACAGTGCCGCTTGCCCTGCTCATAGCCGTTATTTTTGCGACGGCCATCGGATGGTTGGCCGTTCGGACCGAGGGCATCTACACCATCATGATCACCGTCGCGATAGCAGCGGCGTTCTTTTACTTTACGCGCCAGAATTACGACATCTTCAACGGGTTTCAGGGCTTTAACACAGTTGTTCCACCGCCTCTGTTTGGCGTCAACTGGCGTGATCCGATGCCGTTCTACTACATGACCTTGATGTGGGCGGTGATAACGTATTTTGCGATCGTCTATATCTCACGCGCGCCGTTTGGCCTGGCATTGCAGGGTGTGCGAGACAATCCGCGCCGCATGGCCGCGCTTGGGTATAATGTAACGGCACATCGGGTTGCTGCCTATGCGTTCTCGGCCATTCCTGCCGGAATGGGGGGGATATTGCTGACTTGGCAATCGGCCCAGATCAGCCCGGGCACCGTCGGTATTCAGCCTGCCATTGATATCCTGATCATTGCGGTCGTTGGCGGCATGGGGCATCCGATCGGCGCATTCATCGGTGCGTTTCTCTATGTTCTGCTGAAGACCTTTGCGATTGATGTTCTGATTGCCTTGGGCCTCAGCGGCGACCGGTTTCAGCTTTTGATCGGTCTTGGCTTTTTGGTGGTTGTCTATTTCTCAGAAGATGGCCTGATCGGAATTTGGCAGCGCATCAAGGACGCGCGGAACCGCGACCCACTAACAGGGGAGCCGCGGTTATGAATGGACCAAATGAAAGCGCCAATGCGTTAGAGCTGCGCGGGATGTCCAAAAGCTTTGGGGCCTTGGCGGCGCTGTCGGATATCGAACTGTCAGTTGGTCCTGGTGAGCGCCGCGCGGTGCTGGGATCAAACGGCGCGGGCAAGACGACCCTGTTCAATTGTATCACCGGGGATTTTCCACCCAGCGAGGGATCAATCCGCTTTTTCGGCGAGGACATCACCCGCTTTCCCCCGCATGAGCGTATCCGCCGCGGCCTGCGCCGGACCTATCAGATTTCACTGCTGTTCACGGGCCTTAGCGTGATCGACAATGTCTATCTGTCTTGTCTCGGCGTCAGCCGTGGCCGCTTTTCTTTCCTTCGTCCCCGGCGCAATGATGCGTTGGTGTCTTCTGCCGAAGAACTGACACAACGCGTGAACCTGTGGGACGAGCGGGACACGATTGTCAGCGATCTGTCCTATGGTCAGCAGCGCCAGCTGGAAATCGCGATGGCCCTGTCGGGCGCGCCCCGTTTCATCCTGTTTGACGAGCCCGCCGCTGGCCTGTCCCCGACAGAACGGCGCGAGCTGGTCGAGATTCTGACCAATCTGCCTTCCCATATGGGCTACATCATCATCGAACACGACATGGACGTGGCCCTGCGCGTTTCGGACTACGTCACGATGATGCATAACGGGCGCATCTTCAAAGAAGGCAAGCCTGCCGAGATCGAAGAAGACCCCGAAGTTCAGGCCCTCTATCTCGGGGGGGACGGACATTGAGCGCGCTTGAGGTCAAGGATCTGAACGTCTTTTACGGGCAATCCCATGCGCTGCAGGGTGTGAACCTGCGCCTTGATAGCGGTGTTCTGTCCGTTGTTGGCCGAAACGGTATGGGCAAGACCACCCTTTGTAAGGCGATTATGGGGTTGGTGCCGGTCGCCTCTGGCGCGATCACGTTTCAGGGGCAGGACATTGGCGGGCTGGGCCCATCCGATACGGCGCGGATGGGGATCGGCTATGTGCCGCAGGGTCGCCGATTGTGGCCCTCGCTGACCGTGGATGAGCATCTGAAGCTGGTGGAGAAGCGCGGCGGCGCCTGGTCGGTGGACCGTGTTTATGGTGTTTTTCCCCGTCTGGCTGAGCGCAAGACAAATGGCGGTGCGCAACTGTCAGGGGGTGAGCAGCAGATGCTGGCCATCGGGCGGGCCTTGCTGCTTAACCCCAAGCTTTTGGTGATGGACGAGCCAACAGAGGGCCTCGCCCCTGTTATCGTCAATCAAGTGGCCGAGATGCTGATCCAGCTGGGCGAAGAGGGCGACATCGATGTTCTTGTGATTGAGCAGAATATCGGGGTGGCCTGCTCTGTCGCATCCGAGATCGCCATCATGGTCAACGGCCAGATCAACCGTGTCATCGATAGCGGGGTACTGGCGAGCGACCGTGATCTGCAGCAGGCCTTGCTGGGTGTCGGGCGTCATGCCCATGACGAGACGGATGAAGCCAGCGCCACATCCGAAACAGAGGCCCCCGCCCACGCCAGCATCACCCGCATTTATATGTCGAACCCAGCGCAGCCCACGCGATGGACGCCAAATGTGCCTGTGCATGTTCTGGAAGGCCAGGCGCGCTCGGTCACTGATGTGCAGGGCGTAGCCGTCTCTGCGTCTGTGGTGCCCATCAGCGCCGGTTTGAACCGCGCCGCCCGGGCCGGGCATGGGTCTGTCTATGTGTGCGGTACGCTTGATACCAAAGGTGCCGAACTGACATATATGGCCGACTTCGTCCGCGATATGGGGCTCAAGGTTCAGACCGTCGATTTGTCGACCTCTGGCAGCGCTAGTACCGCTGATATTCCGCCTCACGTCATAGCCGCCTCGCACCCCAGCGGCGCAAGTGCCGTCTTTACCGGCGACCGCGGTACGGCCGTCGCTGGCATGACGATGGCCTTTGAGCGCTGGATTTCAAAACGCTCGGATGTGGCAGGATTGCTTAGCGCGGGTGGCTCCGGTGGCACGGCCCTTGTCGCACCCGGTTTCCGGTCTTTACCGGTGGGCGTGCCTAAGATGATCGTCTCGACCATAGCAAGCGGCAACACCGAACAATATGTCGGCCCAGCGGATATCGCGATGATGTATTCGGTCGCGGATGTGCAGGGGATCAACACGATCACCCGCGAGGTGCTGGCCAATGGAGCAGCCGCGCTTGGCGGAATGGTTCTGGGGCGTCAGCGCAGGAAACCTGCCACCTCCGAGGACAAACCGGCCATCGGGCTGACGATGTTCGGGGTGACCACGCCTTGCGTTCAAATGATCACCCGCGAGCTTGATGAAAACTATGATTGCCTCGTCTTCCATGCGACCGGCGTCGGGGGACGGTCGATGGAAAAGCTGCTGGACAGTGGCAAGCTGTCGGCGGTGATCGACATCACAACAACCGAAGTTTGTGACCTTGTGGCAGGCGGCGTTTTTGCAGCCACCGAAGAACGGTTTGACGCCTCGATCCGTTCCGGCCTGCCCTATATCGGGTCTTGTGGCGCGCTCGACATGGTGAATTTCAACGCGCCGGATACTGTGCCTGCGCATTACCGTGATCGCTTGTTCTATGAACATAACCCGCAGATCACGCTGATGCGCACGACCCCCGAAGAGAACGAAAAGATGGGGCGCTTCATCGGCAACAAGCTGAACCAGATGACCGGCCCCGTTCGCTTTTTCCTGCCCGAGGGTGGCGTCAGCCTGCTGGATGCGCCGGATCAGCCCTTTTGGATGCCGGAAGCGAATAAGGCCTTGTTCACCACCCTTGAGGCCACTGTGAATGCCACCGCGAATCGCCAGTTGGTACGCGTGCCGCACAATATCAATGATCCCGAATTTGCTGACCTGATCGTCCGGACATTCCGGTCGTATCACGGTCAACCCCGCCAAGCGAGAGGAGCTTAAGCCATGTATGACCGCAATGACCTTATGAAGAAATTCCGAGCCATGCGGGATGCGGGCGAGCCGATTATTGGCGGCGGCGCTGGTACGGGCCTGAGCGCGAAATGCGAAGAGGCGGGCGGGATCGACCTGATCGTGATCTACAACTCTGGCCGCTACCGCATGGCCGGGCGCGGGTCGCTTGCGGGCCTGATGCCATACGGCGATGCGAATGGCGTGGTGATGGAAATGGCGGGCGAGGTGCTGCCGGTCGTGGAAAAGACACCAGTGCTTGCCGGGGTCTGCGCCACCGACCCGTTTCGTCTGATGGATAAGTTTCTGGATCAGGTAAAAGCGGCGGGTTTTTCAGGTGTTCAGAACTTTCCAACCGTCGGCCTGATTGACGGCAATTTCCGCGCCAACCTGGAAGAAACCGGAATGGGCTATTCCCATGAGGTCGAAATGATCCGCATGGCCAGCGAACGGGGCCTTCTGACCACGCCTTATGTGTTCAGCGAGGATGACGCCCGAGCCATGGCTGGCGCAGGCGCTGATATCATCGTGGTGCATCTGGGCCTGACAACGGGCGGGTCTATTGGCGCGGAAACGGGTTGCACCCTCGAACAAGCCCCGGCCCTGACGGATGCCTGGGCCAAGGCGGCGCTGGATGTGAACCCTGATGCCATCGTGCTGGTCCATGGCGGCCCTGTCGCGATGCCCGAGGACGCCGATTACATGCTCAAAAACACCCAATATTGCCACGGCTTTTATGGCGCCTCTTCGATGGAGCGGCTGCCAACAGAAATCGCGCTGCGCGACCAAACTGCCGCGTTCAAGAAAATCGGACGCTGAGGAGACGACTGATGACCGGACAACTTATCGGACAACTTATTCTTTGGCTGATCATGGCCGTTATCGTGGTCTTCATCCTCTATTGGGTGATGAACTGGCTTTACCGGCGATCCACGAAAGAGGTCGCGTTTGTCAGAACCGGATTCTTGGGCGAACGGGTCGTCATTGATGGTGGTGCTTTCGTCTGGCCCATCATCCATGACATCACGCCGGTGAACATGAACTCGATGGACCTCGCGATTACCCGCGAGAAGGAAGAGGCGCTGATCACCGCAGACAACCTGCGCGTCGATATGGATGTTGAGTTTTACGTCAGCGTGCGCGGCACAAAGAAAGATGTCAGCCTGGCCGCCGCCACTATGGGCCGCCGGACTTTGGAACCAGAACGCCTGCACCGCTTGCTGTCTGGTAAATTCATCAGCGCATTGCGCACCGTTGCGGCCGAGATGACCCTGACAGAGCTGCACACCAAACGCGCTGCAGTGACCGCTCGGGTGGCTGAGCTGACCCAGGAAAGTCTGGATAAAAACGGGCTGGAGCTGGAAAGCGTCGCGATCACCGATATCGATCAGACCGACATCCAGTTCTTCAACCCGTCCAATCAGTTCGACGCCATCGGTTTGACCAGCGTGATCGAGTCCGTCGAGGCCCGCCGCAAGCTGCGCAATGACATCGAACAGGACACGATGATCAAAATTCGCGAGCGCAATCTGCAAGCGGAAAAAGATACGCTGGCGATTGAACGCGAGTCGGAAGAGGCGCGGCTAGAGCAGGAACGCGATGTTGAATTCCGCCGCGCGCAGCAGCGTGCCGAACTGGCCCGCGAACGGTCCGAACGCGAAAAAGAAGGCGAAGAAGCAACGCTGACCAACCGCGAGGCCATCGAAAAGGCCCGTATCGCGAATGAGGAGATGATCGCCGAGGCGCGCATCGCTTCTGAACGGAAAATTCGCCAGCAAGAGATCGAACGTCAACAAACCGTGGATCAGGCCGAGGTCGCCGCCCGCGAGGCGGTGGAAAAGGCCCGCATCGGTCAGGAAAAGGTGCTGGCCGAAACCCGCATCAAGACCGACAAGGATACGCAAGCCGCTGACATCGCGGCAAAAGAGGCGATTGAAAAGGCCCGGATTGCCCAGGAAAAGAACCTGACCGAGGCGCGGATTGCCAAGGATCAGGACACGCAATCCAAGGAAATCGAACGCCAGCGCATCGTGGATGAGGCGGATATCGCCGCACGCGAGGTGATCGAGAAGGCCCGCATCGCGCAGGAACGCGAAGTGACCGAGGCACGGATTGCACTCGAACGTTCTACCCGCGAACTCGAAATCGCCCGTAATCTGGCAATTGATGAGGCGACCATTGCCGCCCAAGAGGCCGCGGAAAAGCTGCGCATCGAACAGGAACGCACGGTAAATGCCGAGCGCATTTCCAGCGACAAGGCGACCCGCGAATTGGAAATCGCCCGGCAAGAGGCGTTGGAAGCAGCGGAAATCGCCAGCGCGCAGGCCACAGAGGCCGCCAAGATCGCCCGTGAAAAGGCATTGTCGGCAGAGCGTATTCTGGCCGAGCAGGACACCCGCGCCAAAGAGATCGAACGCCAGCGCGTGCTGGACACCCAGCAGATCGAAGCCACCGAGTCCACCTCGAAAGAACGGATTGCCCAGGAAGAGCGCATTCGCGCCCTTGAGATTGCCCGCAATCAGGCGCTGGATGAGGCCGAAGTTGCTGCGCGTGAAGCTGTGGAAGCCGCCCGGATCGAGCAGGACGCGCGTCTGACCGTCAAGCGGATCGAAACCGAGGAATCCACCACCGAACGTGATCTGGCCAAGGCCAGGGCCGTTGAGGCATTGGAGATCGCGAAATCCGAAGCGATTGAAGCGGCCCGCATCGCCAAGGAAAAGAAGATCGCGGCAGAGCGTATTGCCTATGAGCAGGATTTGCGCGAACGCGAAATCGCCCGGAACCGTGCGGTCGATGTAGCCAATGTAAATGCCTCCGAAGACGTGGCCCACGCACGGATCGAAGAAGAAAAACGCACGCGCGCGGCTGAGATCGCCAAGGATGTAGAGATCCGCTCTCGCGAAATCGAAAAGCAGGAAGCGGTCGAAGCAGCTGAAATTTCCAGCCGCCGCCTGGTCGAACAACAGCGGATTGAGAAAGAGGCAGAAACCACCGCTGAAAAGATCGCCCGCGACGAAAAGATTCGGTCGCTTGAGATTGCCCGTAACAAGGCGATGGATGCGGCGCAGATCGCTGCCGATGAGGCGATTGAAGCCGCGCGCGTGGCCAAGGAAAAGACGGTGGATGCCGAAAAGATTCTGGCCGAACAGGAAATCGACGCCAAAAAGCTCGAGCGTAAGAAAGCCATCGAACAGTTGGAAATCGCCCGCGTTCAAGCCCTGCGCGAGGCGGAAATCGCCAGTCAGGAAGAGGTGGAGCGCGCCAAGATCGCCTCGGAACGGGGTCTTGATGATGCCCGTATCGGCCACCAGACTGAACGTCGTCGCCTAGAGATTGCCCGCGAAAAGGCTGTCGAAGAGGCCGGGATGGAAAAGGCCATCGCGCTTTACCAAAAATCCCTGGATGAAAGTGCCGCAGCGGTCGAGGCTGAAAATGCCAAGGCCCGTGCGCTGGAAGCCGCCGAAAAGGCCAAGACAGCTGCCGAAACCGAAAGCGTCACCCGCGAGAAGGCGCTGGATATTCTGCGCGCCGAAAAAGAGGCCGAACGCACACGTCTGATCGCCGATGGCGAAAAGGTCCGCCGTGCTGTCGAAGCCGAGGCACAGAAGCTGATCAACGAAGCCGAAAACGTGCTGTCCGACGATGCCCGTCACGCCGTGTTCCGCCGCAAGATGCTGGAGCATGTCGAGGGGATCATCGCCGCCAGCGCCAAACCGCTTGAGAATGTCAGCGACATCAAAATCATGCAGCTTGGCGGATCGGGCACCCAGGGCCTCGAATGGGCCAATGGCGGTGGCGGATCCGGCGGCGGTGGGGGCGGTGATGGCCCCAGCCCTACCGATGAAGTGATGAACAGTGCGCTGCGCTACCGTGTTCAGGCCCCGTTCGTTGATAGCCTGATGAAGGATATCGGGATCGACGCCAAAGACATGGGCAAGTCTGACATCTTTCGCAATGCCAGCGACATGACGCGCGCAAACTCGGAAATTGCCCGCGCCAAAGCCCAGCAGGATAAGGCCAAGAAAGAGGATAAATCCTGATGGCGCGCGTCTTTGCTTCCAGCGTGATCGGCGCCCCGGCGGAACGGGTCTGGGATCGGGTCCGCGATTTCAACGGCCTGCCCAAATGGCACCCGCGCATTCGCGACAGCCGGATCGAGGATGCGTTGCCCGCTGACAAGGTTGGCTGCATCCGCAACTTTAACCTGCAGAACGGGGACAATATCCGCGAACAGCTGCTGGGCCTGTCGGATTACGACATGTTCACCACCTATTCGATTCTCGAAAGCCCGATGCCTCTGACCGACTACATCGCAACCTTGCGCCTGACGCCGGTCACCGACGGGGCCCGCACATTTGCCGAATGGACTGCTGAATTCAACTGCGCCCCCGAGGACGAGACG
The DNA here is from genome assembly GCF_038069655.2 of Yoonia sp. BS5-3. NCBI lineage: Bacteria > Pseudomonadati > Pseudomonadota > Alphaproteobacteria > Rhodobacterales > Paracoccaceae > Yoonia > Yoonia phaeophyticola. Next base: position 1,336,712 of record NZ_CP150951.2, read on the forward strand.
GACCTCGTCACAGGGATCGGGGGCAATGTCTTTCAGGGCGGGTTTGACGCCCTGAAACGCCACTTTGGGGGCTAACCCAAAGAAATAGGGAGGAAACCAATGAAGAAATTTCTTGCAACACTTGCCGTCACAGCCACCGCATCTGGCGCTTTTGCAGACGGTCACGCGCGTGAATTGCCACCGCTGGTCATGCAGCCCAATGCTGAGCGTGTTACATTCGAACATATCGACGCGCTCAACGCGTGCGACTGGGATCGCCTGATGGCGCAATACCCCGAGGAAGTGCTGATCATCCTGCCAAATGGTGCCTGGGTCGAAGGCCGCCCTGCTGTGGGAGATGTTTTTGCCGGGTTCTGCACCCCGCGCGAAGAGGGCGGTTTCATCGGCGCGACCTTCATCGCTGAAAAGGTCAAAACCGTTGGTGATACGGTCAACGTATCCTGGCGGGTTGAGGCCGACTGGCTGGCCGAGTCCTACAAGGGCGCCGACGCATATGTCACCCGCGATGGTCTGATGTACGTGCAGGTCACGACATTCGATCCGGCCGACATGGTCTTTGCCGAGTAACGGACAGGAGCAAGGTCGTGCCCAAGGTTTATCGCAGTACAGTTCTGGAGTCCCCGATTGAGGCGGTCTGGGATATCTTGCGCGATTTCAACGGGCACGACCATTGGCACCCTGAAGTGACCAGCAGCCAGATTGAACGCGGCCATGATGCCAGCAAGGTCGGCTGTGTCCGTAAGTTCAAGCTGAACGATGGTTCAGAGCTGCGCGAGCAGCTGTTGACCCTCAGCGATATGGAAACCGCCTTTTCCTATTGTCTGCTGGATACGCCCATTCCGCTGCTGAACTACGTCGCCCACGTGCGCCTGACCCCGGTGACGGATACGGATGCCACGTTTTGGGAATGGCACAGCAGTTTCGATACGCCCAAGGGCCGCGAGGGCGAGCTGGCCGAACTGGTGGGCGAGAATATTTACATGGCCGGTTTCGCCGCGATCCGCGCCCAGCTGCAACAGGAGAGCGTATGATGCAGGTGACGACAATCGAAAACCTCTCTGCCGCGCCGCCGCAGGATGGGAAGGTTTTGGCAGGGGGCACGCTGCTGATGCGCGAGGTGAATTATCGGCCGCATCAGGTGCCCCATATCCTGCGCATCACTGACCCTGGGTTTGCGCGGATCGAGAGGCGCGGTAGCCAGATTGCGATTGGGGCTGGTGCGACGATGACCGATATTATCCGCTCCTCTGATCTGGCGGCCCTGGCCCCCGCCGCCCGCGCGATAGGTGGCCCGGCGATCCGAAATATGGCGACGGTGGGCGGGAACCTTTTTGCCCCGCACCCCTACGGGGATTTCGCGACAGCTCTGTTGGCGCTGGGTGCGCAGGTGCAATGGGCCGATGGCAGGACAGAGGATATCGAGGCGTTTCTGTCAAACCGGGCCTCGGCCCGCGGGATTGTCGCCGCCGTACTGATCGATCCGCCCCGCGCGGACGCCTTGCGTTTTGCGAAGGTCAGCCGGACCAAGCCCAAGGGCGTCTCCGTCCTGTCTATCGCAGTTCATATCGACGGGATGGGCCGGCAGGTCAACGCGGCCCGCATCGCCTTTGGTGCGATGGGGCCAACCCCGCTGCGCGCCAAGGCGGCAGAGGCCGCTTTGGCGGGTAAAACGCTGGATGCCCAAGGCGTGGCCGCCGCCTGCGCTGCCTGCGCTAATGATCTGGCCCCTGCGGATGATGCGCTTGCCAGTGCCTGGTACCGCCGCGAGGTCGCGCCGATCCACCTTCGCCGTCTTTTGTTGGGGGAACGCTGATGCCCAAGACACCGATCACATTCACTTTGAACGGGGCAGAGGCTGGCATCTTTGTTGAGCCCGGCCAAAACCTGCTAGAGGCGCTGCGCCGCGAGGCGGGCGATCTGTCCCCCAAATTTGGTTGCGGGCAAGGCACCTGTGGGTCCTGCACCGTGTTGATCAATGGCGAGCCGCACTTGTCCTGCCTGACATTGGCGGTAGCGGCGCAGGGTAGCGATATCTCCACCACCGGCGGCCTTGGCGGCGAAGAGCTGCACCCGCTGCAAAAGGCCTTCGCCGAAGGGTTCGCCGCGCAATGTGGGTTCTGTACCTCAGGCATGTTGATGGTGGCCAAAGCCCTCTTGGAGAGCAATCCGCGCCCCACCCGCGATGAAGTGATCGAAGCGATCAGCGGCAACCTGTGCCGCTGCACCGGCTATGAGCCCATCGTTGATGCGATCCTCGACGCAGCGGCCCGCATGCAAGGAAGGGTCAGCGCATGAGCATCGAATTCCGCAAAGACCTGTTCGCCGATGAACGCGATGACAATCTGAACGAGATCGGCAAGCCCAAGCTGCGGCAGGATATCGAAGGTCATGTGCGCGGCCGTACTGCCTATTACGATGATCATCTGTTTGATGGGTTGCTGCATATGCGCTGCGTCCGCTCGCCCCATCATCATGCGAAGGTGCGTTCGGTCGATACGTCAGCGGCAGAGCGGATGCCGGGCGTTGTGCGTGTCATTCGACCATCGGACGTGCCCAATAACCTCAACACGCTGCTGTCGCTGATCGGCTTTGGCCGTGATGATGAGCAGCTTTTGTCAGATCAGGTGGTCCGTTACGCTGGCGAGCCGATATTGGCCATTATCGCAACAAGCGAGGCGATTGCCCGCGCGGCTTGTGCCGAAGTGCGGGTCGATTGGGATGTGCAGCCCCATGTGCTGGATGTGGAAGAGGCAATTGCGCTGGGGGCCCCTTCGGTCAATCCAGCCTACCCCAACAACACTTTTGAATACGGCCCTTACGACCATGTAAAACTGCGCTTTGGCGATGTGCAGGCGGCCTTTGCCCAGGCCGACCACATCGTCGCGGCCGAATATGAAATGTCCCCGATTGAGCAGGCCCCCATTGAAACCTGCGGTGCCATCGCAGCCCCGGAAACCGCAGATCGTTTTGTCTGCCATACAGGTACGCAGGCGTTGTTCTTTTCACTGGGTACTTCGGCCAAGCTTTTGAACCTCGCCTCCTCTCGCTTGCACTTCATTGGCGGCACGGTGGGCGGTGGCTTTGGTGGCAAGGTCGACAGTATCGTTGAACCGATGGCGGTTTTGGGTGCCATGCTGACGGGCAAACCGGTCAAGTTCCAATGGGACCGGGAAGAGGAAATGCAGGTTGGCGCGCCGCGCGGGGCCGAACGGTGGCGCATTAAAGATGGCGTCTTGGCCGATGGCACCATCGTCGCCCGTGAATTGACCGGCTTCTTTGATGCGGGGGCTTACACGCGGCTGAGTTCTTATGCGGGCACAAAATGCACGGGCCACCTGCCCGGCCCCTATTCCATCCCGAACGTCGCATCGAACACCTATTGCGTCTACACCAACCGCACGCCCGCCACCGCGATGCGCGGCTTTGGCATTACCGGCGTCGATTTCGCAATTGAATGCCATATGGACCGCGTGGCCGAGGCGGCTGGGGTCGATCCCATAAGCCTGCGGATCAAGAACGCCTATCGCGATGGCGATATGAAGGCGCATCGGCGCGAGGCGAAAAATTGCGCCTTGGTCGAAAGCTGTCAGGTCGCTGCGGGCAAAGCGGGTTGGGGCCTGTCGGCCGAGGATATGGCCGCCTCCTCGCTAACCGGCACGGATGCTGCGCGGCAGGCGATCCCGGAAACGGCATTGGACGGCGAAGGCAAGATCGGCGAACGCCGTGCCGGGCGCACGGCCAGCACATCCCCTGCGCCGGGCACCAGCAGATTGCCCGCAGGCAGCCGGGGCGAGGGCCATATGGCTGTTCCGGTGCAGCGCCCGGATATGCAGATCGCGCCAGAACGTGTCGGGCATCATGATCCCGCGGCCCATGCGCAGGCAAATGCCGCCCCGCAAGCGCAACCCGCCATGCCCACGCCACCGGCGGCGGCCCCGACTCCACCAGCACAGGCTGCCTCTGCCCCACCCGCTGCGCCACCTGCTGCGACGCCGCCGCAAGCCCCAACGCCTGCTCCGGCAACGCCGCCTGCGGCGCAGCCGAAACCTTATGAGCCCGATCAGCCGTTTTCACGCGGGGTCAAACGGCCCGGGGCATCCCGTTTTCTGTCAGGATCAAGGAGGCGCTGATGACCGTACACGCTGGACGCGGCTTTGCCTGCATCAACTATCCGATTGGCATGAACCTTGGGGGCGATCCGTCTCAGGCGCTGGTGCATTCCACGCCGGACGGGAAATTCATGGTCACCCTCTCGGCCATTGATTTGGGACAGGGGATGAAATCCGTCTGCCGCCAGATCGCGGCCGAGGCCTTGGGCGTTCCGCTGGAAGATGTCTATGTGGACACCGCCGACAGCGACACTGGCCCGCATGATATGGGATCTTTCGCCTCACGCGGGACGCACCGGATGGGCAATGCAGTAATCCGTGCCGCCTCTGAGGCGCGCGCGCAGATGATGGAGGCCGCCGCCGAGGAACTGGAAGTCAGCGCGGCTGATCTGGACACCGACGGGCGCGGCAATATTCAGGTAAAAGGGGCCCCGTCAAAGACGATCACCGTGGCCGATACGGCCATCGCCGCCCAGTTCAAACAGGGGCGCACCCTGTCCGGGCGCGGTATCTTCCTGATCGAACCATCGGGCGTGGATTGGGAAACCGGCGAGATGAGCCCCGTGACCACCTATGCCCATGCGGCCCTAGTCATCGACGTGAACGTCGATGATGAAACAGGTGAGGTTGAGGTGGTCAAAATCAACTCTGCCTATGAGCTTGGCCGCGCCTTGAACCCGAAGCTGGTGGAACAGCAATTGGTCGGCGGCGCGTGGATGGGCGTGAGCCACGCGCTCTATGAAACGACAGAGCCTTATTACCCAGCACGCGATCACCTGCCGCAGGATTTTAACACCTATCTGATGCCGGGGCCGGGTGAGATTGTGGATCATGATCTGGCGGTGCTGGAACGCCCTGCGGCCGATGCGCCGTATGGCGGCAAGGGCCCCGGCGAGATGTGCGCGAACCCTGTTCTGCCAGCCATCGCCAATGCCGTTTACAACGCGGTTGGCGTGCGCGTCGACAAACTGCCCATCACGCCAGAGAAGGTGCTGCGCGGCATTCAGGCCAATGGCGGGGCCAAGCCCGGCCCGCGTCACCCGGGTAGCCGCGGCTGATGTCGGTTAACGCCAATATCGCCGGGCTGCACAGCCCGGAAGAGCTGAAAGCGGCTCTGACAGATGCGCAATATGTGGCGTCCCCTGCTTTGGCGACCTCGGCCTACCTTAGCCTTGCCCTGTCCAAGCCGCTGCTGCTGGAAGGCGCGCCCGGTGTGGGCAAGACCGAGGCAGCAAAGGCGCTGGGCGGTGTGCTGGGCCGCAATGTGATCCGGCTGCAATGTTATGAAGGGATCGATGCGGCAGCCGCGCTTTATGAATGGAATTACCCGCGTCAGATGCTGGCCTTGCGCCAATTTCAGGACAGTGAGGTAAACCTATACGGCACACAATTCTTGCTCGAACGCGCCTTGCTGACAGCTTTGCGCAACCCGACCGATACGTTGCTACTGATTGACGAGATTGACCGCGCCGATCAGGAGTTTGAGGCATTCCTGCTGGAATTCCTATCCGATTTCACGATCACCATTCCTGAAACGGGTACAGAACGGGCGAGCCGTCCGCCGGTTGTGATCCTCACCTCGAACCGGACCCGTGATCTGCACGAGGCGCTGCGCCGCCGCTGTGTTTACCACTGGATCGATTACCCCGATCCTGCGCTTGAGGCCCAGATCGTGCTGACCCGCGCCTCGACCGTGGCGGACGCAACGGCACAGGCGGTTGTGGCCTCGGTCAATCTGATGCGGGCCGAACCCTTGGCCAAGCCGCCGGGCGTGGCCGAAACCATCGAATGGGCCGAAGCGGCGACGCTGCTGAACACCCAAGGCGCGATATGGCCAGAGGCCTTCGCCCGCGCGATTGGTGTGGCGATCAAGGATCAGGATGATCTGGCTTATCTTGCGCCCAAGCTTGACCAGATATTGCCGGGGCAAGCGGCATGAGGCAGGTGCTGGACCCCTTCTTTGCGTTGGCAACAGCGCTGCGGCAGGCGGGCTTTGCCGTCTCCCCCGACCAGACGATAGGCTTTATCGAGGCGGTGGGCGTCTTGGGCGCGCGCGGGATCAATGATGTTTACCTCAGCGCCCTGGCCCTGTTTGCGATCCCGCCCGAACGGCGTGAAGAGTTTGACGCCATTTTCCGCGCGATTTTTGCCGGCCAATTGGTGGCTGCAGATGCGGACAGCGATGATGACGACATCGACGCGGTTGAGCCTACAGACGAAACCATCGAGATTGAGGTCGAAGAGGCCGAAGAACCCACCGGGGATGAGGCAACCGCCGCAGAACGGCTGGCACAGCGGGCCATTCAGACCGACCGGGATGCCTTGCGTGTCTTCCGCGATCAGGCGGCGGCCCGTTTGCCGCGCCGCCTGTCTTATCGCCGTCAGCGTAGCCGCAAGGGCGACCGGATCGACCTGCGCCGCGCGCTCAAGGCAGCGGCCCGTACCGACGGCGATTTGATGGTGCTACCGCAATCGCGCCGCAAGACGCGTCAGCGGCGGATCGTTTGCCTTGTCGATGTGTCCGGGTCGATGAAAGATCGGTCGGACGCCTTGCTGGGTTTCGCCCATACGCTGGTGCAATCGGCGGAAAAGGCGGAGGTTTTCACCCTTGGCACGCGGCTGACGCGGATCACGACAGGACTGCAACTTTCTGATCAGGATGCTGCACTGAACCGGGTCGCACAGTCCGTCAGCGATATTGATGGCGGCACAAGGATAGGTGAGGCGCTGCAGGCCTATCTGGCCGTTCCGCGTTATGCCGGTTTTGCGCGCGGCGCGCTGGTGGTTGTGCTGTCGGACGGGCTGGAACGGGATGATCCGGCGGCGATGATCGACGCCTCCGCCCGGCTGTCGCGACTGGCCTGGCGGTTGCACTGGCTTACGCCGCTAGCAGCTGATCCAGGCTTTGCCCCCAAGACCGCCGGGCTAATGGGCATCCTGCCGTGGCTGGACGATCTGGGTGACGGGTCAACGGCGCAGGCCATTTCAGATCACGTTCTAGGTATCGCGAGGGCCGCATGATCGACGCACATCATCATATCTGGAGACAAGCTGACTTACCTTGGCTTTTGGGGCCTGAACAGCCGCGTATCTTTGGGCCCTATGCCCCGATCAAGCGGGACTATCCCATTGAAGAATATATCAAAGACGTCAAGAAATCCGGCATCACCGGGTCCGTCTATGTGCAGGTCAATTGGGCGCCCAATTGGGCCCTGGACGAAGCGCGCTGGGTACAGGCCGAAGGCAAGCGCACCGGCTGGCCGATGGGCATCGTTGCCTATGCCGATATGACAAGCCGGCACTGCGCGGCGCAGCTTAAGGCGCTGTCGGACATCCCCGAGGTTCGGGGCATCAGGCATCAGTTCCACTGGCATGAAAACCCGCTCTATCGTTTTGCGCCCCATGCCGATCTTTGCGAAGACAGTCAGGTTCAGGCGAATGTCGGGCTGCTGGCCGACTATGGGTTCAGCTTTGATCTGCAGGTCTTTGCGCGCCAGATGCCGGGGGCGGTCAAGCTGGTGAAGGCGAACCCGCAAGTGACATTCATCCTGCAGCACGCGGGCATGCTTGAGGACAAAACCAAGGCCACGCGCAAGCTTTGGCTGGACGGAATGACGGCGCTGGCAAAGTGTCGGAATACTGTCTGCAAACTGTCGGGCCTCGGTACGTTTCTGCACAAGAATGATACCAAACACATCACCGATCAGATCGGTGTTGCTCTGGACCTGTTCGGGGCAGAGCGATGCATGTTCGGGTCCAACTTCCCCATCGAAAAGCTGTGGACCAGCTTTCCCAAACTCATCGGCGCGCATCTTAAGGCCGTGCCCGAGACCGATCACCAATCCGTTTTTTCGCAAACAGCAGCCCGGGTCTACCGGCTGAAGACTTAACCAAAGGGAGTAATCATCATGGCACTACAGATTCATGTGCTGGATTTCGGGGATATCGAGCTTGAAACCTCGTTCCTCGTGCTGGGGCACGAATGCGGGCGCACGCGGCGCGTTCCGGTTTACGGGTTTCTGATCACCGGGGGCGAATATCCCATAGTTGTGGATACTGGCTATCGCGACAATGCGATCATGGAAAGCCTTGGCATGCGCGGCTTGCAGTTCCACGACAACATGATCGAAAACCAGCTGGCCAAGCATGGGCTGAAGGTGGGCGACATTCGCTATGTGCTGCACACCCATCTGCACATTGACCACGCAGGCAAGGACGACAAGTTCCCCATGAACACCACGGTCATCCTGAACCGGCGCGAGATGGAGTTCAGCGTCTCGGGCATCATGTATCCGCAGTACCCCAAGCCTGACATCCAGCACCTGGTCGAGCGTATCTATGAGCCGGACGCCATGCGTTTCATGGATTTGGAGCTGACAGGCGCCGAAGAAGTTATGCCTGGCGTTTGGTGCGAGGCGGCGGGTGCCCATACCGAAGGGTCGATGAACGTGATTGTGGAAACAGCCGAGGGGCTCGCCTGTATTTGCGGTGATGTCGTCTATGATTTCAACGATCAGATCGTGAACCATGTCCGTGTGAACAACTACATGGAACCGCAGGTCACCGGGAACCATTCCGGGTCCAAGCGGGCCGAGAAAGCGGCGTTCAAGAAACTGATGAACAACTACACCTTCGTGCTGCCCACCCATGACAAGGGCGCCAAAATCGAGCGCGGGCAGGTTGTTGGCCGCACCGGTATGGTCGTGCCCGGGCCACTGACAGAAACCCTGCCGCGCCGCGAATGGTTCCCGATGTAGGACCATTCACACTTTGTCCTGCCCCGTTTCTCCCCGGGGCAGGATGGGCAAATTCACTTATGACAACGGGAGGCTCGCATGGGCCACATCGCAACTGATCCGAAGTTTCTGTCGCTGATAGAAGAGCACGCGCCAGTGCATCAGATTGGCACGGGATACATCTTTACCGAAGGGCCCTTGTGGCACCCGGTTGAGCAATCGCTGATCTTTTCGGATATCCCCGGCAGCACCCGCCGCAAATATGTGCCCGGTCAGGGGGTCAGCGAAATTCAAAAGCCCACCAACAAGGGCAACGGCATGACCTATGATGCCGATCTGAACTTGCTGGTTTGCGAGCATACGACCTCTTCGGTCGCCCGGTTCCGCCGCGATGGCACGCGCGAGGTGCTCGCCACCCATTTCGAAGGGCGCGAGCTGAACTCGCCTAATGACATCATCGTGCGCCGTGATGGCGCAATTTTCTTTACCGATCCGACCTATGGGCGGATGGACCACTTTGGCACTAAGCGCCCGACGCAGATGGGGTTCCAAGGGGTTTACATGCTGCCCCCGGGGCATCAGCCGGGGCAGGAACCGGTTCTGGTGTCTGATCGCTATATGTTCACCCAGCCCAATGGCCTTTGCCTGTCGCCTTGCGAAAAATTCATGTGGGTCAATGACACCGATCAGGCCAATATCCGCATGTTCGATGTGGGCGAAGACGGCATGCTGCGCAACGCCCGTATCTTCGCCAGCGGAATAATAGAGCCCCTGCGCAAGGGCGTGCCTGACGGGATGAAAAGCGACAAAGACGGCAACGTCTATGTGACCGCACCCGGCGGCGTTTGGGTCTACGATTTCCACGGGATGAAACTGGGCGAGATTATCCTGCCCGAGATGGCTGCAAACCTGCATTGGGGCGATAGCGACTGGAGCACGCTCTATATCTGCGCGGAAACATCCGTTTACGCTGTCAGCACCAAAACGCAGGGCCATGCCGAGGCGTTTATGCATCCCAAGGCAGATGTGCCGACGCCAAAGGCCCCGCCGCCCAGCGCCCCGGCGCATATATTGCAGCTCAAGGACACGATTGCGCGTCTTGAGCCCAGCAAAACGGCGATGATCATTCAGGATTTGCAGAACGACGTGATGATCGAAGGCGGTGCCTTTGCCGAAACTGGCAGCCCGCTGCACGCCCGCACGCAGAACGTTGTCGCCAACAATATCCGCCTTGCCAATGCCGCCCGCGCCAAAGGGGTCATGGTGATCCATGTCTGGATGGTTTGCGAGCCGGGGCATCCGCATCTGGCGCAACATGCGGCGCTGATGCAGGGGCTCAAGGGCGAGAATGCTTTGGTACGTGGAACCTGGGGCGTCGAACCAGTAAAAGGGCTTGAGCCGCAAGGCGCGGATCTGATTGTCGAAAAGATGTCGATGAGCGCTTGGGAAACATCCCGGCTAGAGGCCTATCTTCACCACGGCGGGCGCGACACGATCATCAATTGTGGCTCCTGGACGAATATGAGCGTAGAACACACGGCACGTACAGGCGCTGACAAAGGGTTTCATATGATTGTTCCTGAGGATGCATGCTCGACCATGAATGAAGATTGGCATCGGGCCTCGATCAACTTTGGCATGCAGAATGTGGCGACAGTCACCACGACAGATGCTGTCATTACGGCATTGGCGTGATGGATCAGGTCGCAGTCGTCACCGGCGGTGCCCGGGGCATCGGGCTGGCCTGCGCGCAGGAATTAGCGGCGTCAGGTAGCAAGATCGCCCTTTGGGACATGGACCCCAGCGCTTTGGCCGAAGCCAAAGAACTGCTGCCGCAGGCCGAGACTGTCACCGTCAATATGGCTGATTACGCCCAGATCGAGGCGGCAGTGGCAACGACCGAAACGGCGCTTGGGCCGGTGACACAGGTTGTGAACTCTGCCGGGATTGCCGGGCCCAATACAGTGATTGAGGAGTATCCGCTGTCGGACTGGGCGGATATCGTGCAGATCAATCTGACCGGGTCGTTCTATCTGTTGCGGGCGGTTCTGCCGGGCATGAAAGAGCGCGGCTATGGGCGGATCGTTCTGATCGCGTCGGTTGCTGGCAAGGAAGGCAACCCAAATGCCAGCGCCTATTCGGCCAGCAAGGCGGGGGTGATTGGCCTGACCAAATCTGCGGGCAAGGAAACCGCTCATCTGGATATCGCGGTGAACTGCGTGACGCCTGCGGCGGCCAAAACCCGCATTTTCGATCAAATGAGCCAGGAGCATATCGATTATATGCTGTCCAAAATCCCCCGTGGTCGCTTTTTGCAACTGAACGAGGCGGCCGCGATGATTGGCTGGCTCTGTTCCAAAGAAAACAGCTTTACGACAGGGGCGACATTCGATCTCTCCGGTGGTCGGGCAACCTATTGAGGAGAATTGGATGAAGTTCCTACGTTTCGGGCCTATTGGCGAGGAAAAGCCCGGCATCATCGACCAAGACGGCGTGATGCGGGATTTGTCGGCGCATGTGGATGACATCGCGGGTGCAAACCTGTCTGAGGACAGCCTAAGCGCATTAGGCCAGATCGATCCAACCACGCTACCGAAGGTTCCCGAAAACAGCCGGATCGGCGCCTGCGTTGGCGACATCGGCAAAGTGATCTGCATCGGCCTGAATTATTCCGACCACGCCGCCGAAAGCGGGATGGCGGTGCCACCGGAACCTGTGATCTTTTTCAAAGCGACAAGTGCGGTTTGCGGCCCCTACGACAATATTGAGATCCCGCGCGGCTCAAATGAAACCGATTGGGAAGTCGAATTGGCTGTGATCATCGGAAAACACACGAAATACGTTGATGAGGCCGACGCGATGGATCACGTCGCGGGCTACGCCATTATGAACGATGTCAGCGAGCGCGAATTCCAGCAGCGGCGCTCGGGCCAATGGGTCAAAGGCAAAAGCTGCGATACCTTCGGGCCCTTGGGGCCATGGCTGGTGACGAAAGACGAAATCGCTGATCCACAGAACCTTGGCATGCGCCTTTCGGTCAATGGGCACCAATATCAAAACGGTTCAACCGCGACGATGGTGTATAAGGTACCCTTCCTGATCTCATATCTCAGCCAATTCATGTCGCTGCAGCCGGGCGATGTGATCTCGACCGGGACGCCTCCGGGGGTTGGGATGGGCCAGGACCCCAAGGTCTATCTGAAACCCGGTGACGTGGTTGAGCTATCCATCGACGGGCTGGGCGATCAGCGCCAGAATGTGGAGGCAGGATAATGGGACGTCTGCAAGGGAAACGGGCCGTTGTGACGGCGGCGGGTCAGGGGATCGGCAAGGCGATTGCCGATCTTTTCAATGCCGAAGGGGCGCATGTCTTTGCGTCCGACCTGAACGGCGATTTGCTGGCCGGATCGGATTTCGCCGACAAGCAGGTGCTGGACGTCACGGATGTAGACGCGATCAATGCTTATGCAAGCCGGGTTGGCGATGTTGATGTGCTGTGCAACATCGCAGGCTTTGTGCATCACGGGACTGTGCTGGATGCCTCGGATGAGGATTGGGATTTCTCCTTTGATTTGAACGTGAAGTCCATGCACCGGATGATCCGGGCATTCCTGCCCGCGATGCTGAAAGACCGCTCCTCGCCCCAGCAGCCGGGCGCAAGCATCGTGAACATGTCGTCGGGGGCCTCATCAATCAAAGGGGCACCCAATCGCTATGTCTATGGGGCCTCCAAGGCGGCAGTGATCGGCCTGACAAAAGGGGTGGCCGTCGATTTTGCAGGGCAAGGGTTGCGCTGCAACGCGATCTGTCCCGGCACGGTCGAAAGCCCATCCCTGCAAAACCGGATCGCGGCGCTGGGCGAAGAGTTCGGCAGCGTGGAAAAAGCGCGTGCTGCCTTCGTCGCCCGCCAACCCATGGGCCGAAACGCCAACGCCGATGAGATCGCGGCCATGGCGCTTTATCTGGCGTCGGACGAGTCGGCCTTTGTGACCGGATCAGAGTTCAAAATCGATGGGGGGTGGACGCTCTAACACGGCTGGATGGCCGCCGTTGCAGCCGACACCGGGTAGCGACAAAGGACATGTAATCAAACGGATATTACCTTTCGTCTGCTTTCATTGACTTTGAATTTTGCCCTCGTCACGGTCACACCTGATAATGCGGAGGAGCGCTTATGTCAGAGAACAAGACCGGCATAGAACAAGAAGTGACAAGCGCCGTTTTTGCGGCACGTTGGATCATGGCGCCGATGTATTTGGGCGTTGTCATCAGCTTGGCCTTCCTGACCTTTGTCTTTTGCCGGGAAGTGCTGACATATATACCCGAACTGATCTCCATGACCCAAGAGGGCGCGCTTGTAATGGCGCTTTCGCTGGTTGAGATGACGCTGGGGATCAACCTGCTCTTGGTCATTCTGGTGGTAAGTTACCAAAGCTTTATCGTGAATTTGCGGCCATCTTCGGAAGGCTTCGCAAAAAGCAACGCGATCGATCTGGCCGGCCTGAAGTCCAAGCTGATTGCGGCCTTGATCGCGATCACCGGGATCAACCTGCTCAAACGATTTTTAGAAGTAGGTGGCGGTGCAGTTGAATATGGCGGGGCCGAGCTGTTCTGGTTCATCGCCGTTTTCATGAGCTTCGTAATCGCGTGGGTGATGCTTGCGGCCATCTCCTGGCTGACCACGGGCAAAGGCTAAGCGGTATATCCTTGATCACGTGTAGACAGCGTCACGCTGTCTGACTACATCTGCTTGATGACAGTTGGGCGCCCTGCATGCAGCGGGCCCGAGGCGCAAGCATCCCTTCATCAGATGCGGGCACATCCGATCGGAGCGGATATTTTGGATTTTTGGATCGTAGCAAGCCTCGCGGCGTTCTTTATGGGGCTGTCGAAAGGTGGGATGCCAATCATTGCGATGCTGTCCGTGCCGCTGATGGCCTTGATCATGGATCCAGCGCTGGCCGCGGGTCTGCTCTTACCGATCTATATCGTGGCGGATTGGTATACGATCTACCTGTTCAGAAAGGCCTTTTCGGTACGCAATCTGAAAATCCTGATCCCAGCTGCTTTTGTCGGCGTGGTAATCGGCTTTTTGTCCGTCTCTCACGTGCCTGCAAATGCGCTCAAGCTCTTGCTGGCTGCAATCGGGATCTATTTTGTCACCGATTCCGTTTTCAAACGGTTGCGACGCAAACAAAGCCCCGCGCGTCCGGCAGATGTGCCAAGGGGGGCGTTCTGGGGAACGGTAGCCGGGCTGACCAGCTATATCGCGCATTCGGGCGGGCCACCCTACCAAGTCTACATTCTGCCGCAAAAGCTGGACAAGATGACCTATCTTGGCACCACGGCGATCTTGTTTGCTTGCATCAACCTGATGAAAGTGGGCCCGTATATCTGGGCGGGCCAGCTAACATGGGACAGCTTCACACAATCACTTTGGTTAGCGCCCATGGCGCTTTTCGGCGCATGGAGCGGCGCACGTATCTCCAAGATATTGCCCGAGCGGATATTCTATCTTCTGATCGAAACCGCCTTGGGGCTGATGTCGCTAAAACTGCTTTATGAGGGGCTGACCGGCTAGGAAACCCGCCTGAGCTTGGGATCACTGCAATCTAAACGACGCAGATTGGCCGACGCCGCGATCAACGGTAAAGCGCAATGTGTCATCACCCCGCGCCTCGACCAGTTGGCAGTTATAGGGGATCACATCATTGCCCCAGCTCATTTCGCGGCAAAAATACCCGTCCTGCCAGCTCCATGATCCCGCGATGTCCCAGCCCAAAGCAGCCCCGGCAATTTGGCCATCACCAGAAACGGTCAGGCGCACGCCATAAAGCCGGTTCCGCAGCTCTTTGCCTTGGATCAGGGACACGAATGTGGCCTGATCTTTGATGGGAACATAGCTATCGGCGGATGCTGGCGCCGCGAAGACAGCGATGAGCAGGGCTATTAATGTATGTTTCATCAGAGCACCTCATTGGTTTGAGAATACTCCTCTTACGTTGCCAAGACCCGATTGGTTCACTTCGGATGCTGGGTTCTCGGATGCTACAGGCCCAGAACGTCCAGCATATCATATTCACCCGGGCGTTTGTCCTGGCCCCAAAGGGCGGCCTTCACCGCGCCGCCTGCAAACAGCGCACGATCTGTTGCCATGTGGCGCAGCACGATACGTTCGCCATGACCTGCAAACAGAACATCATGCTCGCCGACGATATCGCCGCCACGAATGGCGCTGAAGCCGATATCACCTTTTTTGCGCGCACCGGTTATGCCGTTGCGGCCACTGTCACTGACATCGTTCAAAGAAACACCGCGACCTTCGGCAGCGGCCTCGCCCAACATCAGCGCTGTGCCCGATGGGGCATCTACCTTTTGATTATGATGGGATTCGATGACTTCAATATCGAAATCCTCATCAAGCGCGGCAGCAACCTGCTTGGTAAGCTTCACCAGCAGGTTCACGCCCAGTGACATATTTCCGGCACGCACGATAACGGCATGACGGGCCGCCGCATTGATCGCTTTCAGATCATTATCTGTCAGGCCGGTTGTGCCGATCACATGAACGGCACGGGCCTGGGCCGCCAGCCCGGCAAAATCGACAGTTGCGGCGGGGGTGGTGAAATCGATGACAGCTTGGGCCTTGGCAAAGGCCTCAAGCGGATCACTGGTGACGGGGACATCAACAGGCTGACCGCCCATGGCGACGCCAATATCAAGGCCCTGCCAGTCATGGCCATCGCGGACCAACGCGCCAACTAGGCGGCATTTGTCAGACGCCAGCACTGATTTTATCAACATCTGGCCCATACGGCCTGATGCACCCGTAATCACGATGCCGGGAATGTCTGACATGGTTTTGCTCCTTGATGGTTTGGGCTGTCTTTAGCGGCGGTTTGTCTCGGACGCAAAGGCTTGCTTGGCATCGGTGCGCGCAAGGCGTAAACGGATGATATGGCTAAGAACGCAAATCGTGATGGGAAGGCCCCGACGCAGCGCATGTTGCGGGTGGGCGAAATGATACGCCGGACCCTTTCGGAAATCCTGCAACGGGGTGACGTGCATGATGACGAACTGGCGCGGATGTCGATTACGGTCGGCGAAGTGCGGATGTCACCGGATCTGCGTATCGCAACGGCATTTGTACTGCCCTTGGGTGGGCAGGGCAAAGACGAAGCGCTCGCAGCGCTGCGCCGGAACCAGCATGAGGTGCGGCATCTGGTCGTGAAAGGCGGCACGATGAAATTCGCGCCCGAACTGCGTTTCCAGATCGATGGGACCTATGACCAAATGGATGCGACCCGCGCGCTGCTCGCGGATGAGCATGTACGTCAGGATCTTGACGATTGATGCGCTGGATCGCGGTTGCGCTTCTGTATCTGATGGCGGCACCGGCGCTTGCAGTCACCTGCGAAGACGTTCGGTTCGAAGGCAAACGCTTTACAACCTGCACTGTCGATGCCGTTTCAGAAACATTGCGGCTTTTTCACCGGGATGCGCAGGGCGAGGTTCTCGGCAGCTTTCGGGCGATCAACGCCGATTTGGATGACAAACAGCTGTTGTTCGCAATGAATGCGGGGATGTATCACGAAGATCGGTCTCCGGTTGGGCATTACGTGGAAAACGGGGTCGAGACGATGCACGTTATCCCCAATGCGGGGCCCGGTAATTTCGGGTTGCTGCCAAATGGGGTGTTTTGCATCAACGACGACAGCGCGCAGGTCTATGAAACGAGGGCGTTCATAGATCAAGCGCCTGCATGCCGGGATGCGACGCAGTCAGGGCCGATGCTGGTGATTGACGGCGCGCTGCATCCACGGTTTCTGCCGGACAGTACGTCGCGCTTTATTCGCAACGGCGTCGGGACAAACGCTGACGGAACGCAAGCCGTCTTTGCTATCTCAAATGAACGGGTCAGTTTTCACGAATTCGGCAGGCTGTTCCGGGACTACCTGCAATTGCCAAACGCACTTTACTTCGATGGAAAAGTGTCGCGACTACATGCACCAGCGCTCGGGCGGTCGGATGTTGGTTTTCAACTTGGGCCAATCGTTGGTGTCGTACGTTAGGGTCAGGGAAATCCTGTTTCGCTAACCACTATATCCAGGATGCGCTGCACACTGGGGCTTTGTGGCAAAGCTGCGGCCTGGTCCGGCGTCAACCATTTCGCGTCGGCGGCATCATCGGCAGCGACGGGAACACCGCTTTCATACCTGCAAACTACGACGGCCAAAAGAAAATGATGGGTGATGGTGCCAGCATCGTCATGCGTAATGGCATCGACATTTGTTAGATAATGCAGCGGGGTGGCGACAATACCGGTTTCTTCGCGCAATTCGCGGGCGGCAGCCTCCAGCGCAGTTTCGCCCAGCTCAACATGGCCGCCAGGAAAACCCCAGGTTCCGGCATTTGGCGCTTTGCGGCGTTGGACCAACAGGAACTTGCCATCATGATAAACGACAGCAATTGCGCCGAGTTTTGGGGTCAGTTTGCTCATGATTGCAGGCTATGGCGGCCACTTGCCCAGGTAAAGCACCTTTGCCCTTGGCCTTCGCCATGATTGCGCACATATAGAGACCAACAACTCATGAAGGAGACGGACCATGCTGGAATTGGATGCGACCCCAAACGCCCCCGCTGACCTGATCAAAGACAGCGACGATGCGCAATTTGCCAAAGATGTCATTGAGGCATCGCAAAGCGTTCCGGTCATCGTGGATTTCTGGGCGCCATGGTGCGGACCATGCAAAACGCTTGGGCCCGCGATTGAAGCTGCCGTGACCAAGGCGGGTGGCGCGGTCAAGCTGGTCAAGATCGATGTGGATGCGAACCAGGCTTATGCCAGCCAATTGCAGGTACAATCTATTCCAACGGTCTATGCGTTTTATCAGGGGCGCCCGGTGGACGGTTTTCAAGGCGCGCTGCCGCCATCGGAAATTGATGCTTTTGTGGAAAAGATCGCGGCCATGGGCGGCGGTGCTGCTGATGACGGGTTAGGCGCTGCGATCGAAGCGGCCGAACAGATGTTGGCTGAAGGGGCTGCTGCGGATGCGGCCGAAACCTTTGCCGCCATCTTGCAGGAAGACCCGGCAAATGCGGCAGCCTATGCCGGTTTGGTCAGCGCATATCTGGCACTAGATGACGTCGATCAGGCCGAGGCGATCTTGAACGGCGCACCTGCTGAAATTTCAACCGACCCGCTGCTTGAGGCGGTGCATGCGCAAATCACCTTGGCGCGCGAAGCCGCAAAGGCAGGTCCAGTGGGCGATTTGCAGGCGGCAGTCGACAGTAACCCGGACGATCATCAGGCACGTTTCGATCTGGCAACAGCGCTTCACGCAAGCGGAGAGGTGGAAGAGGCCGTTGCCCAATTGCTCGAACTTTTCCGCAGGGATCGCGAATGGAATGATGGGGCGGCGAAAACACAGCTTTTCACCATTTTTGATGCACGCGAAGCCAAGGATCCGATTGTTCTGAACGGGCGCAGAAAGCTGTCATCATTGATATTTGCCTGATGGGCGGAACGACCTACGTTCTGATCAATGATAACATCAAAAGACCTGCCAGATATCATTCCGGTTTTTCCCCTGCCCGGGGCGCTGCTGCTGCCGCGCTCCCGGCTGCCGCTGCATTTGTTTGAACCGCGCTATCTGGCGATGCTGGATGATGTCCTGAAAACGCCATCGCGGCTGATTGGGATGGTGCAGCCCTACGAGGCGCCCGGCTCGGAAAAAAAGCTGCACACGATTGGCTGCGCTGGCAAATTGACCGCTTTCTCTGAAACCGAAGATGGGCGCTACATGATCACGCTATCAGGGGCTTCTCGCTTCCGGATCGTCGAAGAGGTGGACGGGTTCACACCGTACCGGCGATGCAAAGTGAATTGGCAAGGGTTTGACCGCGATCTTGGACCAGCTGAAAAAGACCATGGCTTCGACCGGACACGTTTCATGGAAGCGTTGGGGCGGTATTTGAAAGATCAGGGCCTTGCCACTGATTGGGAAAGCCTCAGCGAGGCCGATGATGAGCTGCTGATCAATTCCCTTTCCACGCTGTGCCCGTTTGACGCCGAAGACAAACAGGCGCTTCTTGAGGCACCATCTCTGTCGACCCGCCGCGAGACATTGATGACCCTGATCGAATTTTCCCTCCGCGGCGGCAATGGTGAAGAGGTCATGCAATGAACGAACCGGAATTCGACCCCAAAATGCTTGAGGCACTGGTGTGCCCAATGACCCAAGGCAGTCTGGAATACGACGCCGAGAAACAAGAGCTGATCTCAAAATCCGGCAATTACGCCTTCCCAATCCGCAACGGTATCCCGGTGATGTTGATTGACGAGGCGCGGCAGCTCGACTGACCTGCGTTTACTCTTTCTTGATATTTCCGGTTTTTGTTGGCCGAAAAGATGATGGGGTGCCGATGGTCCGCAAATTACATCCAGCTGATGAATTGGCACTGATCCACGAAGATCTGCGCAGGCTTAAGGCGCGCGAGGCGTTCTTGCGCAATGGTTTTCTGCGCGACAAGCTGCCCAAGCGGGGGTCAGATGCTTTGGTTGAGGTCAAGACATTGCGGTCCCGTGTGCTGCGGCAAGATAAACTGCCGGACGCTATCCGGGATGATCCGCAATATTGGGAAGAACGGCGACTGACACAGGTACAAGTGCGCAACTTGTAGTCGTTAAGGCTGGCAGCTTAGGAACTGCCGCGCTTGATTTTTGCCAAGATACCCTTCAGATCATCGGCATGCGCGCCGCTTATTTGATTTTTCTGACGATCGTGATGGTAATCGCGGCAGGGCTTCACTGGGCATCATTTTCCTATTTCAAAGCAGAAGAAATCGAAACTGCGGCGGCGCGGCTGACGCTTTATCGCAGTACGCTTGAAAACCAGTTGCGCCACTTTGCGCATTTGCCGTTCCTGTTATCGCTTGATCCTGTTGTGACGGCGGCGCTTTCTGGGCAGCCGCCCGAGGTGCTCGACCACCGGCTTGCCCGGTTTTCGGCCAGCGCCGGGATCGATGCGATTTACGTGATGGATAATGACGGGCTGACGATATCCGCGTCCAACACCGCGACAGCACAAAGTTTCAAAGGCCAAAACTATGCGTACCGGCCCTATTTCCAGGAGGCGATGCAAGGTCGGTTGGGTGAATTTTACGGGATCGGGGCAACAACGGGCATTCCTGGTTATTTTTATGCCATGGCGGTGCCGGGCTCTGGCGGGACGACCACGGGCGTTGTGGCGATCAAGGTCGATTTGTCCCGTTTGCAGGATGATTGGCTTGCTTCGGGGGAACGGATCCTATTGGCGAACGCCGATGGGGTCGTTCTTTTGGCATCGGACCCGGCATGGCGGTACAAAACGATCTCGCCGCTGACATCAGTGCAGCGCGACAGAATGGTCGCGTCCCGGCAGTTCGGAACCGAGGCGCTGGAGCCGCTCAATTGGGCGGTCGCACTGCGTGATCAAACGGCAATCGTCGGGGATGAACGGTTTCTCTATCTAAGTACCGCAAATTTGCCCAATGGGTGGTCGCTGCACTTCTTTGCTCCGGATGATCAAGCGCGGACACGGGCCTGGCTGACAACCGGGGCGTTTCTGGCCTTTGTCCTGCTCAGTGTCAGTGTGCTGCAGCTTAGCCGGTTACGCCGTGTGCGAACAGCGCTTCAAAGCTCTGAACGTGAAGAAGCGGCGCTGCGATCGGCCAATGCGCGCCTGGCGGTTGAGATCGAAGAAAGACGCATGGCGGAACAGACGCTGCAAAAAACCCAAGCCGAATTGGAACGCGCCGGACGGCTGGCTGCGCTGGGGCAATTGGCATCCTCGGTGACGCATGAGTTGGGTCAACCCATTGCAGCTATGCGCAACCAGCTGGCGGCATCGGAAATGACGGTTGGGCCGACGCCGCTGAATGACAAGATGCAAGGGCTTGTGGCGCGGATGGAAAACATCACCCAGCAGCTTAAATTCTTTTCGCGTAAAGGGCGGGACAGTCTTGAATTGTTTGACCTTGTAGATGTGATGCAAGACGCGCTTGAAATGCTCCAGCCCAGTATCGAGTCGCGCGAAGCGATTGTTGATTTTCAACCACCGCAGCATGAGGTCAGTCTGGTCGCCAACA
This sequence comes from Yoonia sp. BS5-3, assembly GCF_038069655.2. Taxonomy (NCBI): domain Bacteria; kingdom Pseudomonadati; phylum Pseudomonadota; class Alphaproteobacteria; order Rhodobacterales; family Paracoccaceae; genus Yoonia; species Yoonia phaeophyticola. The sequence continues at coordinate 1,357,686 of NZ_CP150951.2, forward strand.
AATTGCGGATCGAACAGGTCGTGACCAATATTGTGCGTAATGCGCTTGATGCGGTTGAAGATAGCGTTGCAAAACAGGTGACAATCACCGCGGGCAGCGCGGCCGATCAGGTGTGGTTCAAGGTGGCCGATACCGGGCACGGTCTGGGGGATAAAACGCTTGAGGATTTGCGCGAACCCTTCGCGACAACCAAAGAAAGCGGGCAGGGCATGGGGCTTGGCCTGACGATTTCCGCAGGGATCGTGTCCGACCATAACGGGACGATTTCTGCTTATGATAACCCCGATGGTGGGGCTGTCTTTGATATCCGCTTGCCGCGCAACCTGACCGAGGAACCATGACCCAATACCGTGTTCTGATCATTGATGATGACCGATTGATGCGCAATTCATTGGTCGACCTGATCGAAGCGGCAGGCTGGGTGGCCAAATCGCTCGCGCGGGCGACGGATGCAGCGCGGTGGATTGTGCAATTCGAACCAGACATCATCTTATCCGATGTGCGGATGCCCGAAATGACAGGGCTTGATCTGTTGCGAACGCTGGAAGCGGCCCCGCCAATCGTACTGATCTCGGCACATGGGGATATCCCAACTGCGGTCGAGGCGATGAGCCAGGGCGCGTACAGCTTCATCGAAAAACCCTATGATCCCAAGCGCTTGCTTCTTATCCTCTCGCATGCGGGCGAAAAACACCGGATGTCGCAAAGTAACGAACGGCTGAAAGCGCGGATACAAGAACTCTCTGGATTGGACCGGGTGCTTTTGGGGCAAACCCTGCAAATGCACCAGCTGCGCGATACGATTGCGATGGTTGCAGGGGGCGACGTCTCCATCCTGATTCAGGGCGAGACAGGAACGGGTAAAGACGTGGTGGCGCGGGCGATTCACGATCTGTCGCCCCGGTGCGATGGGCCATTTATCGCAGTGAATACCGCCCAAATATCGGCCGAGAACCTGCCTCATATCGCAGGTAGCGCCGCTGGTGGTACACTGTTTTTGGATGAAATCTGCGCCTGCCCATCTGATCTGCAACCGATGCTCTTGCGGCTGATTGATTGCGGCGATGTGTTGGTGCCCGGGGAAGGGACACCCAACCATGTGGACCTGCGAATCATAACAGCCACAAATGAAGACCCGGCGCAGGCCGTGGCTCAGGGCAGATTGCGTCAGGATCTGCTGTACCGGTTAAGTGGCTTTCAGCTGAACCTGCCGCCGCTGCGGGAACGGTCGGATGATGTGACTTTGCTTGCTCTGCGTTTCTTGCAGGAATTTGCAGGCCTCTATCAAACCGCCGTACCCGATCTGACCGAATCCGAGATCGCGGGGCTGATCGCCCATGATTGGCCGGGTAACGTGCGCGAATTGCGGCAGGTCGTCGAACGGCGGGTGATGATGGCCAAGCAAGGGGTCGGGACAATGCGAGATGCGATTGCAGGCGTCCCGCGCGATCAACCCGACAGGCAAGGGCTCCGTGATGCGGTCGCCGCGCTCGAGCGGCAGATGATCAGCATGGCGATCCAAACCCATGATGGGCGCATGGACGATGCTGCGCATGCGCTGGGCATCGGCAGGCGGACTTTGAACGAAAAAATCGTCAAGCTTGGGCTGGATAAAGACGCGCTCTTATAGCTCTGCGGATTTCCGCAGGGCAAGGCCAGACGCCCACGCGTTTTTCTTCATGTGCGCGGCGTGCGGAATTGGTTTTATATAGGGCCGGACCAAAACTGGGAGGCCTGTCTGAAATGAAAAACTATCTAAACCGCGTAGCTGTGGCTGCTCTGACATTGGGCGTCGCGACGACTGCCGCCGCTGAAGAATGGAACGTGTCTTTGTGGGGTGCACCGCGCGCCTTTACCGAACATGTTGAAAAACTGGCCGAGCTGGTCAGCGAAAAAACCGGTGGTGAGTTCACGCTGAACATCAGCTATGGCGGTCTGTCGAATAACCGCGAGAACCTCGACGGGATCTCGATTGGCGCGTTTGAGATGGCACAGTTCTGTGCCGGCTATCACCGCGACAAAAACCCGTCCATCACAGTTCTAGAGCTGCCATTCCTGGGCGTATCGACGCTTGAGCAAGAGATCGAACTGTCCATGGCCGTGTATCAGCACCCGGCTACTGTGGCTGATCTGGCACGCTGGAATGCGACTTTGCTGATGCCATCGCCTCTGCCGCAATATAACATCGTTGGTGTTGGTGACGCGCCTGCAGCGCTGTCAGATTTCGATGGTCTAAGCGTGCGTGCAACAGGCGGTATCGGTGCTGCGATGGAAACAGTTGGCGCTGTTCCAACATCCATGTCGGCTTCTGAAGTGCGTCAAGCCATGGATTCGGGCGTTGTGAAAGCCGTCGCTTTTGCACCGCATGCGCATATGTCCTTCGGAACCATTGAAAACGCGACCTGGTGGACTGAAAACCTCAACCCCGGCACGGTGAACTGCCCGGTTGTTGTAAACACTGACGCGCTTGATGGCCTGTCCGATGAACACCGCGAGGCGCTGCTTGGCTCTGTTGAAGAATCGCTGGATCACTATGTGGCCAACTATAACGGCGCGACAATGGATGCATGGGGCCCTGCCCTGGCTGAGCGTGATATCGAAGTCGTCTCATTTTCGGATGCTGAAATCGCAGCATTCAAGGAAGCTGCAGCCGCACCAGCAGCCGCTGCGTGGATCGAACAGAACACAGCCGCTGGCCTGCCCGCGCAAGAGCTTTATGATCTTGTGACCGGCATGATCGCTGGCGACAGCTGATCGACATTCGGCCCCGCCTGATCAATGATTGGGCGGGGCCAATTCATTCCCAACTTATTCGGTGAACCGCTATGGCAACTGCATCTTTGGTGCTGACCGATGACAGCATGCTCAGCAAACTTGATCGTGGGCTGCTGCATGTTGAACGATTTTTTGCGCTGATCAGTGGGCTGGCGGTGTTCAGCCTGATGGTGCTTGCGGTCGTCTCGGTGACGGGACGGAACGCGATGGCATCACCTCTGCCCGGCTATGTGGACTGGATCGAACAAGCGATGCCGCTGATCGCCTTCATGGGGATTTCCTATGTGATGCGCGAAGGCGGACATATCCGAATGGACATCGTCGTGGGCCAATTGCGGGGGCGGCTGCTTTATGCGGTTGAGTTGATAACAACACTTCTTGTGCTTTTGCTGGTCGCGCTGCTGGTCTGGGGAACCTGGGCGCATTTTCAGCGCAGCTTTGACTTTGGCGCACCACTTTGGAGCCGGGACAGCTCGATGGACATCGCCCTACCGATCTGGCCTGCGAAATTGCTTGCGCCAGTGGCGTTCAGCCTGCTCTGCGTGCGGCTTTGCTTGCAGGTCTGGGCCTATGGCCGCGCTGTCATCACCAATAATCCGATAGCCGTTCCATTGATTGCGGATGCCGCCAAGCAAGCGCAGATGGAAGCCGATCAATTGAAGGCAGAGAACTGATGGAACCGATTGAGATTGGGCTGTGGGTCACCGGCGGATTGCTGGTGATGGTCGTTCTTGGGATGCGCGTTGCCTTCGCAGCGGGCATGGCCGGAATGATCGGATTGATCTGGATCTTTTGGGAACGCAAAGACTATGACTTTGCAGAATTCGCATGGGCGCTTGAGGTGGCCGTTAAGACAGCCGGGCAAGTTCCGCATTCCAAAGTATCCAGCCAGGCGCTTTCGCTGATCCCGACATTCATCCTGATTGGTTATCTGGCCTATTATGCAGGCTTGACCAAGGCATTGTTCGAGGCGGCCAAACGCTGGATCGCCTGGGTGCCCGGTGGTTTGGCGGTATCGACGGTCTTTGCAACGGCAGGCTTTGCGGCGGTGTCAGGGGCGTCGGTGGCGACCTCAGCAGTGTTCGCACGGATCGCGATCCCCGAGATGTTGAAAATTGGGTATAACAAACAATTCGCAGCCGGGGTCGTGGCGGCGGGCGGGACGCTTGCATCACTGATCCCACCTTCTGCAATTCTGGTGATCTACGCGATCATTGTTGAACAAGATGTGGGAAAGCTACTGCTGGCGGGGTTCATCCCCGGGGCATTCTCGGCGCTGATTTATGCGGCGCTGATCATCGGGATGGCGTTGACGATCAAAGATTTCGGACCAGCGGTCAAAGGATATACATGGCGCGAACGGCTTGTATCGCTGCCACCGGCATTGCCGATTGTCTTTGTGGTCGTGACGATCATCTGCTTTGTCTACAACCCGTTTGGGGGCGATGCCTGGGGCACACCAACCGAAGGCGGGGCGATCGGGGCGTTTGTTGTCTTTCTGATGGCGCTGTATCAGGGGATGCGCTGGCCGCAACTGAAAGAGGCATTGCTGGAAACGGCGAAGCTCAGCGTCATGATCTTCACGATCATCTGGGGCGTCTTGATCTATGTGCGCTTTCTGGGGTTTGCGGATTTGCCCAGCGCGTTCTCAGACTGGATTACATCGCTGACCATGTCACCAATGCTGATTTTGATCTGCATCCTGCTGGCCTACGCGGTGCTGGGGATGTTCATGGACGCAATCGGCATGCTGCTTTTGACGCTGCCGGTCGTGTATCCGGCGGTGATGGCGCTTAACGGGGGCGAAGCCGTGGCAGCAGCAGATAGTGCCTTTGGAATGTCAGGGCCGATGTGTGCGATATGGTTCGGGATCCTGGTCGTGAAAATGGCCGAGTTTTGTCTGATCACGCCGCCCATTGGGCTAAACTGCTTTGTCGTGGCCGGGGTGCGGGACGATCTGACCGTGCAGGATGTATTCAAAGGGGTGACGCCATTCTTTATCGCAGATGCGCTGACGATTGCCCTGTTGGTGGCGTTCCCCGCCATCGTGCTGTGGCTGCCAAGCCTTGCTTGATGAAAGCTAGCTGAGGCGCCTGGCGCCCCAGCCAATCAATGTCAGTGCGACAAACAAGATTGCGGCGACACAGACAATCGATGGGCCCGCAGGGGTGTCAAAGATATAGGCACCCTGCAGGCCGGCTATGGCCGATGTGGCACCAATGCCGGCCGCGATCATGGCCATGGCTTCGGGGGTGCGGGCCAGGTTCTGTGCGGCGGCGGCTGGGATGATCAGCAACGCAGCAATCAGAAGAATGCCGACAACCTTGATGGCGACAGCCACAGTAATGGCCAGGGCAACGGTCAAAATAAGCTGTTCGCGCTTGGGGCGCAAACCACTGGCATAGGCCAGCTCCTCATTGAGCGTTGCCGTTAATAACGCCGACCATCGCCACAAGATAAGCGCGACAACCAGTGCGGCTCCGCCCCAGATCACCAGAAGATCACCGCGCGAAACAGCCAGAATATCACCAAAAAGATAGGCCATCAGGTCAATGCGAACGCCAGACAGGAATGATACTGCAACCAATCCGAACGCCAGGGCAGAATGGGCAAGAACGCCCAGAAGCGTATCCATCCCATAGCCACGACCCGCTAGAAAATTGACGGTTAGCGCCATGACCAATGCGACGGCCATTGCACCAGCAAAGATCGATATCTCAAGGGCCAGCGCCAAAGCTACACCCAAAACGGCGGCATGGGCGGTTGCATCGCCAAAATAAGCCATACGGCGCCAGACCACGAAGCAACCCAATGGGGCAGCTGCAAAGGCGACACCAACGCCAGCAAGTGTGGCGCGGGTCATAAAATCGTCCAGCATTATTCGGCGGCCTCATGGGTATGTGCGTGGTCATGGTCATGATGATGATCGTGACGATAAAGGGCCAATGCACCGCCGGTCCCCGTGCCGAACAACGCCCGGTATTCCGGGGCAGATGCGACAACCGCCGGGGTGCCCTCGCAGCAGACATGACCGTTCAGGCAGACAACGCGGTCTGATGCGCTCATCACAACATGCAGCTCATGGCTGATCATCAAGATCGCACAGCCACTTTCGCGGCGAACGGTCTCAATCTGTTGATAAAAGGCAGCTGATCCAGGTTGATCCAGCCCTTGGGTGGCTTCGTCCAACAGCAAGATATCCGGTGCATTAATCAGGGCGCGGGCCAGCAAAACGCGCTGGAATTGCCCGCCTGACAATTTGGACATTTGCCGTTTCAGTAAATCAGGAACACCGGCGGCCTCAAGCGCGGCTTGGCAGGCGGCGCGGGAAACCCGATGGGTCAGACGCATGAACCGTTCCACCGTGATCGGCAGGGTTGGATCAATATGCAGCTTTTGGGGAACATATCCGATCTTCAGACCGGGCTTAAGTGTGATATCACCATTGGCCGGTTCCGTCGCACCGATGATGGCGCGCAGCAGGCTGGTCTTGCCAGAGCCATTGGGCCCGACAATCGTGACAATCTCACCGGGTTCGACATGCAGGTTTACATGGCGCAGCACGGTATTTGCGCCATATGCGACGCTTAGGTTTTTGACTGTGATCAGTGTCATCTTTCAGCCTTTTCCACGCAGAACGGGCAGACACCTTCGGCCTCTACGACAGTTTTTTCAATTTGAAAACCCGCCGCACGGGCGGCGTCCCCAAGGGCCGTCTTGGTTGGACCAGCCTGCGCCTCTGCAACCGTATCACAAAGGCGGCAGATCATAAACGCCGGGGAATGATCCTCGCCGGGATGGGTGCAGGCGACAAAAGCGTTGAGGCGCTCGATCTTATGAACAAAGCCATGTTCGGCAAGAAAGTCCAAAGCGCGATAGGCCACCGGCGGCTGAGAGCCGAAACCAGCTTCGCGCAACATATCCAAAATGGCATAGGCGCCCAATGCACGATGTTCGCGCAGCAATAGTTCAAGAACCTTGCGGCGGACAGGGGTCAGGCGCAGGCCAGTGGCAGCACATTGCTCTTCTGCAGACGCTAAAGCTTCGCTGATACAGACAGCATGGTCGTGCTCTTCAAACCCAAGCGGGGACGCGTCTTTGCCATGCATGTTTGTGCCTCTCTTGTCATGTTATATTATATCAACTATGACACCCGAAATGTTATACAATCACATCAGGTGTCCAATGTCCAGAAAGCTCACTTCACTCTCTATGATCGCCGGTTTGATGGGCGGCACAGCATTCGCTGATGTGCCCAATGTTGCGGTCGATATCGCCCCAGTCCATTCGCTTGTGGCGCGGGTGATGGATGGCGTGGGCGAGCCTAGCTTGATCATGCCACCCACTGTATCGCCACATGAATACAATCTGCGCCCATCTGAAGCGGCAGCATTGCAGAATGCGGACATTGTGGTCTGGATGGGTGAGGACCTGACCCCATGGCTTGAAGGGGCGGTTGAGACTTTGTCAACAGATGCGGCTGTGATCACACTGCTTGAAGCGGAAGAAACCAATCTCTTGGACTTCCGCGAAGGGGCTTTGTTTGAAGCGCATGAACATCATGACGACCACGAAGAACATGACGACCACGACGATCATGATGATCACGACGATCATGATGATCACGCAGAAGATCACGACGACCATGAGGACCATGAGGATGATCACGACGATCACGCCCATGACGACGATCATGATGAACACGATCACGAAGAAGCGCATGACGCCCATGACCACGGCGAACACGACCCGCATGCTTGGTTGTCGCCCATGAACGCATCGGCTTGGCTGAACCTGATCGCGGCGGAATTGTCAGCCGCTGATCCGGAAAACGCAGGTGCCTATTTCGCGAACGCGGCCGCAGGCCAGGCCGAGCTCGAAGCCTTGTCCAGCGAAGTCAACGCCCTGCTCGACCCCGTGCGCGGCGGTTCCTTCATCGTCTTCCATGACGCTTATCAGTATTTCGAAACAGATTTCGATTTGGCAGCGTCTGGGGCGATCTCAATCGGGGACGCATCTGACCCAAGCCCGGCCCGTATCGCCGAAATTCAAGAACGGGTGCGGAACGAAGGCGTCGGTTGTGTCTTGGCTGAGGCGCAGTTCAACCCAGGTCTGGTCAGCGCGGTCCTGGATGGCACCGACGCGAATACAGGCGTGATCGACCCGCTTGGGGCAACGCTTGACCCGGGGACGGCGCTTTATCCGCAACTGATCCGAAATATGGCAGCAACACTGGCCGAATGCCTCTAAATGAAACGAAAGGGACCGGTCGGAACGGCAGTGTTGCGACCGGCCCTTTGATTCTGCGCTTGGGCAAAGGCCCGGCATCGGGACAGTTTTCCAAAATGTGAAAACATGGCGCACTTGTCCATGTCACAGGTCTTCCTATATCCGATCAGAATACCATTTACGGTTGGACCGGGCCGCAGGGCGCGTTAAATTGCGCGTTGACCGGGGCAATGGTCACAAGATCGAAGAGGAAACGATCATGAAGCGCTATGTAGTTGCAGCAGCAATGGCTGCCTTGGGTGGAGCCGCCTCTGCAGATGGGCACGCGTCCACGCAAGGCGATCCCGCTGCAGGTGAACAACAATTCAACCGGCAATGCGTGGCTTGCCATGTTGTCCGGGATAATGCGGGCGAAGTTCTGGCCGGGCGCAACGCACGGACAGGGCCTAACCTCTTCGCTTTGGCAGGGCGGCAAATCGGCGCGCTTGAGGAATATCGGTACAGCGATGGGCTGATCGAACTTGGCGGGACCGGGGCGACCTGGACAGAAGAGGCGTTTGTGAACTACGTACAGGATCCAACCGGTTGGTTGCGTCAGACGCTCGACAATCGGCGGGCGCGGGGCAAAATGGCCTACCAGGTTCGTCAAGCAGACCAAGCCTATGACATTTACGCCTATCTCGCCGGGTTCTCGGCAGAGTAGGCAGCGGTCCGGTAACAGCGTGTTAACCCTAAGTTTGGTTTTCCGGCCACTTCTGGCAATGTTCATGCTATGTACCCACTGAATCGGGCCAGTGGGTGGCCCTGAACAGTGGGACTCTAAGATGCTTGCCATTCTGGGGCTGATGGGCGTTGTCGTATCAGCAATCATGATCACCGGACCCGAAGAGGATGACGTCGCCGAAGACGATCTGCCTGAGGAAACCGATGAGGACGACCCGAGTGTTGAGATCGTCTCAGTCGCTGATATCGCTGGGCTAAGCGATGACGATACCGTTGTCTTCTCGGGCGATGAAGATGACAGCGTACAGACGGGCGCAGGCGATGATTACATCCATGGCGAAGATGGTAACGATTATCTGGATGGCGGTGCGGGCGACGATCAGCTCCATGGCGGCCGTGGGGATGACGTGATTCTCGGGGGGGCCGGCGCAGATGAATTAAATGGGCATGTCGGGGACGATATTCTGTCCGGCGGTGCGGACGATGACACACTGAATGGCGGTGATGGAGACGACGTGCTGATGGGCGATGACGGCGATGATGCGTTGCTGGGATCGCTCGGAAATGATGTTTTGGTTGGCGGCTCCGGCGCCGACACGTTGCACGGCGGATCGGGCAATGATGTGCTTTATGATCGGGGTGACGACGACCGCGACTACCTCAATGGTGGTGCGGGTGATGATGTTCTGATGGGCGGTGCGGGCGACAATCTGAACGGCGGCACAGGTTCGGACACTTTCAAACTGATAGAAGGGAATGACACGATCGTCGAAGACTTTGACCCGGCTGAGGACGTGATCGAAGTGACATTCGACGGGGATGCGCCAACCCTAAGCACGGAACTATCAGAGGATGGGCTGGTGCTGATGGCTGACGGACACTCGGTAGCAACCTTTATCAATCTGACAGAACTTGACCTGGCTGCTGTATCTTTGGTGCCTGCTGCGTAAGGCGGGCAACAAAACACTTTCCTTTTGGATGAAATCCCCCTAAACGCAGCCATCCGCGCAGGGAATCCCTCGCCGGACCCTCCATGGGCCTTTCTGGACGACATCCCGGATTGCGCCATCAACCCTCAAACCAAAGGAGACCCCGATGTCGATTACTGCTGAAGAAAAAACACGGATCATGAAAGAATTCGCCACCAAAGACGGCGATACCGGATCCCCCGAAGTACAGGTTGCGATCCTGTCCAGCCGCATCGCGACACTGACCGAGCACTTCAAAACACACAAAAAAGACAACCACGGCCGTCGCGGTCTGCTGAAAATGGTTGCCCAGCGCCGCAAGCTGCTGGACTACACACGCAGCAAAGATGAAGCACGCTACCAAGACCTGATCAAACGTCTGGGTCTGCGCCGCTAATCCCGCGCCAACCGCTGAAATTCCTGAAAACGTCCACCCATCCGGTGGGCGTTTTTGTTTGTATAGCGGGTGGATTGTGTAACACTAAGCGCCAAGCAAGAAGAACAAGTCTGGTGTTGGCGTTATGCCGGTAATAGGTCAGACGTCGTCTGTACTGATGAGGTGAGCAAATGGATGCCACAACAGATAGAAACCGGTGGCGGGTATTACGCGATATGCTTCGACCTGAACGCCTAACCTCAATTGTCGACATCGGCGCAAACCCAATCAATCCTGCCCCCTATGACGCGCTTCTGTCCGAGAACCTCGCATGCGTCTATGGATTTGAGCCACAGCCCGCAGCATTTCAGCGCTTGGAAGAAAATCCACATCCAAACCGGGTAATTCTTCCCTACGCTATTGGCGATGGTACAAGAGGGACTCTCCATATTTGCGAGCACAGCGGCTTTACGTCTCTGTTAGAGCCAAATCCAGAAATGCTCGAATATCTTGGTCAGTGGAAGCAATACATGGAGGTCATTGAGACGGCCACAGTGGACACAAAAATGCTCGACGATATCGACGAAATCAAACACGTCGATCTTGTCAAGATCGACATTCAAGGGGGTGAGTTGTCTGTTTTCAAGAATGCGGAGAACGTGCTAAAAAACGCTATAGCTGTATTTACCGAAGTGGCTGCGATACCACTGTATAAAAATCAGCCCCTTCTACATGATCAACTCCAGCTTTTGTCGCAACATGACTACTGCCTCCACAAGTTTGATTTCTTTAAATCAAAGTCCCTCAATAGCAAGTTTGCGAGGTTTCTGAGACAAAAACATCATCAGAACCAGCTTGTTGATGGTGATGCTATTCTTATCAGGGGGCTGCCAAAACTTGAAAAACTGCCTGAAGAAGAGTTAAAGCACCTCGCCATCCTCGCCGATGCCATTATGAAAAGTTACGATCTGGTTCTGAAAATACTGGAAATTTTCTACGAACGGGGCCTCATCGCGCAAGAACAGCAGATATTGTCATATTGTGATTTGCTGCCGATGGCGCGCACCCGGCATCTGCGGTTGGAAAGGCGTCGCTTAGATAAAGGTACAACATGATTTCGGCTGTGCTGATTTGTTATAATAATGAAGCGTTCATTGCAGAGGCAATCGACTCAGCGGTTAAACAGCAGCCTGCATTTGATCAGATTATCATCGTTGATGATTTTTCCGGCGACCAAACGTTCCAGATCGCAAAAGAATATCAAAGCAAAGATGACCGAATCCAACTGGTGCAAAATGCGGCAAACTTGGGTCCCGGCCGAGCCCGGAATGTTGGGATGGCCTTAGTGAGTTCTCCATTTTTCTGCTTCTTGGACGGCGATGATTACTTTGACTCAAATGCATCAAGTGTGATGCATCGCGCCCTCGAAGAACACCCGGGGGCGGAAATGTGCATCTTTGAAGGCATCGCTTTTGATCCGTCGGGCAAGCAACGCCGCAGTGCAGCCGTCCGCGCGGGGGTCTACGAAGGACTTGAGGCCAAAAGAGCGCCCATGCTGAATGTGACGTTCCCGTGGAACAAACTTTACAGCACAAACATGGTTCGGCGGCACAAAAACCAATTTCCCAGCGGAAAGTACGAAGATGTGCCCTGGTGCTATCGATGCATTTTTCACGCGGATACTGTCGTCGGCGTGAGCGCCCCAATTGTTCGGTACAGGATCCATTCAGAATCGACGTTGCAGCGCCGCCTAGATCACCATTTTGATGCTTTCAAACAATGGGAAGCGACCTTATCGGTTTTTAGAGATGCGCCAGATGTCCCAAAGGAATTCTTTGCGTTCGTTCAAGCGAACTGTTTCATGCATCTGACACATATCCTATTTGCAGGACGTGTGCCCGAGGATCGTGAAGTAGAGTTCGCGCAGCGTATCAGAGAAATCTTTCCGTCCAACAAAGCGCTGCGCGGAATGTTCGATGGCCATCGCTATCAGCCTCTTGGTATGCGGCGGATCAGGCGTTTACGCCGCCTGTTGGCCAATGCGCCCGACTAGCTAATTTCAGGACGCACCACCTTTGTTGTACATACGCCGTATGTACGGGGTCTGTACGCATTCTGTATGGCCGAATTCCCTTTTTCCTATCTCAACCACACGTCCAGCTGCAGCGTCGCGCGGTTTCTCTTCCCAAAACCCCGAAACTGCGATATGGCCCGCAAATCTGAAAGCCGGCGCCCGCATTCCAGCGCCCGACAAAAGAAGATACCGGAATGAGGGGGAATACGCCCCCTACGCAAAAGGCCCGCTGGGCCAACTAGGAAAATATGATGTTTAACGAAGTGAAAAAATCAATGCAGTGGGGCGAAGAAACGCTCACACTGGAAACAGGTAAGGTTGCTCGCCAGGCAGACGGCACTGTCATCGCCACATTGGGCGAGACATCCGTGATGGCCAACGTGACCTTCGCAAAGGCACAAAAACCGGGTCAGGATTTCTTTCCTCTGACCGTCCACTACCAGGAAAAATACTATGCCGCCGGGAAAGTCCCAGGCGGCTTTTTCAAGCGTGAAGCCCGTCCCACCGAGAAAGAGACGCTGACTGCCCGCTTGATCGACCGCCCAATTCGCCCACTGTTCGTCCCCGGCTTCAAGAACGAAGTTCTGGTGATGTGCACCGTGCTGTCCCACGATCTGGTCAATGATCCTGATATGGTCGCGATGATCGCCGCCTCTGCTGCGCTGACCATTTCCGGCGCTCCCTTCATGGGCCCGATTGCAGCTGCCCGCGTTGGTTTTGTGGATGGCGAATACATCCTGAACCCTGAAATCGATGACATGCATAACCTGCGTCTGAACCCAGAGCAGCGTTTGGACCTGGTTGTTGCCGGCACCAAAGACGCCGTGATGATGGTTGAGTCTGAAGCCTATGAGCTGACCGAGGATGAAATGCTCGGCGCCGTGACCTTCGCCCATGAGCAAATCCAGCCAGTAATCGACCTGATCATCGATCTGGCCGAAGACTGCGCGAAAGAGCCGTTCGCATTCGAAGCCCCCGACTATGCTGATCTATATGCTGCTGTCGAAGCCGCTGGCAAAGATCAGATGGCTGCCGCCTATGCGATCCTGGACAAGCAAGAGCGCACTGCCGCTGTTGCCGCCGCCAAGGCCGCGATTGTCGAAGCTCTGAGCGAAGAACAACAGGCCGATGCCAACCTTGGCTCTGCCCTGAAGAAGCTGGAATCCGGTATTCTGCGTGGCGCTGTTGTCAAAGACGGCAAGCGTATCGATGGCCGCGCGCTGGATGAAATCCGCCCGATCGTGTCTGAAACAGGCATCCTGCCACGCACACACGGTTCGTCACTCTTCACCCGTGGTGAAACACAGGGCCTCGTTGTGACCACACTCGGGACCGGCGATGATGAGCAGATGATCGACGCGCTGACCGGCATGTATAAATCCAACTTCATGCTGCACTATAACTTCCCACCCTATTCGGTTGGTGAAGTGGGCCGCGTCGGTTCGCCCGGTCGTCGTGAAATTGGCCATGGGAAACTGGCTTGGCGCGCTTTGCAGGCTGTTTTGCCTGCTGCGACAGACTTTCCCTACACCATCCGCGTCGTGTCCGAGATCACGGAATCGAACGGTTCGTCCTCGATGGCCTCGGTCTGCGGTGGCTCGCTGTCCATGATGGACGCTGGTGTTCCTTTGAAAGCGCCGGTTGCCGGTGTGGCCATGGGTCTGGTGATGGAAGATGACGGCTCTTACGCTGTTCTGTCTGACATCCTGGGCGACGAAGACCACCTGGGCGATATGGACTTCAAGGTCGCGGGTACCGAAAACGGGATCACGTCCTTGCAGATGGACATCAAGATCGCCGGTATCACGCCAGAGATCATGTCCAAGGCGCTGGGACAAGCCAAAGCTGGCCGTCTGCATATCCTTGGAGAGATGTCCAAGGCTCTGACTGGCGCGAATGAATTCAGCGTCCACGCACCTAAGATCGAAACGATGAACATCCCAACCGACAAGATCCGCGAAGTGATCGGCTCGGGCGGTAAGGTCATCCGCGAGATCGTGGAAACATCCGGTGCCAAGGTCGACATCAATGATGATGGCGTGATCAAGCTGGCGTCAAACGACGCCGAGGCGATCAAGAAAGCCTATGACATGATCCATTCGATCGTGGCTGAGCCCGAAGAAGGCGTGATCTACAAAGGGACTGTTGTGAAACTGGTCGACTTTGGTGCTTTCGTGAACTTCTTTGGTAAGCGCGACGGTCTGGTGCATGTCTCCCAGATCGAAAACCGCCGCCTGAACCATCCATCCGATGTGCTGAAGGAAGGCCAAGAGGTCTTCGTCAAGCTGCTCGGCTTTGATGATCGCGGCAAAGTGCGTCTGGCCATGAAGATGGTTGACCAGGAAACCGGCGAAGAGATCAAGAAAGAAGAAGCGGCTGAATAAGCCACGCGTCTTTGTTGAAACAACAAACCCCGGCAGCGTTGCCGGGGTTTTTTATTGCGCTGAACCGCTCTATCGCAGCGCGCGTCCCTTGATGATCGCGTCGGCGCCGAATTTTTCGCGGATGGCGTCAGCGGCTTTTTCTGCGTCGATACGTCGGCCAGCATCGGGGTCCAGAAGATCACCTTCGCGGTCGGCGGTCTCGGCGGATGTGATCTCGGACAGGCCCACCCCGAGCAGCCGGTAGGGCCCCCGATCACCGACTTGATCGAAAAGGCCACGCGCGGTCCGGTAGATCGTATCTGCGATTTGAGTCGGGTGATGCAGGCTTTGCCGCTTTGTGATTCCCTTGAAATTATGCGTCTTCAGTTTGAGCGTCACAACGCGCCCCGCTTTATCCTTGGCTTTGGCGCGCGCACTGACCTTTTCGGCCATACGCCAGATATGCCCATCAAGGATATCGTCATTACCGGTGTCTTCGCTAAATGTTGTTTCGTTCGACAGGCTTTTGACCGGGTTGCGGGCACTGATCTTGCGTCCATCTTCACCGCGCGCAAGTGAATACAGTCGTTCGCCCATCCCGCCGAACCGATCATGCAGGTCCCGCCGATCCCAGCGCAACAGATCATCGAATGTATGAATACCCGCATTATTCAGGCTGGTTTGTGCTGCGGGTCCGATGCCCCAGATCAGCCGAACTGATTTGGGCCGCAGGAAAGCGGTGGTTTCTTCCTTGCCAATCACGGAAAATCCGCGTGGTTTGTCCAGGTCAGAGGCGACTTTGGCCAGAAATTTATTGTGTGACAAACCGATAGAGCCGGTCAGCCCCAATTCATCCTTCATGCGCTTGACCAGCCGGGCAAGCATGACCGCAGGCGGCGCATGGTGCAGCCGGGCGGTGCCGCTGAGATCCATGAATGCCTCATCCAGGGACAGGGGTTCGACCACGGGCGTCAGTTCGTCCATCATCGCCCGGATCGCCCGGGACGCTTCGGTATAAGCGTCAAACCGGGGCCGCAGAACGACTGCCTCGGGGCAGAGTTTCAGGGCCTTGAACATGGGCATCGCCGATTTCACCCCCTTGATCCTGGCGATATAGCAGGCGGTTGATACCACACCCCGTCTTCCGCCACCGATGATCAGCGGTTTGTCGGCCAGATCGGGATTGTCCCGCTTTTCAACGCTCGCATAAAATGCATCGCAATCCATATGGGCGATGGTAAGATCAAATAGTTCTGGGTGCCGCGTCACGCGCGGACTGCGGCAGGCCGGACAGCGGGTGTCGCTGTCGAATGTCGTCAGGCAATCGCGGCAAAGGGCAGGCATGGTTCTATGATAAGGGGCGGCTGATATGGATACAACGCCACCTCATAATGGGGCAAAAGTTGCCTTGTTCCTTGGGGATCAGCTGGTGAGCATTTTGCGCGATGACCTGCCGCATATTCCGCATCCAAACCGATGGGATTTACCCGGTGGCGGCCGTGAGCGGGGCGAAAGCCCGTTTGAAACCATGGCCCGCGAAGTCCAGGAAGAGCTCGGGCTGATCATCCCCGCCGAGGCCGTGTTATGGGAACGTGCTTTTTCCTCGGCCAGCGTTCCGACCACCTGGAATGCGTTCTTTGTGGCGCAAATGCCCGCGGCGGCAGCGGCAGATATCGTTTTTGGCGATGAAGGCCAGCGCTGGGCGCTGTTCACATATGACGCGTTTATCGCTTTGCCTGATGTCTTGCATTATTACCCGGATCGCTTGGCCCTTTGGATTAAAGAAACGGGTGGCTTGCCCGCACCCCCAAATTTCTAGAAATTTGGGCGCCCCGCATTTAGATTTCGGCGTAGATTTCCAGCAAGTTCCCGTCTGGGTCGCGGAAGAAAACCGTTCTGTGTCCAAATGCATGATCGGTTGGGCCCGACATGATGGTAACGCCCTTCTTTTCCAATTCTGCCGCGCAGGCATCGACCTGTTCAGCACCGACCTTAAACGCAAGCTGTAGCGCAGCGGTCTGAGCAGGGACAGGTGGGTCGGTCGCGGTCCGCCCAGGCCGCGATAAAACGAGCGTATTAGGCCCTAACTGATATTCAATCCAGTCGGCCGACAACGTACGTGTCACAGTGAACTGCATGATATTTTCGTAAAACCCCTTCATAGCGGCCATATCGCGCACAAAGATCACAGTGTAATCGACGCGTTGAATGGCTTTGAAAGGTGATGGAACCTGTTCGGGCATTTCATATCCTGCTTATTTTTCGACCAGATTGTTGGGTCTTGGTCACGAATGTTGAAAATGGAAGTGATCACACGGCATCTTCAACATTTTTCAATTGCTTTGATAGATAAATCGCGTAGAAGTTTCGTATAGGAAACGCGCTGACCGGGAGAGTTCGGTTCAGTCCGCCGCCGAAGGAGCAACCGCCCCGGTCACTCTCAGGCAAATGGACCGGTTGGGGTGCAAAACGCCGAAGAGAGGCCTTCAATGGTCCGCCGAAGGAGCAAGCCCAGAGCTGGGTGAATCTCTCAGGTACAGCAGACGGCGGGGGCAGATGGTCGGAGCTTTGCCATGCCTCATATTGCTGTTCTTGGCGCTGGAATCACTGGTGTCACCACTGCTTATTCGCTTCATAAACGCGGCTTTGAAGTGACGGTTTTTGACCGTCAACGTTATGCTGCGATGGAGACCAGTTTTGCCAATGGCGGCCAGTTGAGCGCGTCAAATGCTGAAGTGTGGAACCAATGGTCGACCGTTCTGAAAGGCATCCGGTGGATGTTGCAGAATGATGCGCCGCTTTCGGTAAATCCACGCCCCGGTTGGCACAAGATCAGCTGGATGGCCGAGTTTCTTGGGAATATCCCGCGCTACAAGGCCAACACGATTGAGACAGCCCGCCTGGCTGTGACGGCCCGGGCGGGTTTGGCCGAGATGGCTGAGCAAGCCGGTGTTGATTTTGATTTTACGCCCGCCGGCATCCTGCATTTCTACAAGACACAGCAAGATCTGGACCATGCCCGCAAGGTCACCGGCTTGCTGCAGCAGGGCGGTCTGACCCGCCGCGAGCTGACCCCGGCAGAGGTGCTGGCTAAAGAGCCGACATTGCGCGGCGATATTCTGGGCGGCTTTTGGACCGAAAGCGATAGCACCGGCGATATTCACAAATTTACGGTTGGCCTGGCTGATTGGCTGCAGGCGCAGGGTGTTCAGTTTGAAATGGGTCACGCGGTGGAAAATGTTCGGGCCGACGCTGACTCTGTAACAGTTCAAGGCCGCACCACGCAGCGTTTTGACGGCGTTGTCGTATCTGCCGGTGTTGCCTCGCGGTCATTCGCGAAGATGCTGGGCGACCGTGTGAATGTGTATCCGGTCAAAGGCTATTCCATCACTGTGAACCTCAAAGATACGGCGTCGCAGGATGCCGCGCCAACCGTGTCTCTGTTGGATGACAAGGCCAAGATCGTGACGTCGCGCCTGGGCCGCGACAGGTTCCGCATTGCGGGTACTGCAGAATTCAATGGAGAAAACCGTGACATCCGCGCTGATCGGGTCAAGCCGCTGGTCGATTGGTGTGAAGCCCACTTCCCCGGCGTCAGTACCGAAAGCGTTGTGCCTTGGGCCGGGTTGCGCCCCATGATGCCGAATATGATGCCGCGTATGGGTGCCGGACGTTCGGACCGCGTTTTCTACAACACCGGACATGGGCATTTGGGTTGGACCCTTAGCCCGGCGACGGCAGAGATTGTTTGCAATAGTGTCGCAGGTCGCTTCAAGAAAACCAGTATGCCTTTGCATACATTGAAATTAGCCTGAAACATACCTATCTGACCCTTATAACAAAAGAGGGACTGATTTATGCCAATCGAGGAAATGCTTTCTGAATTTCTGGGCCAGAACATACTGTTTCTGCTGCTCGCTGTCTTTATTGTCGTCTGTATTCTTACCGGCGTGCGGATTGTACCGCAGTCGGAAAAATATGTGGTTGAACGGCTTGGGCGGCTACGCTCTGTGCTTGGGCCCGGCATCAACTTTATCGTGCCGTTCCTGGACCGTGTCCGCCACAAAGTGTCGATTCTCGAGCGTCAGCTGCCCTCGATGACCCAGGATGCCATCACGTCTGACAACGTGTTGTTGCAGGTCGAAACATCCGTTTTCTACCGGATCATTGAACCTGAAAAGACTGTGTACCGGATCCGTGACGTTGATGGCGCGATTTCGACAACTGTCGCAGGGATCGTTCGGTCTGAAATCGGCCGGATGGAGCTGGACCAGGTACAGGCCAACCGTGCCAATCTGATTGATGCTGTACGTGCCCAAGTGGCCGAGCAAGTTGATGATTGGGGTATCGAAGTGACCCGTGCTGAGATCCTTGATGTGAACCTTGACCAGGCGACCCGTGAAGCGATGTTGCAGCAGCTGAATGCAGAACGTGCCCGCCGTGCGCAGGTTACCGAAGCGGAAGGTCAAAAGCGTGCCGTTGAGCTGCAATCGGATGCCGAGCTTTATGCCGCCGAGCAGGACGCGAAAGCCCGCCGTATTCTGGCCGATGCCGAAGCTTATGCGACCCAGGTTGTGGCCGTGGCGATCGCTGAAAACGGTCTTGAAGCTGCCCAGTATCAGGTTGCTTTGAAACAGGTCGAAGCCCTGCAGAAATTGGGCGACGGGAATGGCAGCCAGACAGTTGTCTTGCCAGCCAATGCCGTTGATGCCTTTACCAATGCATTTGGGATGTTGAAAGGGAGAGGATAATGCCACTCTGGACAGAATGGTGGGTTTGGATGTCGGGGGCTTTGATCCTCGCAACACTTGAAGTGTTGCTTCCCGGCTATATCTTCCTGGGGTTTGCGCTGGGCGCGGGCGTTATGGGATTGCTGATCTTGTTCGGTATCTCGGCCAAAGGATTGGCGCTGACCCTTGTTATCTTTTCGGTTTTGTCCCTGATTTCCTATCTTGTCATGCGCAAGGTCTTTGGTCTGCGTTCAGGTCAGGTGAAAGTCTGGGAAACCGATGTAAACGACTGACGGGCCGTCGAGGCAAGTCTTTAGCGTTCTGATGTTTTGACCCTCAACCTTATTGGTTGGGGGTCTTTGCTTGTGGCGAGCCCAGTTCCGCTAGGATGTCATTTGCTGCTTTGCGTGGATCCGCAGCCTTCCAAATGGGTCGTCCGACAACGACGTGATCCGCCCCGTTTGCAATCGCTTGCGCCGGTGTCATCACCCGTTTCTGATCACCTAGATCAGCCCCGACAGGTCTGACCCCGGGTGTGACGATCAGTTTGCCATCGGCCTCGGGCAATGCACGGATCAGCGCGGCCTCTTGCGGAGATGCGATCACCCCATCGGCCCCGTTTGCCAGAGCGGTTCCCGCCCGTTCTTGTACCAAATCGGTCACGTCACCAGCCCTGATGCAGGATGCGTCCAGATCTTCCCGGTCCAGTGAGGTCAGGATCGTTACCGCCAGAATTTTCATATCAGAGCCGCCTGCCCCTTCGCGTGCCGCACGGACGACATGCGGGTCCCCATGTACAGTCAGAAAGTCCAGGTTGAATTGCGCCACACCGCGCACCGCCGCTTCGACCGTCGCGCCGATATCAAAGAATTTCATATCCAGGAAAATGCGTTTTGCATGCTCTTGCTTCAGCTCATTGGCCAGCGCCAGCCCGCCGCCAGTCAGCGTACCCAGCCCAATTTTGTAGAAGCTGACACTGTCCCCGAGCGTCTTGGCCAGTTCCAGCCCGTCCAGCACATTGGGCACGTCCATTGCAACGATCAGGCGGTCATCAGCCATGTTTTTCCCCTTTGTTGATCGGCGCGGGTCTATCGGCTCGCTGCTGCAAGCGCAACAAAGGGGAATGCAAAAGGCGCAGCTTGCCCCCGCAGCTGCGCCTTTTGTGATTTACTGACCGATCATACGGCGCTGCAAATCATTCTCGTGAGTGGCCGTATTGTCGTGACGGCGGTTCAGGATTTCGGGTGTCTTGGCGAATTCCGAGATGCCGCGCAGACGTCGCACGGCCTCTGGAGAGAGTGGGAAAAGCCGCATCCGCGGGTTGGGAATAGCGTCTTTGCTGATCACGTTTGACATTGTCCGTCCTCCTAACCGCTATATGCACGTTCCGATTGTGATCTGCGCGGGGAAAACAGAACCGGGCTTCCCAGTATGGGAATCCATACCCTGCCCACTTGTACGCAACGGCCAGCATTCCCATCTATGATCCGAGGCTCAACACAGCATGTGCCGCCAAGCCGGGCATGCATCACTGGGCGCTTAACAAAGGAGAGACCCATGAACTTAGATAAGTTCACTGAGCGGTCGCGCGGCTTTATCCAGGCTGCACAGACGATCGCTATGCGCGAAAACCACCAACGGTTCGCGCCTGAACACTTGCTCAAAGCACTGATGGATGATGAAGAGGGGCTTGCCTCAAACCTGATCACCCGTACCGGCGGCGATCCAAAGGCGGTGGCTGAGGCTGTTGATGCCACCCTCGCTAAATTGCCCAAAGTGACTGGCGATGCGGCCCAGGTATATTTGGACAATGTCACCGCCAAAGTCATCGATGAGGCCGACAAGATTGCCAAGAAAGCAGGTGATCGCTTTGTGCCGGTCGAACGTCTTTTGACCGCGTTGACGGTTGTTAAATCCAAGGCCAAGGATGCGTTGGATGCTGGCGGCGTGACGGCCCAAGGCCTGAATGCTGCGATCAATGATATCCGCAAAGGCCGGACCGCCGATAGCGCCACAGCTGAAGACAGTTTCGAAGCCCTTGCAAAATATGCCCGTGATCTGACTGAGGCTGCTGAGCAGGGGAAGATCGACCCGATTATCGGTCGGGACGAGGAAATTCGCCGGGCCATGCAGGTTCTTAGTCGCCGTACCAAGAACAACCCCGTTTTGATTGGCGAACCCGGCGTCGGCAAGACTGCCATTGCAGAGGGGCTGGCCCTACGAATCGTTGATGGCGATGTGCCTGAAAGCCTGCGCAACAAAAAGCTGATGTCGCTTGATATGGGTGCGTTGATTGCAGGCGCCAAATATCGCGGTGAATTCGAAGAACGGCTGAAATCCGTTTTGAAAGAGATCGAAACCGCTGCTGGTGAAATCATCATGTTCATCGATGAGATGCACACCCTTGTTGGGGCGGGCAAATCAGATGGTGCGATGGATGCTGCAAATCTGATCAAGCCGGCTTTGGCGCGCGGCGAACTGCATTGTGTCGGTGCGACCACCTTGGATGAATACCGCAAATATGTCGAAAAGGACGCCGCGCTCGCCCGTCGGTTCCAGCCATTGATGGTTGAAGAACCGACTGTGACGGACACGGTTAGTATTCTGCGGGGCATCAAGGAGAAGTATGAGCTGCATCACGGTGTCCGTATTGCCGACGCAGCTTTGGTGGCGGCTGCGACGCTATCGCATCGCTACATCACGGATCGTTTCTTGCCCGATAAGGCCATTGATCTGATGGATGAAGCCGCTAGCCGTCTGCGCATGGAGGTCGACAGCAAACCAGAAGAGCTTGACGCGCTTGATCGCCAAATCTTGCAATTGCAGATCGAGGCTGAGGCGCTCAAGAAAGAGGATGACAAGGCGTCCGTTGATCGCTTGGAGCGTCTTGAAAAAGAGCTGGCTGATTTGAACGACCGTGCGTCTGAAATGACGGCGAAATGGCAGGCTGAGCGGGATAAGCTGGAAGGCACCCGCGAGGTGAAAGAACGGCTTGATCGTGCCCGCGCTGATTTGGACATTGCCAAGCGGGAAGGCAACCTGGCCAAAGCGGGTGAGCTGTCTTACGGCGTCATTCCTGACCTTGAACGCAAACTTTCAGAGGCCGAAGAAAATGACGACCTGATGGTCGAAGAGGCCGTCCGCCCAGAACAGATCGCCGAAGTGGTGGAGCGCTGGACCGGTATCCCAACATCGAAAATGTTGGAGGGTGAGCGCGAAAAGCTGCTGCGTATGGAAGAGGAGCTTGGCAAGCGGGTGATTGGCCAAAAAGCGGCGGTGACGTCAGTTGCCAACGCCGTCCGCCGTGCGCGTGCAGGGCTGAACGATGAAAACCGGCCGTTAGGTTCCTTCCTGTTCCTTGGGCCAACCGGTGTGGGTAAGACCGAACTGACCAAAGCGGTCGCTGAATATCTGTTCGATGATGACAGCGCGATGGTGCGCATCGACATGTCTGAATTCATGGAAAAACATGCGGTTGCCCGTCTGATCGGCGCGCCTCCGGGTTATGTTGGCTATGACGAAGGTGGCGTTCTGACGGAGGCCGTCCGCCGTCGCCCTTATCAGGTTGTTCTGTTTGATGAGGTTGAAAAGGCGCATCCGGATGTCTTTAACGTGCTTTTGCAGGTTCTGGATGATGGTGTGTTGACCGATGGCCAAGGCCGCACGGTCGATTTCAAGCAAACGCTGATCATCTTGACATCAAACCTGGGCGCACAGGCACTTAGCCAATTGCCAGAAGGGGCCGATGCAGCGGATGCCAAACGTGATGTGATGGATGCGGTCCGCGCGCATTTCAGGCCAGAGTTCCTGAACCGCCTGGATGAGACCGTGATCTTTGACCGGCTCGCCCGCGAGGACATGGCAGGCATTGTTACAATACAGTTGAAACGTCTTGAGAAACGCCTTGCTGGCCGCAACATCCAGCTTGATCTGGACGAGGCCGCCCAGAAATGGCTGGCCGAAGAGGGGTATGACCCTGTGTTCGGCGCCCGCCCGTTGAAACGTGTGATCCAACGCGCGTTGCAGGACCAATTGGCGGAAATGATCTTGGCTGGTGATGTCATGGATGGCGATAGTATCGCCGTTTCTGCTGGCGCAGATGGGCTGATTGTCGGGGACCGCCTTTCCGCGTCGAACCGGCCCCGCCCTGACGATGCGGTCGTGCATTAGCGTAAGTGTACGCAGCTAGTCTGTTACAGTTCGTGATACGGGCGTGTGGATCAGGATTCACGCGCCCGTATTATATTCCTGATTTTCATTTTAGCGTTTACGCGACAATTTTGGCAATTTGCAGTCTTTCGGCGCCGAATGCCCTCGCTGGCATTGTCGTTAGCCTTTTGTTGTTCCAGAAAGCGACTATGCGAACATCTGAAAAAACAACACAGCACGATCTTTTTGACGACATACAAGGGATGTCGCTGGGAATATTTATGGCCGGGTTTGGTTTGCACCTGCTGACGACTGTCGGTCTTATCACTGGGCAGACCGCAGGCGTCGCGGTCATACTATCCTATTTGACCGATTATTCTTTCGGGACGATTTTCTTTGTCATAAATCTGCCCTTCTATCTTTTGGCATGGCGGCGTCTGGGCCGTGCTTTTACGATCAAATCACTGATCTCGGTATCGCTTTTGTCGGTCTTTACCGATTTGATACCACGTGGTTTCGATATCGCGTATCTGCATCCAGCCTTTGGCGCGGTTGCATTTGGAGCAATCACAGGGGTCGGCCTGCTTGCGCTTTTTCGGCATAACGGGTCGCTTGGCGGCTTGGGGGTTGTGGCGCTGCTTATTCAGGACACAACCGGTTTCCGGGCCGGTTGGGTTCAGTTGATCTTTGATGCAGTCGTGTTTGGTGCCGCGTTTTTGTTTTTTGAGTCCGCAGTTGTTTTATATTCGCTTTTGGGCGCGATGATTTTGAATGTCATCATCGCAGTGAACCACCGGCGTGATCGATATATCGCAACGTGATAGGCCCCGGCGTGTATCGCCGAGACCTAAAGTCGACTGAGGGCCGGTTTAGCCTGCTGGCAAAATGACTGAGTCGATTACGTGGATCACGCCGTTTGACGCTTCGATGTCGGCGGCAACAACATTGGCGCCGTCTACCATGACACTTGGTTCAGTCATGATCGTGACATCGGCACCATTGACGGTTGTTGCGCTCATGTCGTTGCTCAGATCGGTTGACATGACCTTGCCCGGCACAACGTGGTAGGTCAGAATTGCGGCCAGTGCGTCTGGATCTTCCAGCAGCCCTTCGACGGTTCCGGCGGGCAGTGCGGCAAAGGCCTCATCCGTTGGGGCGAAAACGGTGAACGGACCGTCGCCTTTCAGCGTGTCGACCAGTCCTGCAGCTTCGGCTGCGGCGACAAGTGTTGTGAAGGTCCCGGCTTCGACTGCGGTGTCGACGATATCCTTTTCACCCATTGCGAAAGCGGATGTTGCAACTGCGGTTGCGGCGGTCAGTGCAAAGAAAGTTCTGCGTAGCATAGTGAAGTCTCCCATTTGAAAGGATGCTTTCCGTCAGCATCGCCCTTTCTACGGGAGGCTTGCTTTGCGGATCATCACGTGAAACACGTGCACAGCTCTTGACCGGTGTCGCATGGTTGCTAAGCCGCACCGATTTCAATTTTCCAGTCACATATCTGTGATATTCCGTGATTAGAACCGCTGAATTTTGGAACATTTCAACCATCTGGCGCCATCGTGAGACACTTTACAATATAACTGTCCTATATGAACTGACGACAACGCTTAAACGGAGAACCGCCATATGGCATATCGCTGGACAAATGATCTGACATCTACGGATATCACGCCGAAATCTGTATATCTGAACCGTCGTCAGATTTTGGCCGGAACCGTCGGCCTAGGCGCCATCGGTTTGGCGGGTAAGGCGCAAGCCAATGATCTGGATCCCAACACGCTGGAAGAAATCACCAGCTACAATAACTTTTATGAATTTGGCACCGGCAAGGAAGATCCTGCGCGCAACGCGCATCAGCTGGTCACCTCTCCTTGGTCGATCACTATTGATGGATTGGTCGATAACCCGGGCGAATACGCCCTGGCCGACCTGCTGGATGGTCTAAGCATCGAAGACCGCATCTACCGGTTCCGCTGTGTCGAGGCATGGTCGATGGTCATCCCCTGGAACGGGGTTGAGCTGGCGGACATCCTGAACAAGGCTGGCGTGCAGTCTAATGCGAAATATGTTGCTTTTGAAACGGTCGTGCAGCCAGAGAACATGATCGGCGTTCAGCGCCGCGTTCTGGATTTCCCTTATGTCGAAGGCCTGCGCCTGGATGAGGCTATGCATCCGCTGACCATTATGGCCACTGGCATATATGGTGAGCCGATTGCCAACCAAAACGGTGCGCCGATCCGTCTGGTGGTGCCGTGGAAATATGGGTTCAAATCGATCAAATCGATTGTGCGTATCACCTTGACCGAGGATGAGCCGCCCACAAGCTGGAACAAGGCCAATGCCCGCGAATATGGTTTCTATAGTAATGTGAACCCAACCGTTGATCACCCCCGCTGGTCGCAAGCGACCGAGCGTCGGATCGGTGGCGGCCTGTTTGCCCCGCGGATCGATACATTGATGTTCAATGGTTACGAAGATGAGGTCGCCAGCCTTTATGAAGGCCAGGATCTCTCGGTCGATATCTAGAGGCTATGAACGTGCCCCTGAACCATATGATCCGCAATCTTATGCTGTGTGGTGTTTGCACCGGGCTGCTTGGTGGCGTCGCGATGGCGCAAAGTTCTGCATCACGCAAGACCTTGGATACGGATGGGTCTGGTACGGTTGAGATTGCGTATTTTGCGTTCTCAAAAGACATCGAAGATCGCATTTTGTCGGCCGACTGGGTGCAGCCTGCGAACGGTTCTGAGGCCGTCGAGGTGTTTGTGGTTGTTGTTGACAGTTGGCGTCAGGCGGGCGTCGCAAATGCTGGTTTGATCTGGAGCGCGCCGTTGCGTGATCAACTAGACGCGATGGGGGGGAGTGACGAGATGTTCGCGCTGTATGACGTTCAGTCCGATGCCGTTCCTTATGAAAAGGTCTTGTTTGTAGTGACCGAGCTGGATGGCTGGTCAGTAAGCGATGATTGCCTGACAAAAGGGGTTTTCGCATCGCTCTATGAAGCTGCGGCCGTGCCGGCAGCTGAAGTTCTACGCTGCATGCAGGAGAGCCAATGACCCTTTCTCAGGCAATCAATGGCGCGCTGAGCAAGCTTCCAGCGTGGACTATATATATAGTCTGCGCGCTCTGGACGGTTTGGCTGTTTTATCTGGCCATCACTGGCGGTCTTGGGGTCGAACCGATCAACGCGCTAGAGCGCCGATATGGTGAATTGGGATTGAAGTTGCTGGTGCTGGGCCTTCTGGTGACGCCGCTGCGCAAATGGACTGGGGTGAACCTGTTGAAATTTCGCCGCGCCATTGGGGTCAGCGCCTTTTTCCTGGTTCTTGCACATTTCAGCGTTTGGGCGATTCTTGATGTGCGGTCTCTGGACGCCGTTTGGACTGAGATCGTCAAACGTCCTTATGTGACCGTTGGTATGGCGTCTTTTGTTCTGATGATCCCGCTGGCGGTTACTTCTAACAATCGGTCCGTTCGTAAACTGGGCGCTGTCACTTGGCGCAACCTGCACAAGTTGACATATCCCGTCGCGATCCTTGCCGTGGTCCACTATCTATGGCTGGTGAAGGGCTTTCAGATTGAACCGATCATTTACGCGGTGATTATTGCAGGCCTGCTTATTGCGCGTTTGCGCAAACCTAAACCGGCAGGTGCCCGGCAAGCGGCCTAAGGCTGGGTTTGCGGCAAAAGCAAGTCTTCGAGAAAATAGGCGGACAACGCCGCGCGCCCATTTAGGCCAGCCTTACTATATACAGTTGTCGCCTGTTGCCGTGCCGTGCGGTCGGTGATCTCGCGCAGATTGGCGATTTCTTTCATCGAAAACCCTTTGAGCAACATCAGCGCGACGTCTTTTTCAGCCGGTGTCAGCCCCCAGCCATCAAACTGCGCGCTCATGTAAGCACCAAGACCTTCAAGTTGCTTACGCGCC